>NZ_JBFACU010000021.1:62350-144838 GCF_040641015.1 Streptomyces sp. NPDC021356 | reverse complement strand
GCCCACCCCCCCCCGCCCCCCCTCGGCCGCGGCGCCCACCCCCGGCGCCGTGGGCAGGGGACGCTCACCGCCCTGGCAGGGCGCCGCCCGCGCCCACGGGCGCCGCCCCGGCGGCACGCATGCCCGCCGGGCGAGCGGGCCTACGTACACTGGCCCCGTGAGCGACCTCCCCCCGTACGACGACAGCGAGCAGCCCGACCCCCTCGACTCCTTCGACGAGATGATCGAGGCCGAGACCACCCGCGACCCCGATCTCGCGGTGATCGAGGCCGGCAGCCGCACCCTGCGCACCCAGGGCGGCCCGCCGAGCACCGACGTGCCCGCGCGTCCCGAGGACCCCGAGGTCGACAAGGCGCTGCGCGACGTCGAGGCGGAGCTGGCGACCCGGTGGGGCGAGACCAAGCTGGAGCCGTCGGTCAGCAGGATCGCCGCGCTGATGGACGTACTGGGCGAGCCGCAGCGGTCGTACCCCTCCATCCACATCACCGGGACCAACGGCAAGACCTCCACCGCCCGCATGATCGAGGCGCTGCTCGGCGCCTTCGAGCTGCGCACCGGCCGGTACACCTCGCCGCACGTGCAGTCGATCACCGAGCGGATCAGCCTGGACGGCGCGCCGGTCTCGGCCGAGCGGTTCATCGAGACGTACCGGGACATCGAGCCGTACGTGGGGATGGTCGACGCCGCTCAGGAGTACCGGCTGTCCTTCTTCGAGGTGCTGACCGGCATGGCGTACGCCGCCTTCGCCGACGCGCCGGTGGACGTGGCCGTCGTCGAGGTGGGCATGGGCGGCAGCTGGGACGCGACGAACGTCATCGACGCGGACGTCGCCGTGATCACCCCGATCGGCCTGGACCACACCGACCGGCTCGGGAACACCACGGGCGAGATCGCGGGGGAGAAGGCCGGGATCATCAAGCAGGACGCCACCGTGATCATGGCGCAGCAGCCGGTGGACGCGGCGCAGGTGCTGCTGAAGAAGTCCGTGGACGTCAATGCCACGGTGGCCCGCGAGGGGCTGGAGTTCGGCGTCGTGGCGCGGCAGGTGGCCGTCGGCGGGCAGCTGCTGACGCTGCGCGGTCTGGGCGGCGAGTACCCGGAGGTGTACCTGCCGCTGCACGGCGCGCACCAGGCGCACAACGCGGCCGTGGCGCTCGCCGCGGTGGAGGCGTTCTTCGGGGTGGGCGCCCAGCGCGCCGAGCCGCTGGACGCGGAGACCGTCCGCAAGGCGTTCGCGGCGGTCAGCTCGCCGGGCCGGATGGAGGTCGTGCGGCGCTCGCCGACCGTGGTGCTGGACGCCGCGCACAACCCGGCGGGCGCGCAGGTCACGGCGGAGGCGGTGCAGGAGGCGTTCGACTTCAGCCGGCTGATCGGTGTGGTCGGGGCCAGCGGCGACAAGAACGTGCGCGGTCTGCTGGAGGCGTTCGAGCCGATCTTCGCGGAGGTCGTGGTCACGCAGAACTCCAGCCACCGCGCGATGGACGCCGACGAGCTGGCCGCGATCGCCGTGGAGGTGTTCGGCGAGGAGCGGGTCCAGGTCGAGCCGCGGCTGCCGGACGCGCTGGAGGCCGCCATCACGCTCGCCGAGGAAGAGGGCGAGTTCTCCGGTGGCGGTGTGCTCGTCACCGGTTCCGTCATCACCGTGGGTGAGGCCCGACTGCTCCTCGGGAGGGGCTGACTTTTTGTGCGTACGCTGTGTTCCTCGACTCTGATCGGCGAGTTCTTCGTCATCGGCTTCGCCGCGCTGGTCGCGATGAAGGACCCCGGTCTGTCCATGTCGACCGTGTGGACGGTCAGCGGCATCGCGATGGTGCTGTGCGTGCTGCTGTGCGGGGTGCTGACGCGGCCCGGCGGGGTGGCGCTCGGCTGGGCGCTGCAGATCGCGCTCGTCGCCTCCGGTCTCGTGGTGCCGGTGATGTACTTCCTGGGCGCGGTGTTCGCGGGGCTGTGGTGGGCGTCGGTGCACTTCGGGCGGAAGATCGACGAGGCGAAGGCGAGATTCGCGGAGCGGGCCGCGGAGGCCGGCTCCGCCTCGGCTGACGCTGTGTGACCGCGACCTTGTAGGGTCGTCCCACCGCACATCTGTACAGCAGAAGGAGTCCACCGTGACCCAGCGCACCCTCGTCCTCCTCAAGCCCGACGCGGTCCGTCGTGGCCTGACCGGCGAGATCATCAGCCGTATCGAGCGCAAGGCCGGCTGGCAGATCACCGCGCTGGAGCTGCGCTCCCTGGACCAGGACACGCTGGAGCAGCACTACGGTGAGCACAAGGGCAAGCCGTTCTACGAGCCGCTGGTGGCGTTCATGGCCTCCGGTCCGGTCGTGGCCATGATCGTCGAGGGCGAGCGGGTCATCGAGGGTGTGCGTGCCCTGGCCGGTCCGACCGACCCGATCGCCGCCGCGCCCGGTTCCGTCCGCGGGGACTACGGTGTGATCGTGCGGGAGAACCTGATCCACGCCTCCGACTCCGAGGAGTCCGCCGAGCGCGAGGTGAAGATCTTCTTCCCCGGCCGCGGCTGACCCGGACCGTCGGGTCGCCGCCGGGTACCGGGCGCCGGCTCCGCTTCACGCTTTCTGACGTATCGTCAGTTCATCGCTCCGTCTGACCTGGGCGGCCGTGGGAACCCGGCCGCCCAGCGGCATACCCGGTGCCGATCGGGGGAACGCGTGCCCCCGATGGCCCGTCTCCACAAGCGAGGCGGTACGCCATCTGCTGACAATGGCGGAGACCCTCGCGCAGTGTTCGTGCAGGCGCGTTTACGATGGAAGCCTTCACGTCACAGCACCCACCTCGCCGTACCTGAAATGCCCTCAAAAGCTACCGGGGAAGGCCAGACGAATCCTGATGGGGAACTCAATGTCGTTCATCGGCCGTGACATGGCTGTCGACCTCGGGACCGCCAACACGCTGGTGTACGTCAGGGGTCGCGGGATCGTACTCAACGAGCCGTCCGTCGTCGCGATCAACACGAACACCGGTGGCATCCTCGCGGTCGGCGCCGAGGCGAAGAAGATGATCGGGCGCACGCCCGGCAACATCGTCGCCGTGCGCCCGCTCAAGGACGGCGTCATCGCGGACTTCGAGATCACCGAGCGGATGCTCCGCTACTTCATCCTGAAGATCCACAAGCGGCGGTACCTGGCTCGTCCGCGGGTCGTGGTCTGCGTCCCCTCCGGCATCACCGGCGTCGAGCGCCGCGCGGTCATCGAGGCCTCCTCCCAGGCCGGCGCCCGCCAGGTGCACATCATCGAGGAGCCCATGGCCGCGGCCATCGGCTCCGGCCTGCCGGTCCACGAGGCCACGGGCAACATGGTGGTGGACATCGGCGGCGGCACCACGGAGGTCGCGGTCATCTCGCTCGGCGGCATCGTCACCGCCCAGTCCATCCGCGTCGCGGGCGACGAACTGGACAACGCGATCATCCAGCACGTCAAGAAGGAGTACAGCCTTCTGCTGGGCGAGCGCACGGCCGAGCAGATCAAGATCACGATCGGCTCCGCGTACGAACTCGACGCCGACGAGCACACCGAGATCCGCGGCCGGGACCTCGTCTCCGGCCTGCCGAAGACCGTCGTCATCTCGGCCGCCGAGGTGCGCAAGGCCATCGAGGAACCGGTCAACGCGATCGTCGACGCCGTCAAGACGACCCTCGACAAGTGCCCGCCGGAGCTGTCCGGCGACATCATGGACCGGGGCATCGTGCTGACCGGCGGCGGCGCGCTGCTGCGCGGCCTGGACGAGCGGCTGCGCCGGGAGACCGGCATGCCGATCCACATCGCCGAGGACCCGCTGGACAGCGTGGCGCTCGGCTCCGGGAAGTGCGTCGAGGAATTCGAGGCGCTGCAGCAGGTACTGGACGCCCAGCCGCGCCGATGAGGAAACTTTTCGATTCCGCCGTACGAGATGATCTCCTCTCGTACGGCGGATCGTTGATATAGAGGCATAAGCTCCCACAAATGGGCCCCTTGGGTTTGCGCTTCGCCACCGGCGCTCACCGGGGGCCACCCGAATTCCTACGAGGAAGGGCACGGCCGCCGCACGTGAGGGACACGAAAGAGAGCCGGCTGCTCCTGGTGCTGCTGATCGCCGTAGCGTTCGCGCTGATCACGGTGGACATCCGCGGCGGGGAGAACTCCCCGGTGGACGGCGCCCGACGCGCCGCCGCCACCGTCTTCGGCCCGATCGAGAACGGCGTGTCGGGCGCGGTGGACCCGGTCGGCAACGCCGTCTCCGCGATCCGCGACTCGGGCGACCGCCACGACCGGCTCGCCACGCTGGAGAAGGAGAACGCGGCGCTCAAGGCCAAGCTCGGCAGCGACGACCGCAACCGCAGCCGCCTCAGCCAGCTGGACAAGATGCTCAAGCTGGCCGGCGAGGGCCAGTACGGCATCAAGGGCGCCCAGGTCATCGCCATAGGAGCCGCGCAGGGCTTCTCCTGGACCATCACCATCGACGCCGGCTCCAACGACGGCATCCGGCGCGACATGACCGTTCTCAACGGCGACGGACTCGTCGGCCGCGTCACCACCGTCGGCCCCGACTCCGCGACCGTCCTGCTCGCCAACGACCCCGACTTCACCGTAGGCACCCGTATGGAGGGCAGCGACGAACTAGGCTTCGCCTCCGGGCAGGGCGACCGCCCGATGCGCGTCCAGCTCCTCAACGGCAAGGCGGATGTGAAGAAGGGCGACCGGCTCATCACCTTCGGCTCGCAGTCCGACAAGCCGTTCGTGCCCGGCGTCCCGGTCGGTGTCGTCTCCCGCGTCGACCCCTCCGGCGGCGACCTGACGCGCACCGTCTACGTCACGCCGTACGTCGGCTTCAGCAAGCTCGACGTCGTCGGCGTCGTCGTCCAGGCCCCGAAGAAGGACCCGCGCGACGCGGTCCTGCCGCCCAAGCCCAAGCCGACCCCGACGCCCACGGTCACCGTGACGGTCACCCCGTCATCGGACGCCGGCGGCAGCCCCGACGCGCAGTCCACCGACGGCCAGCAGCAGTAGGAGCGAGAAAAGTCCCCATGCGTCTCAACCGGATCCTGCTCTCCACCGTGCTGGTCGTCGTCGCCCTGGTGATCCAGGTGAGCGTCCTGGCCCGGCTGCACCTGCCGGGCGCCGTCCCCGACCTGCTGCTGCTCACCGTGCTCGGCCTGGCCATGGTCTACGGCCACGTCGGCGGCTGCCTCGTGGGCTTCGGCGCCGGACTCCTCGCCGACCTCGCCCCGCCCGCCGACCACGCCGCCGGGCGCTACGCCCTCGTGCTGTGCGTCATCGGCTACCTCGCCGGACTCATCAAGCCCGAGACCGGACAGGTCAAGTCGGCCACCGGCCCGATGGCCGTGGTGGTCGCCGCCGCCATCGGCTCCACCCTGCTCTACGCCGGGGTCGGCGCCCTCGTCGGCGACACCGCCGCCCGCCACGTCGGCCTGCCCGGCCTGCTGATCAGCGCCGCCGTCTACGACCTGCTGCTCGCCCCGTTCGTCGTCCCCGGCATCATGGCGCTCGCCCGGCGCGCCGAGAACGACCCGCTCGCCGAGGCCGGTTCCGCCTCCAAGAAGGCCGACATCTCCTCCGGCTGGCTCTCCTCGGGCACCGGACTGCGCATCGGCGGCCAGCGCGGCGCGCTCGGCGGCCTGAAGACGAAGGCCCGCAACCGCTCCACCCGGGTGGGCCGCATCAAGGGGGTCAAGCGCCTGTGACGGCACGGCGGCCGAACGGCGTCCGGTCACCCGGCTCGCCCGGGCACGACACGTACGCGCACAGCTCATCCGCACACTGAGAGGGGGAGGCAGCACCAGTGACCAACATTCCCGAGACCGGCCGGACCCCACGGGTCCAGACCCGGCTCGTCGTCATCCAGATCCTCGTCCTCTCCCTGCTCGGCACCCTGGGCGGCCGGCTGTGGTACCTGCAGATCCGCGAGGGCGCCCACTACCAGAAGGAGGCGTCCGGCAACCACGTCCAGCAGGTGGTCCAGCCCGCCACGCGCGGCTCGATCCTGGACGCCCGCGGAGTGCCCCTCGCCGACAACGAGACCCGCCTGGTGGTCTCCGCCTCCCGCACCGACCTGCTCAAGCAGAAGGACGACGGCAAGGCGGTCCTCACCAAGCTCGCCGGCGTCCTCGGCATGGACCCGCAGGAGATACTGCAGAAGGTCCGGCTCTGCGACGCCAAGACCCCGCAGCCCTGCTGGAACGGCTCGCCCTACCAGCCCATCCCGATCACCGACGAGGCCACCCCCAAGCAGGCCCTGCAGATCCGCGAACGCGCCGAGGACTTCCCCGGCGTCACCGCCGAACCCGAGGCCGTGCGCCGCTACGCCGGCGCCGGCAAGTCCAACACCGCGCAGGTCCTCGGCTACCTCTCACCCGTCACCGACGACGAGATCCAGAAGGCCAAGGACACCCCCTCGCCCTACCTGCGCTCCGACATGGTCGGCCGCTCGGGCCTGGAGCGGCAGTACGACAAGGAACTGCGCGGCAAGGCCGGCGTCACCCGCTACGAGGTCGACAACCTCGGCCGGGTCATCGGCAAGGCCAAGTCGGATGCGGCCGAGCCCGGTTCGAACCTGGTCACCAGCATCGACGCCCGCGTCCAGCGGGTCGCCGAGTACGAGCTGGACAAGGCGATGAAGACCGCCCGCCAGCAGTACGACAGCATCACCGGCACCAACTACAAGGCGGACTCCGGCGCCGTCGTCGTCATGGAGGCCAAGACGGGCCGCGTCGTCGCCATGGCGTCCGCGCCGACGTACGACCCCAACGTGTGGGTCGGCGGCATCTCCGCCAAGGACTACAAGGCGCTCACCGGCAAGGACTCCGACTACCCGCTGCTGAACCGCGCCATACAGGGTCAGTCCGCGCCCGGCTCGACCTTCAAGGTGGTCTCCACGGCCGCCGCGGTCCAGGCCGGCTACGACTTCAACGGCGCCTACCCGTGCACCAGTTCCTACTCGGTCGGCGGGCAGACCTTCAAGAACTTCGAGGGCGAGAACTTCGGCGACATCACCCTCGGCCGCGCCCTGGAGGTCTCCTGCGACACCGTCTTCTACGGTCTCGCGGACAGCGAGTGGAAGAGGGACGGCGGCATCAACCCGAAGAAGGGCAAGCCCAAGGACTGGTTCTTCAAGACGGCCCACCAGTTCGGCCTCGGCAAGGAGACCGGCATCGACCTGCCCAACGAGGTCACCGGCCGCGTCCCCGACCGCCAGTGGAAGCAGCGGTACTGGCAGGCCAACAAGGACGCCTGGTGCAAGTCCGGCAAGAAGAACGGCACCTACGTCGAGAAGATCGCCTACGAGAACTGCCTCGAAGGCAACAAGATGCGCGAAGGCGACGAGATCAACTACTCCATCGGCCAGGGCGACACCCTGCTCACCCCGATCCAGGAGGCCGTGATCTACGGCGCGATCTCCAACGGCGGCACCATGTACACCCCGACCATCGGCAAGGCCGTCATCAGCCCCGACGGCAAGCACGTCACCGAGATCAAGCCCGAGTCCCACGGCAGGCTGCCCATCACCAAGGCCACCCGCGACATGATGGACCAGGCGCTCGCCGGCGTCGCCACGCGCGGCACCGCCGCCTGGAAGTTCAACGGCTGGCCGCAGGACAAGATCCCGCTGCACGCCAAGACCGGTACCGCCGAGGTCTACGGCAAGCAGACCACGTCCTGGCTCGCCACCTACACCAAGGACTACACGGTCATCATGACCATCGCCCAGGCCGGTACCGGCTCCGGCGCCTCCGGTGAGGCCGTGCGCAACATCTACAGCTCCCTGTACGGCGTGCAGGCCGACGGCTCCGTCGACAACAAGAGGGCCCTGCTGCCCACCCCGCAGAAGAGCCTGCCGGCGATCCAGCCCGACGGCACCATCCCCGCCCCCAAGATCCCCGGCGACCCGGCCAAGGACCAGGAGAAGATCGCCAAGCAGGTCGCCGAGCAGGGCAACACCACCGCCCCCGACAACCAGCAGACACCGGCGACCACCAACACGCCCACGGGCAACCGTGACACCCGCAGGCGCGCGCGCCGCAGGGGGAGCCGGAGGACCACCGCATGACCGGCGCGAACAACTTCTCCGTCCCCGGGTACGGCCCCCAGCGGGCCGGCTGGACCCGGCTCCTCGCCCGTGACTCGGTGGTCCGCCGCCTGGACTGGCCGATACTGCTGTCGGCGCTCGCCCTCTCCGGGATCGGCACCGCCCTCGTCTTCTCGGCCACCCGCAACCGCACCGAGATCAACCAGGGCGACCCCTACTACTTCCTGATCCGCAACCTGCTGAACACCGGCATCGGGCTCGCCCTGATGATCGGCACCGTCTGGCTGGGCCACCGCACGCTGCGCAGCGCGGTCCCGATCCTCTACGGCGCCTCGCTCTTCGGCATCCTGCTGGTGCTCACCCCGCTCGGCGCCACCATCAACGGCAGCCGCAACTGGATCGTGCTCGGCGGCGGCTTCTCCATCCAGCCCTCGGAGTTCGTGAAGATCACGATCATCCTCGGGATGGCGATGATGCTCGCCGCGCGGGTGGACGCCGGTGACAAGGAGTACCCCGACCACCGCACGGTCCTGCAGTCCCTGGGCCTGGCCGCCGTACCGATCCTGATCGTGCTGCTCATGCCCGACCTCGGCACGGTCCTGGTCCTGGTGGCCATCATCCTGGGTGTGCTGCTCGCCTCCGGCGCCTCCAACCGCTGGGTGTTCGGCCTGCTCGCCACGGGCGCGGTCGGCTGTATCGCCATCTGGCAGCTGCACATCCTCGACGAGTACCAGATCAACCGGTTCGCGGCCTTCGCCAACCCCAGCCTCGACCCGTCCGGCGTCGGCTACAACACCAACCAGGCCCGCATCGCCATCGGTTCCGGCGGCCTCACCGGCGCGGGCCTCTTCCACGGCTCGCAGACCACCGGCCAGTTCGTCCCCGAACAGCAGACCGACTTCGTCTTCACGGTGGCGGGGGAGGAGCTGGGCTTCGCCGGCGCGGGCCTGATCATCGTGCTGCTCGGCGTCGTCCTGTGGCGCGCGTGCCGCATCGCCCGCGAGACCACCGAGCTGTACGGCACCGTCGTGGCCGCCGGGATCGTCGCCTGGCTCGCCTTCCAGGGCTTCGAGAACATCGGCATGACGCTCGGCATCATGCCGGTCACCGGCCTGCCCCTGCCGTTCGTCTCCTACGGCGGCTCGTCCATGTTCGTGGTCTGGGTGGCGGTGGGCCTGCTCCAGTCCATCCGGGTGCAGCGGCCCATGTCGGCGTAGGACGCCGGACCCACCGGCCCCGTTCTCACCGGCGCCGACCCCGCCGCGGGTCGGCGCAGGCCCGGTCCCGCGCCGCGGCCGTTCGGGGCAGTCCTCCGGCCGGGTTAGGCTTGAGGGTCACCCCTGTCAGCTCACGAAAGTTCCCCGCGATGACCGTCGAGTCGGTTTTCCCGCAGCTCGAAGCCTTGCTCCCGCATGTGCAGAAGCCGATCCAGTACGTGGGCGGCGAGCTCAACTCCACCGTCAAGAGCTGGGACGAGTGCGACGTCCGCTGGGCGCTCATGTACCCGGACGCCTACGAGGTCGGCCTGCCCAACCAGGGCGTCATGATCCTCTACGAGGTGCTGAACGAACGCGAGGGCGTCCTCGCCGAGCGCACCTACAGCGTGTGGCCCGACCTCGAGGCGCTGATGCGCGAGCACGGCGTCCCGCAGTTCACGGTGGACAGCCACCGCCCCGTGAAGGCCTTCGACGTGTTCGGCCTGTCCTTCTCCACGGAGCTGGGCTACACCAACATGCTCACGGCCCTGGACCTGGC
The DNA here is from genome assembly GCF_040641015.1 of Streptomyces sp. NPDC021356. Lineage (NCBI taxonomy): Bacteria > Bacillati > Actinomycetota > Actinomycetes > Kitasatosporales > Streptomycetaceae > Streptomyces > Streptomyces sp. NPDC021356. The sequence goes on along the minus strand of NZ_JBFACU010000021.1, from coordinate 135,046 downwards.
CGGCATCCCCCTCCAGGCCAGGGACCGCACGGTCGACGACCCGATCGTCATGGCCGGCGGCCACGCGGCCTTCAACCCCGAGCCGATCGCCGACTTCATCGACTGCGCGGTCATCGGCGACGGCGAGCAGGCGGTCCTGGAGGTCACGGAGATCGTCCGCGCCTGGAAGGCCGAGGGCCGCCCCGGTGGCCGCGAGGAACTCCTCTTCCGCCTGGCGCGGACCGGCGGGGTCTACGTCCCCGGCTTCTACGACGTCGAGTACCTCCCCGACGGCCGTATCGCCCGCGTCGTGCCCAACAAGTCCGGCGTGCCGTGGCGCGTGTCCAAGCACACCGTGATGGACCTGGACGAGTGGCCCTACCCCAAGCAGCCCCTCGTCCCGCTCGCGGAGACCGTCCACGAGCGCATGTCGGTGGAGATCTTCCGGGGCTGCACGCGCGGCTGCCGCTTCTGCCAGGCCGGCATGATCACCCGCCCGGTGCGCGAGCGCTCCATCACGGGCATCGGCGACATGGTCGACAAGGGCCTGAAGGCGACCGGCTTCGAGGAAGTCGGCCTGCTCTCCCTGTCCTCCGCGGACCACAGCGAGATCGGCGACATCGCCAAGGGCCTCGCCGACCGCTACGAGGACGACAAGATCGGCCTCTCCCTGCCCTCCACCCGCGTGGACGCCTTCAACGTGGACCTGGCCAACGAGCTGACCCGCAACGGCCGCCGCTCGGGCCTCACGTTCGCCCCCGAGGGCGGCTCCGAGCGCATGCGCAAGGTCATCAACAAGATGGTCTCCGAGGACGACCTGATCCGCACCGTCGCCACGGCCTACGGCAACGGCTGGCGCCAGGTCAAGCTGTACTTCATGTGCGGCCTGCCCACCGAGACCGACGACGACGTCCTGCAGATCGCCGACATGGCGACCCACGTCATCGCCAAGGGCCGCGAGGTCTCCGGCTCGGGCGACATCCGCTGCACGGTCTCCATCGGCGGTTTCGTCCCCAAGCCGCACACCCCCTTCCAGTGGGCCCCGCAGCTCTCGGCCGAGGAGACGGACGCCCGCCTCACCAAGCTCCGGGACAAGATCCGCGGCGACAAGAAGTACGGCCGCTCCATCGGCTTCCGCTACCACGACGGCAAGCCCGGCATCGTCGAGGGCCTGCTCTCCCGCGGCGACCGCCGCATCGGCGCGGTGATCCGCGCGGTCTACGAGGACGGCGGCCGCTTCGACGGCTGGCGCGAGCACTTCTCCTACGACCGCTGGATGGCCTGCGCGGACAAGGCGCTGGCCCCCTTCGGCGTCGACGTCGACTGGTACACCACCCGCGAGCGCTCCTACGAGGAGGTCCTGCCCTGGGACCACCTGGACTCCGGCCTGGACAAGGACTGGCTCTGGGAGGACTGGCAGGACGCCCTCGACGAGACCGAGGTGGAGGACTGCCGCTGGACCCCGTGCTTCGACTGCGGCGTGTGCCCGGCGATGGACACATGGCCACAAGTAAGCGACAGCGGCAAGAAGCTGCTGCCGCTGACGGTCAAGAAGTCGGCTCCTACCAGCTGAAACGGGGGACCGGGGGTGGACGAGCCGCTGCGACGCGTCGCTGAGGCTGTGGCGGATGTCACAGAGGAGGGCGCGGTGGCGGTACTGAGCGCGCTGGGCATGCAGAGGGAGCGGCAGCGGCCGGCGCAGAGTGCGCCTAGTACGCCGCTGCCGCCGCCTGGGGGCTCCTCAGCGGTTCACTCCGAGGTGGAGTGGGTTTGAGGGGCCTGCCGTCCTCGAGACGGCCGTCTGCGACCGCTCGCACCATCGGGCAGCCACCACCCGCAGGGGAAGAGGGGGGAGACTTTAACCGGGCTGAGCTGTGCCACCGGCAGCACCTTCGGACACCAAAAACCCCAACGGGTACTGCGGGCTGGGCAGTACCGGCGTGTCCTGCCCGATCGGTGTCGCCAAAGCTGACGGCTGGGCGACACCAGCTGCATTCTGTGGTGCTCGCAGCGCTGTGCTGGTGACCTTGATCTGACGACACTTGGGGCAGTGAGTCAGGTTGGCTCGCACCAACGCCACCAGGGTCCACCGCGCCGCGCTCACACAACTCTTCCCGCCGCGGTCACCGACTGGCGACCGTGACCCAGAAGCGGGGCAACGACACCCAACTGCACGACAGTGCTGATCGTTACCCTCGGCCGAAACCTGTACGTGGAACCATGCACGGGCACACCAGCGTGTGCTGTAAAACAGTGACATCCGGTCAGAGTGCTTGGGGGGCAACGCGTGACTCAGTCGGCAAAGCGTGGTGTCGCGGCCTTTCTCACCGTGGTGGTGGCTGCCGCGACAGGTCTCGTTACCAACTTCGTTACTGACAAGCCTTTTTGGGCCTGGTGGATCGCTCTCATCGTACTCGTAGCGGTGGGGGCGGCCTTGCAGTACTACCTTGGTAGAGCTGGATCTTCAGAAGGCTCCGCCGGGCCAACGGCAGCCCTAGGTGCAGGATCTGTGTCGATCGGCGGGTCTTCAAGATCGACGATCAAGACGCGAGTCGTCGGTCGGGATCAGCCGAGCAGTTCAGTGCAACCGCGCGGCGTCGTGACAACCGGGCCAGGAGCCGTTGCTGTAGGAGGAGATGCTGGGGGGCCCATTGAGACGGAAGTTACTCAGAGCGCTGAGGAGAATCGTTGAAGACACGTGGCACGGAAGCCAGTGGTACCGCCGCAGTGGCGATCAGCGGGGATGCCCACCAGCCGATCCTAACTAACCCGACTATCAATATCAGCGTCTCTGAAGCCGCGAGCGTACCGGCCGCTCGCCTGCGGCTACTACCTCCTGATATCCCGGACTTCGTCGGTCGGCAAGCCGAGATCGAACTACTAGGGATTTCACCTGTCTCTCCGAACCCAAGTACACCTCCCGCCAGGGTAATTATCACGGGAAAACCAGGTGTAGGAAAGACTGCCCTAGCAGTCCACGCGTCTTACCTCGCGAGCGACTCGTATGCGGATGGCGACCTCTATATAGATCTGCGCGGTGCCGACGAGCATCCCGCGTCCCCCGAAGAAGCAATGGGGCGTATTATGAGGTCTCTCGGGATACCAGAGGAAGAAATCCCGGGTGACTCCCCGACTCGACTGGACGCCTATCGCAAAGTGACAGCGGATCGATCACTCATCATTGTCTTAGATAATGCCAGCGACGAACGACAGCTACGGCCACTTATCCCTCCAGGGAATTCAGCACTCGTACTCATCACCAGCCGAAGTCAGCTGCGCGGGCTAGAGGGATTCCAAAGAATCGATCTCGAAATCTTCCCCTCCACTACATCCCTCGACTTTCTTAGAAGGGTAACTGGAGAGGAAATAGTGAATGCTGATCCAGCAAGCGCAGAAACAGTGATCGAGGCATGCGTGCACCTTCCGTTGGCCCTGCGGATTGCCGCAAATCGGCTCACCTCGACACGTAATATGCGCATGTCTCATCTTGCGCAAGATCTTATGGACATGCGCAGTCTCCTTGGAGCTCTAGAAGTTGGCGATTTGGCCGTTAGGGCTGCCTTCAATCTCTCGTATCGAAAGCTTAGCAAGGGCGCAAAGAACGCTTTCAAGAGGCTTTCATGCGTACCAGGCGAAGACTTTGGCCCCGGCCTGTGCTCGGCCCTGATGGGGTGCGACGAACGGCAGGCAGGGAAAGTCCTCTTAAAACTCGAAGAGGCCAATCTAATCGAACCATCAGCCACATATGGGAGATACCGTTTTCACGATCTCCTGCGGGTTTACTCGCATGAGAAATTCAACGAGGATGACGCAAAGAAGAAAGCACAGGCAATTCAGCGCATGCTCGACTGGCTGAAGCATTCAGCCATCAAAGCTCATTTTTTCCTCCTCGGGCATCTGCAAGTACAATTCAATCTAGACAATGCTGCAGACATCGGCTCGGCGGAATCTGCTCTTGCTTGGGCGAAAAATGAGCTCCCGAATGCCGCGGCCGCCATCAAGATCGCGCTCACTCATGACACGGTCGAGAAAGCGGCAGGTTTTGCGGCATCTCTGTCCAATATTTGCGAAATTCTAGGCGAATGGCAGATTTGGGAAGAGGTCCTACATTGGGGCATTCCCGCTGCCAGGCGGCTCGGTGACCCTTTGGGTGAGATTCTAATGCTCACCGCTCAGGCAAACCTCGCGCGATACAGGCGAGAGTTCGATCGGGGACTTGATCTTGCTTCCCATGTATATTCAAAATCCCTAGAGTCAGGTGCTGAGATCGCGATCGCTTCATCCGCAAACCTGCTCGCCTGCCTATACATGGACTGCGGAAGGCTTGATGAAGGAATTCCTCTCCTTGAAGAAAGCCTGGAGATATATCAGCGGCTCGGAATTGAACATGAAATCGGCCAGGTTCTGTACAATCTAGGGGCGATCCATCGAGCTTCAGGAAACACCAAGAAGGCTATTGAATATTTCGAAAAGGATTTGCAGGTTTGCCTGGATTCCCGAGACGAATCCGGTGCGGCAGAGACCTTGAATACTCTTGCGCTGGCGCATTTTGAAATGGGAAATCTGGAAGAGGCGGAGAAACTTCAACGCGACTCGCTAGCAAAATTTAAGAAGATCGACAACCCTCATAAAGTGAGCATGGTGAGCAATGACCTAGGTGTCACGCTTAGACGGCTCGAAAAGTTCGATGAAGCGCTGCGTCTGCACCTTGATGACATTGAGCTGTGCAGAATCATTGGCAGTCGGTCCGGCGAAGCAGTAGCGCAAGCAAATGCTGCAGAGACTCTTCATGCTCTCGGGGACTCAGAAGGAGCTGAGGTGAGGTTCAATGCGGCCGTTTCGGTACTTATTGAATTGGACGACAAGCCTCGCCTAGCCCACGCTCTAATCGCACAGACCCCTCTACTCTTCTCAATTCAGAAACACCAGATCGCTGAGGAGTATGCATCTAAGGCGATCCCTGTGCTCCTTGAATATGGAGCGACACGTGATGCTGCCGGCGCGCATCAACTTCTTGCTCGGGAATTCGCGCTCATCGGTGAGCATGATAAGGCGCTCTTGCATGCCAAGGAATCAATTCAGCTCAGTGAAACTTTCACATCTCCGTACTTTCGGGCGGTGGGTTACATCATCGCATTGAAGGAGTGCTTGGAACTCCGGCTAACTGAAGAGGCTAAGAGTTTCAACGAAGCGCTCCGACGCTTGGTAGCGGCAAACCCGGAGCTATTGACCTCACTCGGCAAGAGTTTGGATGAGAGTTTCAAGTCATAAACTTCTCCTTCCGTCAGACATTCTCCAACTGACTCCGGGTACGGTCTGAGGCGTGTCTGGCGTACGCCGGGTTGGTCATCCGTGGGCGTGCGCTGGTTGATCGCGCGCGACTAGGGGAGCTGGTACGGGCATGGCGGTTGGCGCTGCTCGATCGGAAGAGGGGTTCGCCTCGGCGGGCGCTGCACGGGTGATGGTTGCCGCGTGCCGGGCTGCGGGACTCGATGGCGAGGGCGCGGAGTTGATCCGGCTCGGGGAGAACGCGTTGTTCCGGCTGGCCTCGGTGCCGATGGTCGTGCGCGTGGCTCGTGGGCCGGAGTGGCTGACCACGGCTCGCAAAGAGGTGGCTGTCTCACGGTGGTTGGCGGATGAGGGGTTTCCCGCCGCTCGGATCGTCGAGGATCTTGAGCAGCCGCTCGTGGTCGACGGTCGCCCGGTGACCTTCTGGCATCTGATCGTTGAGGGGGACCGGAAGGCGGCGTATGGGGAGCTGGGGGCCGCCCTGCGGGATCTGCACGCCTTGAGGGTGCCGGACGGGCTTGAGCTGCCGTCGTTCGATCCCTTCGACAAGCAAGAGCTGCGGATCAGCCGGGCCGCGATTCCGGAGGACGACAGGGTCTTCTTGCGGAAGCGGTGGCGTGAGTTGCGCGACCAGTTCGGGGAGCTGACGTTCGAGACGCCCAAGGGTCCAGTACATGGTGACGCTCACGTGCAGAACCTCATGGTGAACGATCGAGGTGAAGTCGTTCTGATCGACTTCGAGGCCTTCTGCTTCGATCACCCCGAGTGGGACCTGATGGTCACAGCCACGGAGCATCACAGCCTCGGGTGGCAGACCGACGAGCAGTACGCCGACTTCGTCCGGGCCTACGGGCGGGATCTGTACGACTGGCTCGGCTATGACACGCTTCGTCGGCTCCAAGAGTTCGGCATGACGACGTGGCTCATGCAAAACGTGCAGGAAGACCAGGAGACGGCCGACGAGTACCGCCGGCGCATCTCCGCACTGCGCAACGACGATGCACCACGGGACTGGCGTCCGCGGTAGCTGTTACTCGTCCTCGTCGTCCAGGCGGGCGAGTGCTTCGTTGACCTGCTCGTTGAAGGCGACGACGGCGGGGTGGGTCGCGTGCGCGCTGACCTCTACCTGGAAGTCGGTGACGTAGCGCTGGAAGCGGTTGGACTGGAGGGTGTCGCCGCCGTCGACGGCGAGGCTGGCTGTGGTGACGGCGGCCTCCAGGTCACCGCTCAGTAGCTGGCTCTGGGCGAGCACCATGCGGCAGAAACCGAGGGTGCGGGCGTACTGGGGGTCGGTGCTGTCGACGGCGCGCTGTGCGTGCTCGACGGCTTCGCGGCGCATCTTCAGGTCGCGGAAGCAGTGGCAGAACTCGCCCAGGAGTTCGGCGTCGTCGAAGTAGCTGAGCCATGCGGGGTCGTCGGCGGTGTCGGCCTGGCCGAAGTGGCGTTCGGCTTGGTTCATGGCGGGGCCGGCTCCGGTGCGGTCGCCTGCGTTGGAGAGGGCGCGGGCCTCCATGGCCCAGTAGTTCGCCATGGCGCGTGGGGTGGCCCGGCCCTTGGCGCCCTCGACGGCGGCTCGGGCGAGCTGGATGGCTTGGGCGTGGTTGCCGAGGTAGTTGGCCTGGTGGCTGAGGTTGCCGAGGATGCGGGCGCCGAACATGCGGTCGTCGATGACCTGGGACAGGCGCAGCGTGGAGGTGAGGTAGCGGTGGGCGAGTCGGTGGTTGCCGACGTCGTACGCGGTCCATGCGAGCAACTGGGAGACCTCGGCGGCGGCGCTGAAGAGCGCGTGGCCTACCTTCTCGTTGTAGCTGGCGCTGAGTAGCGGTAGTACTTCGTGGCGGAAGTAGTGGCGTAAGGCTCGGTGGCCGTGGCCTCCGCCGTACTTGAAGTCGAGCTGCATGAACGTGGCGGCTGCGTCTCTGATCGCGCGCACGTCGCGCATGCCGACGCGTTGGTGAGCGGGTCGGTCGGCCTGGATGCCGTCGGGGCGCGCGATCAACCAGGAGAGGACTGCTGCGCTGAGGTCGGCGTCCGCGACGACCAAGCGGTGAGTGACCGCGGCCTCGGCTCGTTCCTGGGCGAGTCCGTCCAGTATGGACAGCACGTCCGGCACGGTGCTCGGGTAGCCGACGGGGTCCGGAGCGGTCGGCTTGGAGTGGTCGAAGAAGCCGAGATCGCCCGGCGTGACGCGGCGGCCCAGCTTGGCGCTCAGAACGTCCGCCATGATCGCTGCTGTCTGCGGTTGGATACCCGCGCCGTCCCGCCATCGTTGCACTGAGACGTGCGTCGTCCCGAGGCTGATACCTCGCTGGTCTGCGGCATCTTGCATCCGCCTGGCAAGGCCTTTGTTCGAGACTTTCGCCTCGTCCATGACTGCGATCAATTGCGCGTTCGGCTCTCGGTTCATGCTCCCCTGCCAACCCGAGAATGACGGCGAGTGTTCATCGTGTCACAGCAGGATCGCTTTGGGGGGGGGTTCATTGGTGAACCCCCTTTGCGTTTACCCATGTTCATGTGAACCCCCTGGTGAACGCTCCCGGTCACGCCCGCTGAGCCGTGTACTGGCTTGCGTGATGCAACCGGCGCCGAACGAGCCGTCCCGGCTCTCGGAAGGGGACGTGATGGATGCGGGCAAGATCGAGTGGCTGGCGAGTGAGCTGGACGCGTACACCCACTGGTTCGCGGCACCGCCGGCCCCGTATGCCGATGGGCACTTCCTGACACTCACGCTCTTCGCCGAGTTCGAGAACACGGCCCGCACGGCACGCGACATGACGGCGGTCTTCCTCCGGGGCTCGGGTGCTGACGCGATCGTGGATGACGCCCGGCTGGCCGTCTCGGAACTGGTCGGCAACGTGGTGAACCACGCTGTGCCGGACCGTCACCTCGCCGTGGCCGGTGGCTGCCGGCGCATCGACGTGACCTTCAAGCTGTGGCCGAAGTGGCTATTCATCGGGGTAACCGACGAAGACTCGACGCCCCCGTTGCTTCCGGCGGGAGAGGCATTCTCGCCATCGCTGCTCGGGGAGCTGTCGGAAGCGGTACTGCCCGACAACGGCCGTGGCCTGCTCATCGTGCAGCGACTGGCGGCGGCGGTCTGGTGGTCGCCGGAGGAGCGGGGCGGCAAGACGGTCTGGTGCCGCTTCGACCTGAGCGGCGGATCAGGTCACTGACCCCACTGGTGATCTCCGGGGCGCGGCCCTCGCCACTCCTTCGCGATCGGGAGTCGGCGGTGCCCCGGTAACCGGCTGGAGCCTGACCCCTCCAGCCACGGAGCGCGGTGCCTCGCGATCATGCCCACCGGGTCCTCGCCCGGGCGAGGGGCCGCGCTTCACAACCTCATACCGAGACCGGACCACCCCCGCGCCTGGCAGCAACCGGGGTGGTCCGGGAGGGGACGCAGCGGTCCCCGGTGCCTGATGGTACCGGGGCCGCTGCGCTGCGTCGCTTCTAGCCCTGGAAGTAAGCGAGTTGACGAGCCGTTTTCTGCAACAGGGCTGAGGTGAACACACGTGACCGGCGCGGGTGAGGACTGGATCGGTGATGGGCTGCACGACATCGAGGGCTCGGACGGAGTCCTGTGGACGCCTGGTGTCGACTACATCGCGGGATGGCGCGGGGCTCGGGAGTCCGCTGACCGACTGAACCGCGCACTCATTGGCGCCGGCTTCGAGCTGTCGAGTGTCCGGGCGGTTGCCTCCACGGACGAGGCGGGGCGGGGCGTCGTCCGGCTGGCGGGCCGGCCGGATGCTGTGGACCGGCTCGCTGCCCTTCTGGAGTCGGCGGCATGAGGGGCGTATCCGCTGGTCGGCGACGCCCAGCCCCGTGGGCTCCGGCCTGCGCGGACCGGTCGCCGCCTCGACTGCTTGGGTGTGCTGCGGTCGGGGGCGTCCGGCGACCGGACGGGACCGGCGGCCACGCCGCACGCCCGGCCGGGGCGGCCGGGCGCCCCGGCGCGCCGCAGGCGCGCCCTTGAGGAAGTGAAGCGGGTTTCGACCGATGGTCGTTCGGTCTCAGGTACGGGTGCGTCGCGCGGGCTGCTTGTCGGTGGTGATCCGGTAGGCGGCTTCGGCACGGTCGGCACCGATGCGCAGTTCTTCCAGGATCAGGGGGCGGTCATCGGTGCCGTGCGTGGTGCGGGCCAGGTGGAGGATCGGGGTCGCGTCCGGGAGCCGCAGCGCGGTGCGCTCGTCGGGCAGTGGCATGCGGGCGCGTACCGTCTCGGTCCACGACAGCTTGTGTCCGTCCTCGGCGAGCAGCTGGTAGATCTCCGCCGGTTGCCGGCCCGGTTCCTCGCCGAGCGAGGGGACGGCCTCGGCGGCCTCGAACGGAATCAGGGTGCGGTGCATCGCTCGCGTCCCGATGCCGGGGTCGACGAGCAGCCGGTCACAGCCGAACAGTGCCTCTTCCTCGCCGAGTTGGAGCAGTCGGCCGGTGGTCTTGGTGGTGCGGGTGCGGTAGGTGCTCGGCGCCTCCGCCTCTTGCCATACGTCTCCGCCGGGCATGACGAACCGGCCGTCGGTGGTGTGGCTGATGCGCCGTTCGAGGGTGAGCGGGGGCTGTCCGTCGGAGCGTACGAAGCTGCCCTTGCCGTGGCGGACGTCGATCAGCCCTTCCGCTCGCAGGGCGGCGATGGCGTTGCGGACGGTCGGCCGCGAGACGCCGTAGCGGGTCATGAGCTGGGCTTCGGACGGCAGCAGGGAGTCGGGTGCGAACTCGCCGGACAGGATCGCCTCGCGGATTGCGGCGGCCACTTGCTGGTAAAGGGCTCCGGGGCGCTGGATCTCCGACATCGGGTCATCTCCGGATCGTGGTCGTAGGCACGTCGCACGCGCGACATCACTCGTCAGCATAAGTAGTTGCGCTGTCGCCGTACAGGACTCCATAGTCATAACTCATAAGGACAAGTGACGTCAGCATCAGACTGGCGTCTCGACTGGCCAGGGAGGCCGCACATCATGCAGTCCTTTCCCGTGGACACGGCGCGGCTCGGCGTACTGCGGTGCGCCATCGCGCCGGAAGCGAAGCTCAGCAACCCTGAGACACAGGAGGTGAAGAGGGACCGGGACGGCAATCCGGTCTGGACGGTGGCCGTCACCGTTCGGCAGGACCGTCGGCGGATCTCCGTGATCGAGATCGCCGTCAGCGGTCAGCCGAAGGGGATCGAGGAAGGGCAGATCGTCCGCGTCACCGGGTTGACGGCGTTCATGTGGTCGATGGGTGACCGGCACGGCGTCAGCTTCCGCGCCGACGCGATCACGGCCGTGCACGACGGTCCGGTGCGTGCCAAGGGCGGTGACGCGTGATGGGGCCGATCGTGCTCGCCTTCGCGCTCGCCATGCTGGCGTGGATGCTGGTCGTCGGTGACCTGCTGCGGCGGCATCGGCCGGCCTGGCACTGGTACCTCGTCGGTTACCCGGCCACCGCGTTCCGGGTGGTGGTCACCTGGCGCAAGGTCGCCGTGCTCAACGATCTCGCTGTCTCCCGGCGCCCGTCGCGTGGGCTGCTCGGCGACCTGGTCGTGAAGGGCGACCCGTTGCGGCCGGTGGCTCCGCGGGTCTCCTTCCCGCGCGCTACTCGCATGGGGCTGACCGTGATCGTGCGTCTGCACGCGGGCCAGACCCCGGCCACCTTCCTCAAGGCGGCTGACGCTCTCGTCCACGCGTGGAAGGTGCACGCGGTCCGGGTCACCTCGCCGGAACGCGGGCTCGTCCTTCTGACCGCGACGGCCACGGATCCGCTTCAGCGTCCGGGCTTAGCCACGGCACCGGCCGAACTCCTTTCCGCGCTCATCGGCGTCCTGGAGAACGGCGGCGCCTGGGTGGTGAACCTGCGGCTCGTACCCCACTGGCTCATCGTCGGCGCCACCCGCTCCGGCAAGTCCACGCTCCTCGCCCGGCTGATCACACAGCTTGCGACTCAGCCCGTCGCCCTGGTCGGCATCGACTGCAAGGGCGGCATGGAACTCGGCCTGTTCTCCGTACGGCTGAGTGCCCTGGCGACCTGCCGCCGAGAAGCGGTCGCCGTGCTCTCCGCGCTCGTCGTCGACATGCAAGACCGGATGGGCGCGTGCCGCTCGGCCGGGGTCCGCTCGATTTGGGAGCTGCCGGAGAAGCTGCGGCCGGTGCCGATCGTCGTCATCGTCGACGAGATCGCGGAGCTGTACCTGTCCGACGGGACCCGCGAGAGCAAGGCCGAAGCAGACCAGTGCTCCACGCTGCTGCTCCGTCTGGCGCAGCTCGGGGCCGCGCTCGGCCTGCACCTGGTCGTCGCCGGCCAACGCGTCGGCTCCGACCTCGGCCCCGGCGTCACCGCCCTGCGCGCCCAACTCGGCGGCCGAATCTGCCACCGCGTCAACGACCCCGGCACAGCGGAGATGACCTTGGGCGACCTCAACAAGGACGCCGTGGCCGTCGCCCAGTCGATCACGCCTGAGGAACGTGGCGTGGCCGTCTGCACCGGGCCGGACGGCGGCTGGAGCCGTGCCCGCTCGCACCTCACCCCCACGGAAGAGGCCGCCTCGACAGCCCGGAAGTACGCCGGGATGGCCCCGCAGCTGCCCGCCATAGACCGCGCCCTCGCGGTGATGGAAGGAGACGGCAAGTGATCAGCACAGGTACCGCCGTGTCGCTCGTCGTGGTCTTCGGGATCATCACCTTCCTCCTCGTCCGCTCCCGCGACGTACGGATCTGGGAAGCGGCCTGCATCGCCCTGTTCGGCATGTACCTCGGTGAAACGCCCGTCGCTCTCACGATCAACAGCTTCATCACCTGGTTCCTCAGCGGCTTCAACCACGTCTGACCTGGAAGGACGTAAGCGCATGCGCATGCCTCGTGTGAGGTGCCCCCAGTGCAAGGGCGACGGCGCCCGCAAGACCTGGACCGGACGACTGCGGCGCTGCCGTACCTGTCGGGGGACCGGCACCGTCCGCTGACCGACGCACATCGCAAGCCACCACTCACAAGGAGATCGACCCATGGACGACAGCGCGCCACTAACCACCGACCCTGTCGCCTCGGCGGCTCACCCCGGAAGGTCACCACCATCACCCCGGACATCACCCGGACTGACAGGCGCGCCGCCCTCGACCGCGCGGCGCGCCTGCGTCAGCTCCCCGAGACAGACCGTGACGCAATCCGCCTCGCTCAAGACCCGAAGTTCTCCCGCTGGCTGGAGCAAGTCACCGCGACCGGCGGCTGCGCTCACCCCGTCCATCTCGCCGGCTCCAGCACCACCGTGGACGCCACAACGGGCGAGATCATCCACCACTACGACACCCGCGACGAGCCCGGCGAACGCCTCCTCGTCCGCTGCCGAAACCGCCGCGCATCCGTATGCCCGGCCTGCTCCCGTCTCCACGCCGGAGACACCTACCACCTCGTCCGCGCCGGCCTCCTCGGCGGCAAGAACGTTCCCGCCGCAGTACGGCACCGGCCCCGCCTCTTCGTCACCCTCACCGCCCCGTCCTTCGGCCCCGTCCACCGCGCCGGGGAGCCGTGCCGTCCACGCCGTGACGGCGGAACCTGCGAACACGGACGGCCTCTCGGATGCGGAACCCTCCACGCCCCGGACGCCTTGGCCGTCGGCCAACCGCTCTGCGCCGCCTGCTACGACTACACCAGCCACGTGCTGTGGCACGCCCATGCCTCGAAGCTCTGGGACCGGTTCGTCATCGACGTACGGCGTCGCGTCGCCTCCTCGGTCGGCCTCGTACAGTCCCGCTTCGCTCGGCACGCCCGGCTGTCCTTCGCTCGTGTCGCCGAGTATCAGAAGCGAGCGGCCGTCCACGTGCACGCCGTCGTCCGCCTCGACGGCCCGAACGGATACCAGGATGAACCCCCGGCCTGGGGCACCGCGGAACTGCTCCTTAACGCCGTACGTGCATCCGCCCGGCGGGTCTGCGTCCGCACGTCCTACAGCTCGGCTGTGGGGGAACTGGAACTCCGCTGGGGTGCCCAACTCGACGCGCGGCTCCTGCACGCCGGTGGCGACGGGCCCGACGATGACGCTGTGGCGGCCTACGTCGCGAAGTACGTCACCAAAGGGGCAAGCGAGACGGGCGCCGGCACTGACCGCTCACTCACCACCTGGGCCGACATCGAGTCTGCGCCCGTCAGTGAACACGTCCGCGCCCTCATGCGAGCCTGCTGGCGCCTGGGCGGTCTGCGGGAGTATGCGCCCCTGAACCTGCGAACTTGGGTTCACACCCTCGGCTATCGGGGCCACATCCTCACCAAGTCCCGTGCCTACTCCACGACGTACGCCGCACTCCGTGCCGAGCGTGCTCATCAGCAGGGGCACGTCGACGCCCCTGACACGGTTACCGAACGACAGTGGCGCTACGTCGGCTCCGGCCACACCCCGGGTGCCGCGCTCATCGCCGCCGGGATCGCCGAAGACCTCGCAGAGTGCCGACGGCACAGCGCCGATGCCAGGCAACAGGGAGGTGGGGTCCACGACGCTGCCCGAACCTGAGCGCGCGAACGACAGAGCCGCGAGCCTGATCGAAAGCGAGATCGTGATCGTGGACGACGACGGTACGGAGGAACCGTTCGACGCCACCAAGTGGTTCCAGTGAGACGCTAGGCCGCCTTCCCCCGCATAACGGGAAGGCGGCCTCGATCTTGTACGTGCCGCACTCAGATGGCCTGCGCGAAGTCGTCCTCTCGGATCACGAGGCGTTCGCGTACGTCCTTCGGGATCAGTAGACGGAGGTGAACCTTCGGGGCCCGGACCTTCGGCACCTTCGTGCGGGTGACCTCGCAGCGGATCCCGACCCGGTACAGGTCCGCGGACATGGCCTCCATGCCACCTTCCTGCCAGTGCTCACGGAACGTCTTGCCGCCGTGGACGTTGACCCACCGGTCCTTCGCCGTCTCGGGGTCGATCGCTTCCAGCTCCGCGATGAGCTTGTCGAGCGTTGCCTCCGCCTGCTCCTTCGTGAACCGCGTCTTCGTGTACCGGCCCCCGGGTTCCAGCTCCTTCATATACAGGGCGATGGACTCCTGTAGGCGCTTGATCTCCCTACGCGCCTCCGCACCCTCCGCGTACTGGCGAACCTCTACGGGGAAGTCACCGAGGACCTTGAGCACGTCCTCCACCAAGCGCTCGTAGACCCGCTCGGGGTTGGGCGCTCCGAGTCCGCCGCTCTTGCAGTTGCGGCACCGCAGGTACTGATAGGTCCCGTACGTGTTGTTCGTGATCTGCACGGTCATGTTCGTCTTGCAGTCGGCGCACAGGAGGACGCCGAGGAACTGTGTCGCTCCGCCGACCCGGCGCGGAGGCTGGTTCTTCTTGCGTTTGTCGAGAGCGGCGCCGAGGGTCTCGAATTCTTCCTCCGTGAAGATGGCGGGCGCGACCTTGATCGGTCGGCCGTCCTTGCCGAGGACCGGCTTCGAGCGCCGTTGTCCTCCGTTCTTGTCCTCTTCCACGCGGTAACCGAGGAGTGCGGGGTTGCGGAGCCGGCGGAGCAGCGTCACCACGGTGAGCCCCTGGCTCATGAGGCCGGACCGCTTCAGGCAGCGCACCATGAAACTGGCTGAGCGTCCTCGAATCGCCATGTCCCGAGCCCAGTGCAGTGCCTTGTACGCCTCGGGGTCGATGGCGAGAACGACCTTCCCCGTGTCGTCCTCGTCCGTCACGTAGCCGTACGTCGGCTTCCCGATGATCCAGTCTTCCTGGGACTTCGCGTAGTCCCACAGACTCGTGACCCGGGTGGAGGTGTTCGCCGCTTCGATCTCGGCGATACCGCCGATGATCGTGACCATGATCTTCCCGGCGGTCGTCGTGAGGTCAAGACTGTCGTTCTTGGAGACCAGGTTCTTCCCGCGCTTCAGGCTCCACTCGATCATCATCGAGAGATCGGAGAGGCGGCGTACGAAGCGGTCCAGCTTCCAGAACAGGATCTCGTCGAACTCGGGGGAGCGGTTGTTCAACCATTCTCCGAGTTGCTTCCGCTTCCATGGCGGGACCTTCGTCGCCGACACGTTCAGGTCGGAAGCCACACCTATGACTCGGCTGCCGCGCTCCCTGGCCAGGATGCGCAGGTCGAGCTCCTGTCGCACGGGCGACGTCGTGTCGTCCGTCAGCACGGATAAGCGGATGGAGAGCAGTGCCCGGGGAGCGTCCTCGGGGAGCAGGGCCTCGGCCCGCTTCAACTCCTCCAAGAGCGCCAAGTCCGCTTCGGTCCACTCGGCTTCCACGTTGTAGGCCGCCCGCTCTGCTGCGAGCCGCCGTTGTCCTCGTTTCCTCATGCCAGACAGCGTGGCGTAGCTCCTGGTCAGTTTTCAGCGTTTTTCCATATGCCCCGCCATGGACACCAGCATCCAGATCGGCCCCACGGGCCGGAAGCTGCTGCCGCTGACCGTGAAGCAGCCCGCCGGGAGCGGACACATGCACTGAGCGCCGATTGAGCGGCAGCTGGCCGGTCCGTCACTTCGGTGGCGGGCCGGCCCGCCACCGACGTCCGGGGGCGTGGTCCGGCGGTTTCCGGAAACCCTCTTGTGGTGGATGTCCGTGGAGCCCGTGCGCGGGGCGGAGGCGCGAAGGACGCGGTCCGGGGAGCCGCGGTGAGCGCCGCCGGTGGCCCGGCGGGAACCTCCGGGCCGTGGGACACGTACTCTTGACAGCAGTAGGACCGCTCTCACGAAGGACTGAACGACACTGGGCAAGCGACAGCCCGAAGGCCCGCCGCCCGCACCCGCGGTGCAGCGCATCCGACTGCGCTACACCAAGCGCGGCCGCCTCCGGTTCACCAGCCACCGTGACTTCCAGCGCGCCTTCGAGCGTGCGCTGCGCCGCGCCGAGGTGCCGATGGCGTACTCGGCGGGGTTCACTCCGCACCCCAAGGTGTCCTACGCCAAT
The DNA here is from genome assembly GCF_040641015.1 of Streptomyces sp. NPDC021356. Classification (NCBI taxonomy): domain Bacteria; kingdom Bacillati; phylum Actinomycetota; class Actinomycetes; order Kitasatosporales; family Streptomycetaceae; genus Streptomyces; species Streptomyces sp. NPDC021356. The sequence continues at coordinate 118,915 of NZ_JBFACU010000021.1, read as the reverse complement.
GCCGCACCCACCGGCACGGGCAGTGAGGCGGAGTACCTGGAGATCTCGCTCACCGCGTCCCGCGACCCGGAGCGGCTGCGCGTCCTCCTCGACGAGTCGATGCCCGCCGGGCTGGACATCGTCGAGGCGGTCGAGGCCCGCACGTCGGGGCTCGCTGACCGGCTGACGGCTTCGGTGTGGGAGCTGCGGCTGGACGGCGTGGACCCGGCGGAGGCGGACCGTGCGGTCGCGGCCTTCAACGGCGCCGGGAGTGTCGAGGTACAGCGCCGGACCAAGAACGGTGTGCGCACCTTCGACGCCCGTCCCGCGGTCGTGGATCTGGGCTGCGTGGAAACGCCTGGTGCGGCGGCCGATAGGCCGAGCGACCAGCCCTGTGCGATACTGCGGCTGGTTGTTCGGCACGTGACGCCTGCCGTACGACCCGACGACGTCCTGTCCGGTCTCCGCGCCGTGGCCGACCTGGCGCCGCCGGTCCCCGCAGCGGTGACCAGGCTGGCGCAGGGGCTGCTCGATGAAGAGACCGGCACGGTGACCGACCCGCTCGCGCCCGACCGCGAGGCAGACCCGGCCGCCCCGGCCATTTCACCAGGGGCCGCCGACTCCGCCGCCGCGAAGGCGCCGGCTTAGGGAAGGTTCCGTAGGGACGGACGTCGAAGCGCCGCCCTCGTACTCGGGAGCCACCTGGGTCGGGCAGCGCACCGACCAGAAGACTTTCGCCAGGCCGTACCGACAAGGCGTACGGAACCGGCGAGACAGGACACAGAGTGCTCCCGTGCGGCGCCCGCGCCCCGGACGGCGGCCATCGCGCAACCGCGAGGCCGCGGACGTCAACGGTGCCGATCCCTGCGATCGGTACCGGACCAGGCGCGGCGCCCGGGAGCCTGACGGGAGATTCGCCCGCATGCTCGAACCGACCGAACCCACCCAGGGTTCCGAAGAACTGAACACCCCCAGCGACACCCTGCCGCCGCGTCGTCGGCGCCGTGCCGCGTCGCGACCGGCGGGTCCGCCGGTCGCCGCCTCCGAGGCACCCGCCGAGATCACCTCGGCGAGCGCGGCACCCGCCGAGGCCACCGCGCTCGCGGAGCCGGCGGGCAGTGGCGCCGCCGGGGCCGTGGACGCGGAGCCCGAGGCGCAGCCCGCGCGCCGCACGCGCCGTCGGGCGTCCGCGCCCACCGGGGCGCCCAAGGCCGCCCGGGCCGCCGCGGACGCCGAGACGGTCGTGCCCGTGGCCGCCACTGCGGACGCCGAGGGCGCCGGACAGGCCGTCGACGAGTCGGCCGCCGGGTCCGTAGAGACCGGCGAGGCCGCCGCTCCGCGCCGTACCCGCCGCCGCGCCACGCGCAGCGTGTCCGCCCCCGCCGGGGCACCGACGGCAGCGGAAGCCCCCGAGACCGCCGAGCAGGCCGGTGAGACCGCCGAGGTCGCCGAAGCGCCCGCGCCCGCCCGCCGTACGCGGCGTCGCGCGGCCGCTGCCGCCGGTGCGCCGCAGGCCGCCGAGGCCGTCGCGCCGGCTGCCGAGGCCGTCGCGCCCGCCGCTGTGGAGGAGGCCGAGGAGGCCGCTCCGCCGCGGGCCCGTCGTCGTGCCACCCGCCGGGCGACGGCGCCCGTCATCGAGACCGCCGAGGCCGCCACCGAGGCTGCCGAGGCCCCCGCCGCCGAGACCGCGCCCGGCACCGCCGCCTCCGTGGAGAGCGGTGAGGAGGCTGCTCCGGCGCGGACCCGTCGTCGTGCCACGCGTCGCGCCGCCGCGCCCGCCGCCGAGGCGAGCGAGTCCGCCGTCGAGGCACCCGCCGCCGAGGCCCCCGTCGTTGAGGCCGTCGCGCCCGCCGCTGTGGAGGAGGCCGAGGAGGCCGCTCCGTCGCGGGCCCGTCGTCGTGCCACTCGCCGGGCCACGGCGTCTGCCACGGAGACCGCCGAGGCCGCCGTCGAGGCTGCCGAGGCCCCCGTCGCCGCGGAAGCCCCCGTCGCCGAGGCACCCCAGACCCAGACCCCGGCTCAGGCCCCGGCCGCCGAGGTCGCCGAGGAGGCCGCGCCGCGCCGTGGCCGCCGCCGGGTCGTGCGGCGTGCCGCGACCGGGTTCTCCGAGCCCGCCGGTGCCAAGGGGGCGGAGGAGGACGCACCGCGCAAGCCCGCACGGCCCGCCGTCGCCGTCTTCCAGCCGCCGGTGTTCGCCGAGCCGAAGTTCCAGTTCCAGACCCCGCAGCGGGCCGCCGCCGAGGCGGCCGCCGAGGCCGCGCACGACGAGGAGCCCGCCGAGCCCACCGAGCCCGCCACGCCGTCGGCGCGGAAGGCCGAGCAGGCGGAGCAGCCCGAGGCGAACGAGCAGCCCGGGGCGCGGCGCCGCCGCCGTCGCCGGGGCGCCGGTGACGACGAGGAGCCCGAGACCCAGGCCCCGCAGGCGCCGCAGGCCGCTCAGGCCGTCGCCGAGGACGAGGCGGAGGAGGCCGAGGAGTCGGCCGAGGACGCAGCGGACGGCGACGAGGGCGAGGACGGCGGCTCCCGCCGGCGCCGTCGCCGTGGTGGCCGTCGTCGCCGCCGGGGCGAGTCCGCGGAGAGCGGCGGTGACGAGGAGCCGGAGGAGAGCGGCGAACTCGCCGCAGCGCAGGCCGCGCAGGACGCCGAGGACACCGCCGAGCAGGTCGAGGAGGACGCCGAGGACGCGGCCGAGGGCGACGAGGACGACGAGTACGCGGGTGGCGCGGGCTCCGGCGGCAACAGCAGCAGCCGTCGCCGTCGCCGCAGGCGCCGCCGGGCCGGGGACAGCGGCCCCGAGGGCGAGCCGTCCGCCGACGACCCCGAGCGCACCGTCGTCAAGGTCCGCGAGCCGCGCGGCAAGAAGGACGAGCGGCCCGGTGGCGGCACGGACGAGGTGCAGTCCATCAAGGGTTCGACCCGCCTCGAAGCGAAGAAGCAGCGCCGCCGCGAAGGACGTGAGCAGGGCCGCCGCCGCGTCCCGATCATCACCGAGGCGGAGTTCCTGGCCCGCCGCGAGGCCGTCGAGCGCGTGATGGTCGTCCGCCAGCACGGCGACCGTACGCAGATCGGCGTCCTGGAGGACGAGGTGCTCGTCGAGCACTACGTCAACAAGGAGCAGGCCGTCTCGTACGTCGGCAACGTCTACCTCGGCAAGGTGCAGAACGTCCTGCCGTCGATGGAGGCCGCCTTCATCGACATCGGCAAGGGCCGCAACGCCGTGCTGTACGCGGGCGAGGTCAACTTCGAGGCGCTGGGCATGGCCAACGGCCCGCGCCGCATCGAGTCCGCGCTGAAGTCCGGGCAGTCCGTGCTCGTCCAGGTCACCAAGGACCCGATCGGCCACAAGGGCGCCCGCCTGACCAGTCAGGTCTCCCTGCCGGGCCGCTACCTCGTGTACGTGCCCGAGGGCTCGATGACCGGCATCAGCCGCAAGCTGCCCGACACCGAGCGGGCCCGGCTGAAGACCATCCTCAAGAAGATCGTCCCCGAGGACGCGGGTGTCATCGTGCGCACCGCCGCCGAGGGCGCGAGCGAGGACGAGCTGCGCCGGGACGTCGAGCGGCTGCAGGCGCAGTGGGAGGACATCCAGAAGAAGGCCAAGAACGGCAACAGCAGCGCGCCGTCGCTGCTGTACGGCGAGCCGGACATGACCGTCCGCGTCGTGCGCGACATCTTCAACGAGGACTTCTCCAAGGTCGTCGTCAGCGGTGACGAGGCCTGGGACACCGTCCACGGCTACGTCTCGCACGTCGCGCCCGACCTCGCCCCGCGTCTGTCGCGCTGGACGAGCGAGGTGGACGTCTTCGCCACGTACCGGATCGACGAGCAGCTCGCCAAGGCGCTGGACCGCAAGGTCTGGCTGCCCAGCGGCGGTTCGCTGGTGATCGACCGGACCGAGGCGATGGTCGTCATCGACGTCAACACCGGCAAGTTCACCGGCCAGGGCGGCAACCTGGAGGAGACGGTCACCAGGAACAACCTGGAGGCGGCCGAGGAGATCGTGCGCCAGCTCAGGCTGCGCGACCTCGGCGGCATCATCGTGATCGACTTCATCGACATGGTGCTGGAGTCCAACCGGGACCTGGTGCTGCGCCGCCTGCTGGAGTGCCTGGGCCGGGACCGTACGAAGCACCAGGTGGCCGAGGTGACCTCGCTGGGCCTGGTGCAGATGACCCGCAAGCGGGTCGGCCAGGGTCTGCTGGAGTCGTTCTCCGAGACCTGTGTCCACTGCAACGGCCGCGGTGTCATCGTCCACCTGGAGCAGCCGTCCGCGGGCGGCGCGGGTGGCGGCAAGCGCCGCAAGCGCGCCCGTGCCGGTGCCGAGCAGCCGCACGAGCACGAGCACGAGGCCGTGGCGGCCCAGGCCGCCCTGCCGACCGCGGAGGAGGAGGCGGAGGCCGAGGCCGAGACCGTCACCGAGGCCGCCGAGGCACCCGTGGTCTCCGAGCCGGTCGCGCTGCCCGCGTTCGAGATGGCCCCGGACGAGGAGCTGTACAGCTCCGTCGCCGAGGCGGAGGCCGCGGCGTCCCGTGGCCGCGGCAGGCGCCGGGCGAGCCGTCGGGCGTCCGCTCCGGCGGGTGCGCCGAAGGCCTCCGCCGACGGGGCGGCCCCGGCCGCACCCGCCGCGCCGACGGCGCAGGACGTGACCGCCGCGCAGGAGGCCGAGCGTCCGGTGCGTCCGGAGCCGGCCGCCGAGGCGCAGGCCGAGCCCGTGGCCGTGGAGGACCCGGTCGTCCCGGTCGTGCCGGACGAGGAGGCCGCGCCGAAGGGCCGTACCCGTCGCCGCGCGACCCGCAGGGCGTCGGCGCCGGCCGGTTCCCCGACGGGGGCCGAGGCGGCCGTGGTGACGGTCCCGGAGACCGCGCCCGAGCCGCAGCGGGCCCCGGCCGAGGAGGCCCAGGCAGAGACCGGGGCCGCGGCCGAGGCTGCCGCAGAGGCGGCCGAGCCGTCCGCACCGGCCCGTCCGCGGCGGCGCGCCGTGCGCAAGGCCACCGCGCCGACCGCGTCCGAGGAGGCGGCCGTCGTGGTCGTCCCGTCGGCCCAGGCCGAGGCGGAGACGCCTGCTGCCGGGGCCCCGGCGGACGCGGGCGAGGAGGAGGCGGCGCCGGCGAAGAAGACGGCCCGCAAGGCCGCCAAGAAGGCCACGGCGAAGAAGGCCGCGACCAAGAAGACGGCGGCCAAGAAGACCGCCGCGAAGAAGGCGACGGCCAAGAAGGCGACGAAGACCGCCAAGACGGCCACCGCCGCGAAGAAGACGGCCGCGAAGAAGACGGCGTCGGCATCGACGCCGGCCTCCGCCACGACCGACGAGAGCTGAGCCCCACCCGCGGGTCGGGCCTGGTCCACGGACCGGGTCCGGCCCGCGGGTTTCGGGGGAGGCTCGTCGGGCTGGGCCGCATCCGGTGTCGGTCGTACTTGTCGGGCTGGGCCGGGCGTGGAGTCGGTGGCGGCTCGCCGGGCTGGGCCCGGACCGTGGGGCCTGCCGGTCTGTGGGGCTGGACCTTGGCTGTGGGGCGCGGCGCGGCTCTTAGGGCTCGGCCCCGGTCGTGGGGCTGGACCGGGCCTGTGGGGTCGTACCCGTCTCTGTGGCCGGTCCCGGTTCGTGGGGGCCCAGCGCCTGGCCTCGGACCGTGGGGTCGTATCCGCCGCCCTCGGGGCCGGCCCCGGCCCACAGGTTCGGACGCGGCCCGTCGAGCCGGAACCGGACCGTGAGGTCGTACCTGGACCGTGAGGGTCGTACCTGGACCGTGAGGTCGTACCTGGACCGTGAGGGTCGTACCTGGACCGTGAGGTCGTGCCCGGACCGTGAGGGTCGTACCTGGACCGTGAGGTCGTGCCCGGACCGTGAGGGTCGTACCTGGACCGTGAGGGTCGTACCTGGACCGTGAGGTCGTGCCCGGACCGTGAAGGTCGTACCTGGACCGTGAGGTCGTGCCCGGAGCGTGAGGGTCGTACCTGGACCGCGAGGGTTGTACCCGACTCTGAGTCGCTCCCGGCCCGGAGAGCTGGAACCGCCCCCTGCGCACGCACCCGTGGCTGGAATCGCCCCCTGCGTACGCCCCCGGGCCCCGCAGCAGGCCCCGCAGCCGCCGCTCGCCCCGCCCCCGGCGGGCCCCAGCCGTGAGCAGCCGCACACCCCTGGAGTCCGGGCCGGTTTGACCCCTTCGGCCGGGGACCCGTAATCTTGACCGTCGGCGTGCCGACTGAGTGCGCCACATCCCCGTAAACCTCTTCCTCCCGGGCACTGGGCTGGCCGGGAGAGGTCGTCCGCAGTGCGGGCGGCTGGCCTGCGGGGGTGCCGTTTCCCGAGCGTAGAGAGTGAGATCCGCGTGTACGCCATCGTGCGCAGCGGTGGTCGCCAGCACAAGGTTGCTGTCGGCGACATCGTTGAGGTTGACAAGATTTCCACCGCCAAGGTTGGCGACACGGTCGAGCTCTCGACCCTGCTCGTTGTCGACGGCGACGCTGTGACCAGCGACCCGTGGGTGCTGGCCGGCATCAAGGTCCAGGCCGAGGTCGTGGACCACCACAAGGGGCAGAAGATCGACATTCTGCGCTACAAGAACAAGACCGGCTACCGCCGTCGTCAGGGCCACCGCCAGCAGTACACGGCGATCAAGGTCACTGAGATCCCCGCGGCTGCGAAGTAAGGGACTGAGGAGACATGGCACACAAGAAGGGCGCATCGTCCACCCGGAACGGTCGCGACTCGAATGCCCAGCGGCTCGGCGTGAAGCGCTTCGGCGGTCAGGTCGTGAACGCCGGTGAGATCATCATCCGCCAGCGCGGCACCCACTTCCACCCCGGTGCGGGCGTCGGCCGCGGCGGCGACGACACGCTGTTCGCGCTGCAGCCCGGTGCGGTGGAGTTCGGTACCCACCGTGGCCGCAAGGTCGTGAACATCGTTCCGGTCGCCTGACCGGAGACTTTCGCGAGGCGGACCTCACTTCCCCATCGGGAAGGCGGGTCCGCCTTTCGCGTGTTACGTAAGAGACATTCCCGTAGCTCTGGAGGCACCACCATGACCACCTTCGTGGACCGCGTCGAACTGCACGTCGCCGCGGGTAACGGGGGCCACGGCTGTGCCTCCGTGCACCGTGAGAAGTTCAAGCCGCTGGGCGGCCCGGACGGCGGCAACGGCGGCCGGGGCGGCGATGTGATCCTCACCGTCGACCAGTCCGTGACCACGCTGCTCGACTACCACCACTCGCCGCACCGCAAGGCCACCAACGGCAAGCCCGGCGAGGGCGGCAACCGTTCCGGCAAGGACGGCGAGGACCTGGTCCTGCCGGTGCCGGACGGCACGGTCGTCCTGGACAAGGCGGGCAACGTGCTGGCCGACCTGGTCGGCCACGGCACCTCGTACGTCGCCGCGCAGGGCGGCCGGGGCGGCCTGGGCAACGCGGCGCTGGCCTCGGCCCGCCGCAAGGCGCCCGGGTTCGCGCTGCTGGGCGTGCCGGGGGACCTCCAGGACATCGTCCTGGAGCTGAAGACCGTCGCGGACGTGGCGCTGGTGGGCTACCCGAGCGCCGGCAAGTCGTCGCTGATCTCCGTGCTCAGCGCGGCCAAGCCGAAGATCGCGGACTACCCGTTCACGACCCTCGTGCCCAACCTGGGCGTGGTGACGGCCGGTTCGACCGTCTACACCGTCGCCGACGTGCCCGGACTCATCCCCGGCGCCAGCCAGGGCAAGGGGCTCGGCCTGGAGTTCCTGCGGCACGTCGAGCGGTGCAGCGTCCTCGTGCACGTGCTGGACACCGCGACCCTGGAGTCGGACCGCGACCCGGTCTCCGACCTCGACATCATCGAGGAGGAGCTGCGGCAGTACGGCGGTCTGGACAACCGGCCGCGCATCGTCGTCCTGAACAAGATCGACGTGCCCGACGGCAAGGACCTCGCCGAGATGGTCCGGCCGGACCTCCAGGCGCGCGGCTACCGCGTCTTCGAGGTGTCGGCGGTGGCCCACACGGGCCTGAAGGAGCTGTCGTTCGCGCTGGCCGAGCTGGTCGCCGGGGCGCGGGCCGCCCGGCCCAAGGAGGAGGCGACGCGGATCGTCATCCGGCCGAAGGCCGTCGACGAGGCCGGTTTCACGGTCACCCTCGAGGAGGACGGCCTGTTCCGGGTCCGCGGCGAGAAGCCCGAACGCTGGGTGCGGCAGACCGACTTCAGCAACGACGAGGCCGTCGGCTACCTCGCCGACCGGCTCAACCGCCTCGGTGTCGAGGAGGAGTTGATGAAGGCGGGCGCCCGCTCCGGCGACGGCGTCGCGATCGGTCCCGAGGACAACGCGGTCGTCTTCGACTGGGAGCCGTCGGTGATGGCGGGCGCGGAGATGCTCGGCCGCCGCGGCGAGGACCACCGTTTCGAGGCGCCCCGCCCGGCCGCGCAGCGCCGCCGCGACCGGCAGGCCGAGCGCGACGACTCCGAGCGGGAGTACGACGACTTCGAGCCGTTCTGACCGGTGCGGCCCTTGTGTCCGGGAGCTTTCGGGCTCCCGGACGCGGCTGTCGGCCGCGCGGTTCCACGCTGTGATTTATGTCAACACTCGTGGGCGATTGGCCCGGTATGCCGCATTTGCTGACGGTTGCGGTTGTGGCACGGCCATGGGGACGTGAGGTAAACACACTGCATACTTGTCTCGCCGTGTTTTTACCGGATCACCTAGTGGGAGCGTGCCGTTCACCCAGCCGTTCCCGTCGGAGGAGCTCCCGCAGTGCGAAACCCTGAAGCCTCCCGGTTGGTTGGCGTGTACCGCCGCGCGGTGCCGGTCGGCGCGCGGCGAGTGATCGCCGAGCACGTGGGGACCGACTTCCGCGAGCAGCTCAAGTCGGGGATCGCCGCCGCGGCCGAGATGCGCAACCAGGTCAAGCGGGGGCGGGTGGTCCGCCGCCACCGTGCGCTGCTGGCACGGCACGACAGAACCGTCGTCAGTGTCGACGGGACCCCGCGCATCGCCCACGTCGTCCCCGACATCACTCCGCTCCAGGCCCGCCGGGCCAACCTCGACGAGGTGGCCGCCGCGCTGCGTGGCGCCGGTGTCGACTACTTCTGCGTGCGCTCGGCCTCCGAGACCTCCGCGGCGGTCGCCGTACGCCGGGAGGACCGCGAGCGGGTGCTCACCGCACTGCGCCAGGCCTGCCGGATCAGGCCCGGCTACGTGGTCCCGGTCCGGGGCCGCCAGCCCCAGGAGGAGTCGGTGCTGCCCGGCTACGGGGCCGGCCCGTGGAAGCGGGTCTCCGGCGCCGACGTCTTCCGGTGCACCTGGTACCTCACCGACCAGACCGGCCGCCTGGTGCTGGGCCTGCGCTACGGCTGCGACATCGAGTTCTGGCGGCAGGAGGGCGACGAACTCCTCTCGCCCCGGCGCAATGTCGTCGCCGAGGCCGTACCCGCCGACGAGGCGCCGGTCCAGGCCGACGAGAGCCTGTTCACCGAACTCGCCCCGCTCCCCGCCGAGCACGAACTCCCCGCCGAGCGGGAGCGGACGGAGCGGGAGCAGTCGGAACAGGGCCATCCGGAACTGGAGCACCCGGAGCAGGGACGGGTGCACGTGCCGACCCGCCCGGCCTTCGCGGCGGCCGCCGTCGGCCGCCGGACGTTCCCCGTCGACGTGGTGTACACGTGGGTGGACGGCGCCGACCCGGACTGGGTGCGCCAGCGGGCCGCCTTCTCCGACCGGCCGTACCACGAGGAGGCCGCCAACGCCGCGCGCTACCTCAGCCGGGACGAACTGCGCTACTCGCTGCGCTCGCTGCACCTGTACGCGCCCTGGGTGCGCAACATCTACCTGGTGACCGCCGACCAGACGCCGGAGTGGCTCGACACCGACCACCCCCGGATCAAGGTCGTCAGCCACAAGCAGATCTTCAAGGACCCCGACGCGCTGCCGACCTTCAACTCGCACGCGATCGAGAGCCAGCTGCACCACATCGAGGGGCTCTCCGAGCACTTCCTGTACTTCAACGACGACGTGATGCTGGGCCAGGAGGTGCTCCCGCAGCACTTCTTCCTGCCCAACGGCCTCGGCAAGTTCTACCTCTCGCCCGCCCTGGTCCCCTTCGGCGAGCCCTCCCCCGAGGACCCGCCGGTGGCGGCGGCCGGGAAGAACAACCGCAGGCTCATCGCGGAGCGCTTCGGCGACAACATCTTCCGCAAGATGAAGCACGTGCCGCACGCGCTGCACCGCAGCGTCCTGGACGAGATCGAGCGGGAGTTCCCCGAGGAGCACCGGCGCACGGCGGCGAGCCGGTTCCGCAGTGCCGAGGACATCTCCGTCGCCTCGTCCCTGCACCACTACTACGCCTTCCACACCCAGCGTTCCTTCTCCGGCGAAGGACTCGTGTACCGCTACTGCGACGTGGGCAAACCCGGTGTCGAGCGACTGCTCGGCCGACTGCTCGCCCAGCGTGACGCGCACGTGTTCTGCCTGAACGACACGACCTCCACGGAAGCCGAACTGGGCCGCCAGCAGGCCCTGATGACCCGCTTCCTGGACGAGTACTTCCCGTACCCCAGCCCCTACGAGCGTGGTGCAGACAACCGATGAGACAACTCCCTACCCCGCACAAGGTGATGCGCAAGGGGTACGACGTGGTGCGCTCGGCACGGTCGCGACTGGACAGTCTCGTCCTGGTCCCGCCGAGCGCCGACGACTGGCCGCGGGTCACCGCCGAACACCTCTCCCTCCTGGACGGCAGGACGCTCAACTTCTGCGTCCGCGTGCCCGGCGAGGTGACCGCCTCGGCCGCGTCCCTGCTGCTGGGCGGCTCCTCGACGCCGGTGGTCATCCCGCTGACGCTCGTCCAGCGCAGTGACGGCCAGGTCGAGGCACAGGGCACCGCCGTCCTCGACCTGCTGGAGGCGGACGCCGACTCCCACCCGCCGGTCCCCGCCGGAGTGCGCAGGTTCCTGCTGGGGTCCGGCCAGTGGCGGCTCTCGGTCGTCTTCGCCGACGCCGCCGGCACCGAACGCCGCTTCGCGGTGGCCAAGGCGCCCCGGCTCATGACCGACGGGCCCACGGTCCCCGAGCCGGTGCGCCCGGACGGCACCTACTGCCGTCTCATCGCCTCCGGCACCGGACGCGCGTACGTCTCCGTGGGCAGGGACGACGCCGAGGCGGAGATCCTCTCCGTGAAGATCGGCTGGTCCGAGGTGACGCTGGAGGGCCGGCTCGTCAACGCGCCGGCCGAGGAGTGCAGCGGCGACGTCGAACTCGTCCGCCGCAGCGGCAAGGCCGCCCGCGTCGTCCCGGCCACCTGGCACGGCGACGTCTTCGTCTGCTCGCTGCGCGTGGCCGACTTCGGCGACGTCGGCACCAAGGAGCAGATATTCGACGTCCGGCTCCAGCGCCCGCGCCGCCGGCCGCTGAAGATCTCCCGGCAGCGCACCGACGTACGCAGCCCCGGGGACGTCTTCCGCATGCCGCACCGGCTGCTGACCGCCGACGACGACTCCGTGCTCAGGATCAACCCGTATTACACGCCCATCGGCAGCCTCGCCTTCCGAGCGGCCCACCTCCCCTCTGGATGTTGACACCAATGAAGATCACGTTTCTGCTCACCTGGGGCGACGAGATGGGCGGCACGGAGCAGGCCGTCTACACCCAGGCGACGCACCTGGCGCCCCGGCACAGCGTCGATGTGCTCAGCGTCTTCAAGACCCGCGAGCGTCCCTTCTTCTCCGTGGACGAGCGGGTCCCCGTGCGCTACCTCGTGGACCGCACGGGCAAGACGGAACGCCCGGTGCGCGACAGCGACATCGGCGCCGAGGAGTGCCGCCGCCTGGCCGGGCTGCCCAGCGACCTGATCAGCCCCAAGTGGGAGGCGACCTTCGACGCCCTCTCCGACGTCGAGATGAACCGCGCCCTGCGCACCCTCGACACCGACATCCTCATCACCACCTCGCCGGCGCTGATGTCCGCCGTCGCCGACCTGGTGCCCTCCCGGGTGATCACCATCCACCAGGAGCACCGGCCCTCGCAGCTGCGCGGCGGCACCGGCGAGCCGCTGCTGCTGCGGGCCCCGGAGATCGACGCGCTGGTCGTTCTGACCGAGCGCACCAAGCAGTGGCTGGAGGAGTCGCTCGGCAAGGCGGCCCCGCGCCTGGCGGCCATCCCGAACGCCATCCCGGAGGGCTTCCGGCCCCGCTCCAGCCTCACCGGCAAGAGCATCGTGATGCCGCGCCGCCTCGTGCCCGACAAGCAGGTCGACCACGCCATCCAGGCGTTCGCGAAGGCGCTGCCCGAGCACCCCGGCTGGCGGCTGCGCGTCTTCGGCGACGGCCCGCAGATGTCCCGGCTGCGCAACATGGTCCAGGGCCTCGGTCTGCACGACGCCGTGGAGATCCTCGGCCCCAGCCAGCACATGACCGAGGAGTGGGCCAAGGCCAGCCTCACCATGCTGCCGTCGCAGGACGGCGAGGCCTTCCCGCTGGTGCTCCTGGAGGCCTTCGCCGCCGGCGTCCCGGCGGTGGCGTACGACATCGTCACCGGCCCCGCCGAGATCATCCGGCACGGCGTGGACGGCCTGCTCGTGGCACCCAACGACATAGAGGGCCTCTCCGAGGCGATCTCCCGTCTGATGGGCGACGAGGAACTGCTGCGCTCCTACGGGGAGAACGCCCACGAGGGCTCCGCGCGCTTCGCCGCCGACGTGATCGTCAAGCAGTGGGAGGAGCTGTTCACCGAACTGCTCTACCGCCGTGACGACCCGCAGCGGATGGCGCAGCGGGCCGACCGCATGGCCCACCGCGTGGCGCACGGCGGCGCGGGCCGCTTCCACGCCGCCGTCGCCGCGGACCGCACGGCGCCCTCCTCGGGCGACCAGCGCGCCCGCGAGCTGATGATCGGCGCGGCCAACCGCTCCCTGGTACGTGCCAGCGGCCGGCTCTCCGAGGTCCACGACGACCTCCAGGGCTCGGACATCGTCCAGCGCAACTTCGAGACGGTCGTCGCCGCGCTGGAGAAGCACGGCATCCCCTTCGTGCTGGTGCGCGACCGGGAGGACAGCCCGCGCCGCCGCATCGCCGTGGACACCGTCCACCAGGCGGCGGTCCGCAAGGCCCTGGCCACCGACTACGAGGGCAAGGCGGTCTACGCCGAACTGCTCAAGCCCCGCACGCACGCGCCCGGCGTCCTGCTCGCCGAGCGCCTGGAGGCCGCCGGAGAGGTGGCCGGGCTCCGGGTCTTCCGCCCCGTGGTGACCTCCAGCCGCACGCTGCGCTTCGGTCCCGCCTACGGCTGCGACGTGGAGTTCTGGCGTCAGGTACCGGAAGAGGAGGGCGGCGACGGCCAGTTCGTCGCGCCGCTGCGCGCCAGCTCCGTCGGCCCGAAGCTGCCGACGCTGACCGCGGACGCCCGGCTGCGGGTGCGCGACCGGGAGTACCCGACGCTGGAGCCGTTCACCAAGCGGATGGTCAGCGACATCGACTTCCCGGTGGACGTCGTCTACACGTGGGTCGACGACACCGACCCCGGCTGGCAGGAGCGGCGGGCGCGGCGCCGCGCCGAACTCGGCTTCGCGGCCGAGGCGACGGGCTCCGGCGACGAGGCCGCCCGCTTCCGCAACCGTGACGAACTGCGCTACTCGCTGCGCTCGCTGGCGATGTTCGCGCCCTGGGTGCGCAAGATCTACCTGGTCACCGACGACCAGACCCCGCAGTGGCTGAACACCGCGCACCCGGACATCGAGGTGGTGTCGCACCGCGACATCTTCACCGACCCGTCCTGCCTGCCGACGTTCAACTCGCACGCCATCGAGAGCCAGCTGCACCACATCGACGGGCTGTCCGAGCACTTCCTGTACATGAACGACGACGTGTTCATCGGCAGGCCGCTCAACGCGCAGAAGTTCTTCCAGCCGAACGGCACGAGCCGCTTCTACTGGACGCCGACGACCGTGCCGATCGGGGAGCCGGCGGAGACGGACGAGGGCTACTTCGCCGCGGCGAAGAACAACCGCAAGCTGCTGGAGGAGCGCTTCGGGGTGACCGTGGCGAACAGCTTCGCGCACGCCCCGCACCCGCTGCGCAGGAGTGTCCTGGAGAACATCGAGGCGGACTTCGCCGAGAGCGTGGCCCGCACCGCCGCCAACCCCATGCGCGGATGGCAGGACATCTCGATGGTCTCCTCGCTGCACCACCACTACGGCTACCTGACGGGCAGCGCGGTGCCGAGCAGCATCCGGTGCGCCTACATCGACGTGGGCACCTACTCCCGCCACCCCGAGCTGACCCGTCTGCTCGCCATACGCGGGCACGACGCGTTCTGCCTGGGCGAGTCGCAGGACGCGGAGGTCCCGGACCAGGAGCAGGCCCGCATCATAGGCTCGTTCCTGCGCGCCTACTTCCCGGTGAAGAGCCCGTACGAGCTCTGAGCCCCGAAGGCGACGGAAAAGGGGGCTTCCCCGGCACTCGGTGCCGGGGAAGCCCCCCTTTCTGTCGGGTCCGTCGAGTCCGGCGGGTCCTAGCGGACCACGTAGCCGAAGCGGCCGCCGGCCGCCGGCAGGCCGTCCTTGCCGGGCTGGTACGTGGTGATCGCCGCGTTGGAGCCGCCCGCGGTCACGTTGGCCAGCGGCAGGGCGTAGACCGTGCCGTAGCTGCCCGGACCGTAGGGCATGCCCAGGTACAGCTTGGTGCCGCTGTAGTGGATGCTCTGGCCGAGGTGCTGGTCGGCACCGGCCGGACCCGGGATGCCGGAGGTGCCGGCCTCGATCCAGCGGTTGTTGGCGCCGGGCGAGCCGATCAGCGAGAAGGTGGTGATGGCACCGGCCTTCGCGGTGGTGCCGATGGCCTCGTCGGTGATGCCGACGGCCAGCTTCATCGTCGCCGTGGTGCTCACCGCGCGCGGGGCGGTGTTCACGGCGGCCACGGCCGTGCCGAAGTGGTCACCGGCCTCGGAGGTGCCGGGCACGGTGTCGGAACCGGTGCCGGACAGGTACGAGTTGAGCTGGGTGTACTTGCCGTCCGCGCCGATGCGGAAGGTCTGCACCATGCCGGCGTCGGTCTTGTTGACGCCGTCGACGTCCAGGTCTTCGCCCGGTACGCCGACCGCGATGATCGACTCGTTGGCGGTGGCCGCGCCCGAGGGGCGGTAGGTGACCATGGCCAGCGACTTGCCGAACTGGTCGCCCGGCTCGGCGCCGCCGGAGACCGTGTCCAGGTCCTGGTCGAGGCCGAACAGCGGAGTGGGCCGCTTCTCGGAGTTCAGCTGGTGCGAGAAGACCGCCACGTTGCCGGCGCCCGCGTCGGTGCCGATCGTCTCGTTCGAGGCGGAGATGGCGATGTGGTTGGCGTCGGCCGCGACCGCGCCGCCGAAGCCGTCGTTCGCCTCCACGGCGCCGGGCACGCCGGTGCTGTCCTGGCTGATGGCGATGTTGGTGTCGGCGTGCACGTAGAAGGCCATGCCCGCCTTGGCGACCGAGCCGATGGCCTCGCCCGGGGAGCCGATCACGACGAACGGCTCGCCGGCGGCGGTGACACCGGCCGCGACGGCCTGGCCGGTGCGGTCGCCGGTCTCCGCGGTGGAGGACTTGAAGGAGCCGGTGCCCGAGCCCTGCTCGAAGTGGGTGTCCTTCAGGGAGCCGGTGCCGATGCCGCCCGGGGCGCCGTACAGGATGTCGGCCATACCCGCGTCGGTGGCCGTGCCGAGGTCCTCGGAGGGGGTGCCGACGACGAGGTCGGTGCAGCCGTCCTCGTTGTAGTCGACGGTGTCCATGGCCTCGCCGAACCAGTCGCCCGCCTCGGAGCCGCCCGGCACCCAGTCGAGGTCCTGGTTGATCTCGGCGGTGCCCTTGCCGCCGCCGTAGACGATGCGGACGACGCCGGCGCCGTCCTTGCCGGCCACGGCCGCCTTCGGGTCGGCGATGGCGACGTCCTCGACGCCGTCGCAGTTGAAGTCGGTGATGCGCGCGGAACCGGTCTTCGAGTTCACCCAGGAGGCGAGGTCGTCGACCCGCGTGGTGATACCGCCGGTGCGGGTCTCGGCCGGGTCGATGCCGAAGCAACCGCCCTGGTAGGACCGGCTGTTGAGGGCGACCAGCTGGGGCGTGCCGCCCGCCGACCGCACCACCGGACCGCCGGCGTCGCCCATGCAGGCGGCGGCGTCCTTGCCGGTGACGGTGGCCGTGGTGGCGTCGGCGGCGTCCACACCCAGCGTGCCGGTGTGCAGCTTCAGGGGCGCCCACTCGGTCTTGTCGCGCCCGTAGCCGGCGAACTTCAGCTCCTCGCCGGCGGCGGGCGCGGTGGTGGCCAGGGCGACGGGGGCGACGTTGGTGACCGGGCGGTTCAGCCGGGCCAGGACCACGTCGCGGTCGGCGCGGGGCACCAGCTCGACGATCTCGCGCACGGCTCCGTCGGTGCCGCTCAGGTCGGCGCGGCCGATCGTCGCGGTCGTCTTCGCCTTCGGCTTGCCGGCCGGCACGGTGAGGTCGCTCGCGGGGTTGTCGGCGAAGCAGCTGGCCGCGGTGAGCAGCCATTCGGTGTCGACCAGGACGCCGGAGCAGCCGTGGTCGTGGTCGCCGACGATCACCTGCGCGGTGTAGGCGAAGGAGGCGTCGGCGACCGGGGTGCCGGTGACGGCGGACGCGGGCGCGGCGCAGAACGCCAGGGGGCCCGCGATGACCGCGGTGGCGAGTGCGGCGAGACGCACGTGTCTGGTGGGTGGCATGTGGTGATTCCTTGAACGTGAGGTCCGCGGGACCGGAGCGGCCGGCGGATCGGCTGGCGAACGGTGCCGGGCGCGGTTACTTGGAGGTGCGGATCTCCACGAGCATGTGCTCCCTGCCCTGCGGGTCCGCGCTCTCGCCGACCGCGGTCCAGGTGTTCTTGGCGACGTCGAAGCTCTTCTGCTCCGAGTCGACGGTCATGTCCACCTGGGCCGCGTAGTCGTTGCCGCGGACGGCGTAGACGGAGGGGATCTCCAGCGTCAGCCAGCCGGTGTTCCCGGTGACCTGGAAGCAGATCTTGTCCTTGCTGCGGGCCCAGACCTCCAGGAAGCCGGTGCCGCTCGCGCAGTCGGCGAGCGTGATGTGTCCGTCGCCGCGCTTGAGGACGATGTTCTTCTCGGCGAGGATCTTGTCGGCGCCCGGGTAGTTGAAGTCCTCCACGGCGTAGCCGGGGGCCTCGCCGGCGACGGAGGTGACCGCGTCGGCCTTGTCGCCCTTCGCGGCGGAGGCGCCGCCCGTCAGCGTCGTGAACGCCAGGGCACCCGCGGCCGCGGCGGCCAGAACGGTGCCGGCGATCCTTCTCTGGTACGGCTTCGCCATTACTGCACGTGCCTTCATCACAGTCCTCACTGGTCGGCTCCGGACGAAATGGACCGGAGCGCTTTTCATGCAGCGGTGTGAAGGCAGCCGGAAGTGACGTGCAGTGCCCCCACTCCCGGCAGCCGAACGAACGGCGGCCGTGCCGCCCTGCCGTTCATTCGGCGTGGGGCTTCGACCGGACTTCTGTCCGACTACCGGGAAACTGCTCGAACTTGGCTATAAAACCCTCTGCGGTGAACCCTTGTCCACTTCGCAAAGTACCTAAATGGGGCGTAAAGCGGGACTCCCTTTGTGAGGTGAATCACAGGAGGGCGATGTTTCTCGGACGGCCCGCGAGAACGCCGGAAATCACCCTCACGATAACCGATCCACGGACATTCCAGGGAAAGCAGCGCAAGCGCGGTCTGTCTTTCGGGAATTCCGCAAGGGCCGGCGGCGGAAACACCGCACGCCGGCCCTTCCCGGATACTTTTACGCCAGCCCCGTCAGAACAGCGACCCGAGCAGGCCGGTGACCGGCGAGATGAGGTCGTGTCCCGCCTGCGTGAGCTTGGTGGCGACCTTCGCCCCGCCGAGCGCGCCGATCCACTTGGACTGACCGAACGTGATCAGACTCAGGGCGGCACTCCCGAGGGAGGACTGGAACTCGCTGCTCGTCCAGCCGTAGCCGATTCCGGTGAACAGGACGTTCAGTCCCGTGAAGGCGAGCGAGGCATATCCGAATCCGGCCGCGATGCCTTCGAGGGCCACTCCGGCCGGCGGGAAGAAGACACCCACCCCGAGGCCGACCAGGCCGATGCCCACCGAGGCGAAGCCGGTGCCGATGCTGGCCCAGTTCGTGGCGTTCGCCAGCCACCGGGCGTCCTTCTTCCACCAGGGCAGGCCGCCCTTGACGTCGTCGTTGTCGGACGTGTCGGCCGGGTTCTGGCCGGCCTCCTTGGCCTTGCGGGCCTGCTCGGCCGCCGCCTTGGCCGCGGCCGCGATCTCCGCCTTGCGCTTGGCCGCGGCGATCTGGTGGGCCTGGCTCGCCGCCGCCGCGGCGGTCTGCGCGTCCTTGCCCGCCTGGACGGCCGAGGCGCGGGCCGAGTTCGCCGACGCCTGCGCCGAGTTCGCCGACGCCACCGCACGCTGCGCGGCGTCCACCGCGCGGTTGGCGGAGTAGTTCGCCGAACGCGCGGCCGTGCGGGCGGTGGCCGCCGCGGCCTTCGCCCGGTCGGCGGAGGCCTGGGCGTCCTTGGCCGACTGCTCGGCGGCGTCCGCGTTCGCGTCCGCCTGCTGCGCGGACGCGGCGGCCTGGTCGGCGGCCTTCTTCGCCTTGTCCGCCCACTGGAGCGCCTCGGTGGCGGCGTTACGGGCCTTGGCCGCCGCCTCCTGCGCCCGGGCGGCGTCCTCCTGCGCCTTGTTCGCGATCTTCGCGGCGGCGGCGATCGCGCCCTGCACGGCGGCGATGTGCGCGGCCGAGTCGTAGTCGAGCTGCGCGGTCTTGTACTGCACCGAGGCGATGAAGTTGCGACGCATCCACGTCGGCCCCTCCATCGCGGCCTGGGCGTGCGCCTTGGTGTACGGGCCGCCCTTGTCGATGAGGGCCGCGGTGGCGACCGCGTCGTCCTCGCGCTGCGCCGCCTCGTAGGCGACGCTGAGGAACTCGTGCAGGGCCTCGGCGGTCCCCGCGTTCAGGGCGTCGTTCGCCGCTTTCGTCACCGCGCTGCCGGGACCGGCGGACAGGACGCGGGAGACCGCGACGCGGTTGTCGGTGGCGGCGGCCTCGACCACACCGGTGGCGAGGAAGGCGGTACCGGCGTCCGGGTCGTCGTTCTCCAGCGCCCTGGTCGCGGCGTCGGCCACGTCCGGCGTGGTGATCTGCGCCAGGTACAGGACGGTCTCCCGGTCGTCCTGCTTCTGCGCGAGCGCCCGGTCGGTGTCGATCCAGCCGTGCACGTCGGCGTCCGCGCCGGACAGCGCGAACCGCGCCGCCTCGCGCGACCAGGAGCCGCGCGAGTCCATGTGGGCGAGCGCG
This sequence comes from Streptomyces sp. NPDC021356, assembly GCF_040641015.1. Lineage (NCBI taxonomy): Bacteria > Bacillati > Actinomycetota > Actinomycetes > Kitasatosporales > Streptomycetaceae > Streptomyces > Streptomyces sp. NPDC021356. The sequence continues at coordinate 99,659 of NZ_JBFACU010000021.1, read as the reverse complement.
GCCTTGCGCCCCAGGGTGGCGGCGAGACCGAGGTCGCCCGCCTTCAGCGCCGTCTCGGCCTGGGCGACGAGGTCCTTGGTGGCCTGCTCGGCCTGGGAGGCCTGGGTGCGCTTCTCGGCGTACTCCGCCCGCTCCCGGTCCTCGATCTGCGCGAGGTCGCGGGCTTCCTCCAGGGCCTGCTTGACGTCCTCGTCCAGCCGCTGCCACTCGGCGTCGCGGGCCTGCTTCTCCACCGCGACCGCCTGGTTGACGGCGTCGGTGGCGGTGTTGGCGGCCTTGGTCGCCTCGTTGGCGAAATCGGTGGACTTCTTCGCGTACTCGACGGCCTGGCCCGCGTACTTGACGGCCCACTCGGCGGCGTCCGCGGCCTTGTCCGCGTGGTCGGCAGCGCTGTTGGCGGCGTCCCGCGCGGTGCGCGCGGCACTGGCCGCGGTGTTCGCCAGCGCCTGCGCGGTACCGGCCGCGTTGGTGGCGATCTGCGCGTTGCTGCTGGCGATCTGCGCCTGCCGCTTGGCCTCCGCGGCCTCCGCCTGCGCCTTGCCCGCGGCGGACGCCGCGGTGGCGGAGGCGTTCGCGGCGGCGGCGGCGTTGCGGGCGGCCGAGGCGGCGGCCGAACCGGCGCTCGCGGCCTGCGCGGAGGAGGTGGCGGCGTAGTCGGCGGCCTTCGCGGCGCTGCGCGCCTTGGCGGCGGCGTTGCGCGCGGCGACGGCGGCGTCCTTGGCGGCGGACGCCTTGGAGGCGTCCTTGGAGGCGGCGATCGCCGCGTTGTAGGCGCGGGCGGCGGCGGAACCGGCGGTGGCCGCGGCCTGGCTCGCGGCGGTGGCGGCGTAGGCGGCCCGGCGGGAGGCCTGCACGGCGGCGTGCGAGGCACGGATGGCGACGCGCGAGGAGTCGGCGGCGCCCTGCGCGGCCTGGGCCGCCTTGCGGGCGGCCTTGCCCGACTTGACCACGTCGTCCTGGGCGGCCTGGGCCTCGGCCGCGGCCTTCTCGGCGGCCTCCTTGGCCTTGGCGGCGGCCTCGACGGCGCGGGCGGCGGCCTCCTCGGCCTCCTTCGTCTTCGCGTCGGCGATCTTGCCTTCGCGCTCGACGACCGCGACCAGTTCCTCGATCTTGGCGGACTCCTGGTCCCGGGCGCGGGCGATGTGCTGGCCGGTGTCGAGGAACCACTCGATGTCGTCGGCGGTGCCGTCCAGCGCCCGGGTGGCGTACTTCTGCACCTCGGGGCCCGCGTTCACGGTGAGCGCGGACACCTCGAAGCGCATGTCCTCCAGGCGGGCGCTGTACTGCCCGTCGGTGAGGAAGTTCTCCAGGGCGTCCTGGGTGCCCGCGTTCAGGGCGGCGTCGCCGTCACGGCGCACGGCCTTGTCTCCGGTCGCCATCACGGTGCTGGTGGCGACGCGCAGGTCCTCCACGATCGCCGTCCTGAAGCCGGTGCCGAGGTAGTCGGCGATGGCGGCGTCGCCCCCGTCGAGCGCGGCCGCGGCGGCGCGCCGGGTGCCCGTGCCGCCGGCGGCCAGGGAGGTCAGGATGGCGACACGGTTGTCCTCAGCCGTGGCCGCCGGGAGTTCGCCGGTCAGGAAGGTCTGGATGTCGGCGTCGGTGCCGGTCAGCGCCAGCTCCGCGGCGGCGCGCACGGCAGGGCCGCCCAGCAGCCACGCCTTCACGGTCTTCGCCCGGTCGGTGTCGGGCAGTTCGAGCGGATCGCCGTCGTCGTCGGCCGGAGGCGTGTCGGCGGCCCAGGCGGCTACGGGGTTCAGGACGAGGCTGGAGGTGGTGGCGACGGCCGCGGTGGCCGCGAGGGTGCCGAGAACGCGTCGTCTGCTCCAGTAGGTGGTGTCCAAAGCTGTCCTTCGTATCGGTGCCCGACGGCTGCGCGAAGACGGCGGGATGCCGTCGGACAGACTGGATGCCCGCCGCGCGCATGTCCCCCCGTTGGTGCAGAAGTTGAGCAGGGACACGACAGAGCGCCACGCGAAGATACGCACTCTGGAGGGCGTGTTGAACACCTGTGGAGGTCTCGTTGGCCAAATGCGAGCGCTCATGGACGTTTTTGCGCCATCTTCGGCGCACCCGGCCGCTGCCACAGGCGGCTTGAGCGGCACCTGAGAGACACATCACGTTTCGCTCGCGCCACAGGGCGCGATCCGGTCATTCGTCCGCGTACTGGACGAACGAGCGGTGGCCGGCCGGCTCGCGTAGATTGCGAGGCGGATCACCGGCGAACGGGATCACCGGAACACGGAGGGGACGGGCAGCAAGGTGGCAGGGGCAAGGCAGGCCGTGCGCGAGGCCCGCAGGATCGTCGTCAAGGTGGGCTCCTCGTCGCTGACCACCGCCGCCGGCGGCCTGGACGCCGACCGGGTGGACGCCCTCGTCGACGTCCTCGCCAAGAGCAGTGGCCCCGGCCGCAAGGAGGTCGTCCTGGTCTCCTCCGGCGCCATCGCCGCCGGCCTCGCCCCGCTCGGCCTGCGCCGCCGCCCCAAGGACCTCGCCCGCCAGCAGGCCGCCGCCAGCGTCGGCCAGGGCCTCCTCGTGGCCCGCTACACCGCCTCCTTCGCCCGCTACGGCATCCGCGTCGGCCAGGTCCTGCTGACCGGCGACGACACCAGCCGCCGCGCCCACCACCGCAACGCCTCCCGCACCCTGGACAAACTGCTGGCCATGGGCGCCCTGCCGGTCGTCAACGAGAACGACACCGTCGCCACCGACGAGATCCGCTTCGGCGACAACGACCGCCTCGCCGCCCTCGTCGCCCACCTCGTCCGCGCCGACCTGCTCGTCCTGCTCTCCGACGTCGACGGCGTCTACGACGGCGACCCCAGCCGCCCGGGCACCTCCCGGATCACCGAGGTGCGGGGCCCCGCCGACCTGGCCGGTGTCGAGATCGGCAGCGCCGGCAAGGCGGGCGTCGGCACCGGCGGCATGGTCACCAAGGTCGAGGCCGCCAGGATCGCCGCCGCCGCGGGCATCCCCGTCGTCCTCACCAGCGCCGTGCACGCCGCCGACGCCCTGTCCGGCAACGACACCGGCACCTACTTCCACCCCACCGGCAGGCGCTCCGCCGACCGCCTGCTGTGGCTCCAGCACGCCTCCACCCCGCAGGGTGCCCTCACCCTCGACGACGGCGCGGTGCGCGCGGTCGTCGAGGGCCGCAAGTCGCTGCTCCCCGCGGGCATCGCCGCCGTCGAGGGCGACTTCACCGCAGGCGACCCGGTCGAACTGCGCGACGGCCGCGGCCACGCCGTCGCCCGCGGCCTCGTCAACTTCGACGCCAAGGAGATCCCCCTGCTGCTCGGCCGCTCCACCAGGGACCTCGCCCGCGAGCTGGGACCGGCGTACGAACGCGAGGTCGTACACAGGGACGACCTGGTGGTCCTGGAGCCGTAATGGGCCGAATCGTCCGGCCCTGCGGTCCCTGAAGGTGGGGGACCTTCCGCAAAACCGCCCCATGGAGCCGTAGGGCCTGCTGCACTTTGTCCCAGGGACATTCCGCGAGCACGGGTGAAGGAGGCCGTCGTGAGACGAGTGCGCCCTGGGGCGACGGCGTCCCGCGGTGGTGCCGGCGGGTCCCCTTCCCGCGCACCCGGTGAGGAGCGCGCCCTGACCAGCGTCGCCGCCGGCGACCGGTACGCGCGCGAACAGCAGGACCGGCAGCGCGAGGGGGAGCGCGGAACACGGCAGGCGCACGACGGGCGCGGGCGACCGGCGGACCTGCCCCGGCTGTGGCACATCACCCTGCGGGTCTCCGGCACCGGAACCCCGCTGCAGGAGGTCAGGCGCGGCCTTGAGCAGCTCGCCCACGACCACCCCTTCCTGCTGACCAGCCGCTACGCCGACGACCACGCCGAGATCCGCTACTGGGAGGAGGCCCGGGACCTGCACGACGCGGCGGCCGTCGCCCTGCGCCTGTGGGGCGAGCACCGGCAGAGCGCCCAGCTGCCGCCCTGGGAGATCGTCGGCCTGGAGGTCATCGACCGCGAGACGTACCACCAGCGCCTGGCCGAGGGCTACGGACCGCCCCCGGCGACCCCGGTCGGGGTCCACCCCTTCTGACCCGCTCCGGCCCCGCCGAGCCCCCGGGACGGCCCCGCCGGCCGAGGCCGTCCCACCGGTGGCCACGGGCGTCTCGCGGTGTGGAACAGCGCGTGAACGCCCCAGCTCGGCGCACTACGCTTCCCCCATGACCACGCTCTCGCCGTACGACTCGATGTCCCCGGTGGCCCAGGCCGCCTACCGGGCCAAGGCCGCCGCAGCCGACCTCGCGCCGCTGCCGCGCGCCGAGAAGGACGACGCGCTGCTCGCCATCGCGGACGCCCTGGAGGTCCGTACCAGCGAGATCGTCGAGGCCAACGCGCAGGACGTCGCCAAGGCCCGCGCGGCCGGCACCAGCGAGGCCGTCGTCGACCGGCTCACGCTCACCCCCGAGCGGGTGCGCGCCATCGCCGCCGACGTGCGCGACGTGGTGGCGCTGCCCGACCCGGTCGGCGAGGTGGTCCGCGGCTCCACCCTCCCCAACGGCCTGGACCTGCGACAGGTCCGCGTCCCGCTCGGTGTGGTCGGCATCATCTACGAGGCCCGCCCCAACGTCACCGTGGACGCCGCCGCGCTGTGCCTGAAGTCCGGCAACGCGGTGCTGCTGCGCGGCTCCGCCTCCGCCTACGCGTCGAACACCGCCCTGGTCCGGGTGATCCGCGACGCGGTCGGCGGCGCCGGGCTGCCCGCCGACGCCGTCCAGCTCGTGCCCGGCGAGAGCCGGGAGAGCGTGCGCGAGCTGATGCGCGCCCGCGGCCTCGTCGACGTGCTGATCCCGCGCGGCGGCGCCTCCCTGATCCGCACCGTGGTCAACGAGTCCACCGTCCCCGTGATCGAGACCGGCACCGGCAACTGCCACGTCTACGTCGACGCCCGGGCCGACCTCGACATGGCCGTCGACATCCTGATCAACTCCAAGGCGCAGCGCCCCAGCGTCTGCAACGCGGCCGAGACGCTCCTCGTCCACCAGGACATCGCCGCCGAGTTCCTGCCGCGTGCCCTGGACGCCCTCGCCGACGCCGGGGTCACCGTGCACGCCGACGAGCGGGTCATGGCCTACGCCAAGGGCTCCCGGGCCACCGTCGTCGAGGCCACCCCGGAGGACTGGGACACCGAGTACCTGTCCTACGACATCGCCGCCGCCGTCGTCGACTCCCTGGACCGGGCCGTCAGCCACATCCGGCTGTGGACCTCCGGTCACACCGAGGCGATCGTCACCACCTCGCAGCAGGCCGCCCGCCGTTTCACCCAGTTGGTCGACTCCACCACGGTCGCCGTGAACGCCTCCACCCGGTTCACCGACGGCGGCCAGTTCGGCTTCGGCGCCGAGATCGGCATCTCCACGCAGAAACTGCACGCCCGCGGCCCCATGGGCCTGCCGGAGCTGACCAGCACCAAGTACATCGTCACCGGCGACGGGCACATCAGGCGCTGACCGCCCGCCGCGGGCCGGACACCGGCCGGTGCCCGGGGCCCGGGGGCGGCGTCTCACCTGGCGGATGAATTTCCGTACCGTCTGCCCAAATTGACCCCCCAGGTCTACTCTGGATCCGTGCCGGAGGACGTGGGGGGCACGCCGTTCCCTGACGGCTGGGAGCCCGACGACGACCACGACCGCGGAGTGTCGGACGAAGAGTTCGCCTCCGTGGTCTTCGACGAGGCCTTCGTACGGGCGGCCGTGATCCACGAGCCCACCGCCGTCGAACGTCTCCTGGCCGCGGCGCAGGCCAGAGCCGAGGCCTCCGAGGCCGAAGCCCGCCGCGCCCGCCTGAGAGCCGAGCGCTACGACGACGGCTTCGGCGCCGGCCGGCACGGTTTCGGCGCCGGGCACGAGCTCGACGACCTGGACGACCCCGACGTGCTCGAACACCGCTACGGCGGCCCGGGCGCGTTCGGCAGACAGGTCCGCTGGCACCGCCCCGTCGCCTGGGTGCTCGCGCTCGTCATGGGCATCGGCATGGTCGCGCTGGCCTTCGCGGCCGTCTACCGGGGCGGCTCCTCCGGCAGCCGCGACCAGGTGCCGCCGCCCGCCTCGACCGGCCTGGAGCAGGGCAGCGCCGCCGCGCCCTCCGGGTCCGCCGCCTCCTCCCGCCCGCTCGTCCCGGCGGTACCCCGGGCCCACTGAGCGCCGGGCGGCCGGACGGGTGAGCGCCAGTCAGAACTTGGCGCAGAGCAGCGCGTTTACCACCGCTTCGCGCGACCTACCCTGAAAGTATGGGAGGGCCTGGCGACCCGCCTGAAGGGACACCCGACGGCACCCCCTCAGGCGCGGAGGACGAATACCGATCCGTCGTCTTCGACGAGTCGTTCGTCCGTGCTGCCCGCCTCCAGGAGTACTCCGCCCGGGAGCGGATGACCGACCACACGCCCGCCGTCCGGCGCCGCCCGCACCTGCACCGCGGACTGCCGCGGCAGGCGCTGTTCCTGCTCCTGCTGATCGCCGTCGCCTTCGCCACGGCGATCTACATGGGCGTACGGACGCCCTACCGGTCCCCGCTGTCCCCGCGGGCCGTCGAACCCCTGCGGGCGGCCGTCGTCCCGCTCGTCCCCACCGGCAAGGTGCCCGGCAGCGCCGACCTCGCACACCTGTACGCGAACTCTCCCGCCGCCCAGTTCGCCACCGGCGCCGAGGGCATCCCGCTGCCCGCCCACCGCGGCACGGAGCACTTCTCGGACAGCCAGGTCGTCGCGGCCCTGACCGGCGCGCGTGACTACATCGTGGCCTCCTCCGTCGACCCGGCGGTGCTGGTCGGAGGCAGCACGGAGGCCGTACGGGCCCTGCTGGACCCGGGCCAGCTCGACCAGTTCGACCGCAGCATCGGCGGGAGCGCCGACCGGGATGCCGGTGGGGGCGCCGGCCGTGGTGCCGGTCGCCCGGCCGCCGGTGGCGGGGACGTGGCGGCCACCGGGTGGCTGGTCCGCTTCGATGCGCACCGGGTCGAGCTGGCCGATTCCCACATCCGGGTGCAGGGCAGCCTCCAGGTCACGGAGGCGGACGCCGCCACCCTGGAGGTCTCCGCGGACCCCGTCCTCGTCTACGCCCTCAAGCCGGCCGGCTCCGCCGCGGCCGCCCCGGCCTCGCTGTTCACCGTCCGGCGGGAACTGCGGTTCCGCTTCGACCACGACGATCTGCGGCTGCACCAGGTCCAGCTGGTCGTCTCCACCACCGGGGCGGGCCCGCTGTCCTGCGCCGACGACAACACGGACCACTTCCACCCGCTGACGGCCGGCCGGAGCGCGAAGGCGGGCGGTCCGGCCGCGACGGACCCGTTCGCGACGGACCCGTTCGCGCCGGACGGCCTGACCGCCGTGTGCGGCGCGCTGGCACCGGCCGCCCAGCCGAAGGTGTGACGCCCGGCCCGCGTGGCTCCGGTGCGGCGTGACGCTCAGCGCTCGTCGCGCGGCGGGGTGCCGGACTCGCCCTCCGGCCCGCCCGTCGCGCCACCCTTCTCTCCGCCGCCCTCGCCGCCCTTCGCGTCCTTGGGCGGTGCCGAGCCGGTGAACCCGCTGAAGCCGCGCCGGACCCGGTCGCCCAGGTCGCCCGCGCCGCCCGCGAGGTCGGTCACCAGCTTCATCAGCGGGTCCTTGGAGTTCTTCACGTGGTCGGCGTAGTGCGCGGCCGACTCACGGAAGGAGTCGCTGACCGAGGTGTCCTTGTCCTCGCTGCGGCGCGGGTAGTGACCGTCCACGATCCGCTGGTAGTCGCGGGACTCGGCCCACTTCTTCAGCTCGGCCGCCCGCACGGTGGTGAAGGGGTGCGTACGCGGCAGCACGTTGAGGATCTTCAGGACGGAGTCGCGCAGGTCGCCCGCCGACTCGTACTCCTCGGCCTGCCGCAGGAACGCGTCCACGTTCATCTCGTGCAGGTGGTTGCCGCCCGCGATCTTCATCAGGCCGCGCATGGACGCCCGCAGGTCCTGGCCGACCAGCAGACCCGCCCGGTCCGCCGACAGCTCCGACTTGCGGAACCACTCGCGCAGCGCCGTCACGATCGCCATGATCGCGATGTTGCCCAGCGGGATCCAGGCCACCCGCACCGCCAGGCTGGTCAGGAAGAGCAGGATCGTGCGGTACACGGAGTGGCCGGAGAGGGCGTGGCCCACCTCGTGGCCGACGACGGCCCGCATCTCCTCCTCGTCGAGCAGTTCGACCAGCCCCGTGGTCACGACGATCACCGGCTCGTCCAGGCCGATGCACATCGCGTTGGGCTGAGGGTCCTGGTTGACGTACATCGGCGGGACCTTCTCCAGGTCCAGGATGTAGCAGGCGTCGCGCAGCATGCCGTTCAGGTGTGCGAACTGCTCGTCCGAGACACGTACCGAGTCGGACAGGAAGAGCAGCCGGAGACTGCGCTCGGGCAGCAGGCCGCTGAGGGCCTTGAAGACCGTGTCGAAACCGCTCAGCTTGCGCAGCGCGACCAGGGCGGAGCGGTCGGCCGGGTGCTCGTAGGCGCGCGAGGAGATCCCCGGGAAGCGCGTACGCCGCCGGCTCGGCGTCTGCTCGTGCCCGTCGTGGTAGCGGCCGTCGTCGGACATGTGATCCCCCATGTGATTCCCCATGTGCGTCTGTGTCGCCCGATGTGCCCCCGAAGCAAGGGCCAGCCTAGGCGGAGATACCGTGGGCGGGCAGCACAGCGAAGGAGTCACGCCATGGAGCACTACCCCGCAGCCGTCCGGCTGGCCGCGGCCGCGAACACCACAGCGCAGCATCAGGGATCGGGCGACCTGCTCCGCGTCGTCCTGGTCGTGATGGTCCTGGGCTGCGTGCTCACCGGCTGGTTCCTCCTGCGCGGCTACAAACGGAACGACGACTGACCCCTCCGGAAGGTTCCCGCACCCGGGAAACACGGGCCGCGCCCCGCCGCGGGTCCGGCGGGGGACCGCCGTCGGGCAGCTCCGGACCGGTGCGCCGCCGGGTGTGTGTCCCTGCGGGGCTCCTGACCGGGCGCTGCGGGGCCTTCGCGCGGGTCACCGTGGGGCTGTTGACTGTTGGGGGTCGGCTGGAGGGCGGGTCCGGGGGCGGTGCGTCGATGGGCGCGTGCCCCCCGCGCCGCTGACGGGTCTCCGACGGTGCTGACCGGGTCGCTCTCGGGCCGCTGCCGAGGTCGCTCCGGGGCCACGGCGCCCCGCTGGCCCGTGGGGTACGTCCTCGGCGCGGTACGTCCTCGGCGCGGCGGCAGGCGGGTCGCCGGGCGCGGGCGCGGCGTGACCGCCCGGAAGGGGCCGTCAACGGCGGCCCGCACGAGGGACGGGCGCGCAGGAACCGGCCTGGGCCCCGGCCCGGCCGTAGGCGCGGGCGTCCCGCCGACCCTCGGCGCCCCGCTGCCGGGATGCCACCGACCGACCCGTCTGCCCTTTCCGCCCATCGATCCGGCCCGCTCACGGGCGCGGGCACCTGTCGCGGCGGCCTGGCCGGGCGCCGCTCGGCCGCCTGCTCGCGTCGCCGTCGCGGCCATGAGCCGCCGGGGCTGCGGTACGTGCGCTACGTAGCAGCGCGCACGGGGTAGCCGCCGGAAAGGAGTCGCGGATGCCGTCGGCGACTCGCCCCTCGAACCTCCCGCGCACCGCGATCGGCGGCGCAGGCCTGCCCGGCGGTCCGTGGTGCCCGTGCGGGTCCGACACCCCACGGCCCGGCCCCGCGGTGCGGGCGGCCCGCCGGACCGGCCCCGCCCAGGGCACCCCCCCAGCTCCCGCCCCCGGCGGGCCCCGCCCCCACCAGGCACCCTCCCCCCTCCGCTGCTCCCGTGCCCTGACCGGCCGCAACCGTGGAGTCGGGGTGAGGGGGGTGGAGGCGGGCGCTTACGATGGGCGGACATCTTTATCCCGCCCACACCCGGATAGGTCTGCCGAAGATGAGCATCCCCAGCACCGCAGCCCAGTTGGTCAACCTCGCCGAGGCCGAGGGCGGCAACCACGACAGCCTCAACCCCGCGGTGACGGGCGGAGCCGCCCTCATCATCCTGCTGCTCCTGCTCTGGATCACCACCCGCTTCAACCGCGACCGCTGAGCCCGGCGGGAGCCCTCGGGCCGGGCCGGTAGGGTCTGCACGCATGGGAGAGCAGGACATGCCTACCGGTCCGGTGAGCGACACGGTGAAGCATCTCGGGGCGGGGCCCGGCAGCGGCCCTTCGTCCACGGGCAAGCGCCGTCTCGGCGTCATGGGCGGAACGTTTGACCCGATCCACCACGGGCACCTCGTGGCGGCCAGCGAGGTCGCCGCGCAGTTCCAGCTGGACGAGGTGGTGTTCGTCCCCACCGGCCAGCCCTGGCAGAAGTCCCACCGCAAGGTCTCCGCGGCCGAGGACCGCTACCTGATGACGGTCATCGCGACCGCCGAGAACCCGCAGTTCTCCGTCAGCCGCATCGACATCGACCGCGGCGGCGCCACCTACACCGTGGACACCCTGCGCGACCTGCGCGCCCTCAACCCGGACACGGACCTGTTCTTCATCACCGGCGCCGACGCCCTCGGTCAGATCCTCACCTGGCGCGACTCGGAGGAGCTGTTCTCCCTCGCGCACTTCATCGGCGTCACCCGGCCGGGCCACCACCTCACCGACCCCGGTCTCCCCGAGGGCGGCGTATCGCTCGTCGAGGTCCCCGCCCTCGCCATCTCCTCCACGGACTGCCGGGCGAGAGTCGCCAAGGGAGACCCCATCTGGTACATGGTGCCGGACGGAGTCGTGCGCTACATCGCCAAACGCGAGCTGTACCGCGGCGAGTGAGCCGAGAGGGGCACCGGTGAACGACCGATACGACGCGGGACACGGGGACGACGGTTACGAGCTCGTCGGCTACGACGAGTACGGCAGGCCCATGTACCGGCAGGTACCGGCGCAGCAGACTCCGCAGCAGACGTACGACGCGTACGGCCGGCAGGGCTACGGCTACGACCCGTACGCGGCGGGTGCGGACGGCCGCCCCCAGCAGGGCCAGATCCCGGCCCAGGCTCAGGCCCCGGCCCCTGGCGACCCCTACGGGACCTACCCCGCCCACGAGCCGTACCCGGCACAGCAGCCCTACGAGGCCCCCGGGGTGCACGGGTCCTACGGGACGACCTACGGGACCTACGACGGCACGGGCCACGGCTCGAGCGCCCCCTCGGCCCCGGCGGCCCCGACGGCGCCGTACGAACCGCAGGAACCGTACGCCCCGTACGACCCGTACGGGGCGGCGGCGACCAGCGGGCAGCAGCCCCGGCTCGCCGATCAGACCGCCCGCATCCCGCAGCAGGCCGGCCCGCCGGCGGAGCCGCCCGCGGAGCCCGGGGCGGACGGGAGCGCGGGCCGCTCCGGCCGGCCGGAGGCGGGCGCTGAGGAGTACCACACCGAGCAGTTCGCCTTCGTCGAGGAGCCGACCGACGACTCCGAGGACGTCATCGACTGGCTGAAGTTCACCGAGAACCGCACCGAGCGCCGTGAGGAGGCCCGCCGCCGCGCCCGCAGCCGCGTGATCGCCCTGGCGGTGGTCCTGGCCCTGGTCGCGGTCGGCGGCGTCGGCTACCTCTGGTACGCCGGGAAGCTCCCCGGAGTGTCCTCGTCCGGCGGCGGCAGCGGCGCGGCGAGCGCCGCGGGCGCCCAGAAACGCGACGTGGTCGTGGTCCACCTGCACGACACCGCCAAGGGCGGCACGTCGACGGCGCTGCTCGTCGACAACACCACCACCAAGCAGGGCACCACCGTCCTGCTGCCCAACTCCCTCGCCGTGTCGGCCGACGACGGCACCGCGACGACCCTCGCGAAGTCGGTCAAGGACGACGGTTCCTCCGGCACCCGCGACCAGCTCGACACCGTCCTCGGCACCAGCATCCAGGGCACCTGGCGCCTGGACACCCCCTACCTGCAGAACCTCGTCGACCTGGTCGGCGGCGTCGAGGCCGACACCGACGCCGACGTACCCGACCCGGACAAGAAGAAGGGCACCACGGTGCTCGTCCACAAGGGCCAGGGACAGACCCTCAGCGGCCGCATGGCCGTCGCCTACGCCACCTACCGCGCCTCCGGGGAGGACCAGAACGCCCAGCTCAAGCGGTTCGGCCAGGTGATGCAGGGGGTGCTGCGCAAGATGTCCTCCGACCCGCAGGCCGCCACCACCACCGTGCAGACGCTGGCGCAGATCCTCGACCCCTCGCTCACCGACAAGGACCTCGGGACCTTCCTGGCCAAGCTCGCCGAGCTGGCCAAGGGCGGCGCCTACAAGACCGCGCTGCTGCCCGTCCAGGGCGACGGCACGCTGACCGCCCAGACCAGCGACAGCGTGGTCAAGGACATCCTGGGCGGCACCGCGAAGAGCCCAGGCCAGGGCTCGGCCGTCCGCGTCTCCGTCCAGAACGCCTCCGGCACCAAGAGCGGCACCGACAAGGCGCGCGTCGCCCTCCTCAACGGCGGCTTCAGCTTCGTGGCGGCCGGCACGGCATCCGTGGGCCGGCCGGTGTCCGAGGTCACCTACTCCGACGTCGCCCACAAGAACGACGCCGTCGAGGCAGCCAAGACGCTGGGCCTGCCCGCGAGCGCCGTGAGGAAGGGCACCGTCACCGCGAACGCCGACGTCTCGGTGGTGCTCGGCCAGGACTACAAGCCCGCCTCCGCCCAGTGATCCGTCAATGACGTGGGGCGCTGTCGGCGGTCCGTGAGACCCTTGGTCTCAAGTGACCGCCGACGGAAAGCCCTGTAGTGACCGCGACCGACCGATCCCTCGAGCTGATCAACGCCGCCGCCCAGGCGGCCGCCGACAAGCTCGCGCACGACATCATCGCCTACGACGTCAGTGACGTCCTGTCGATCACCGACGCCTTCCTGCTGGCGTCCGCGCCCAACGACCGCCAGGTCAAGTCCATCGTCGACGAGATCGAGGAGCGGCTGCTCAAGGAGCTGGGCGCCAAGCCGGTGCGCCGCGAGGGCGACCGCGAGGCCCGCTGGGTCCTGCTCGACTACGTCGACATCGTCGTCCACGTCCAGCACAGCGAGGAGCGCGTCTTCTACGCCCTGGAGCGGCTGTGGAAGGACTGCCCCGAGCTGGAGCTGCCCGAGGACGCCAGGGCGACCCGCGGCAAGGCGGCGGAGCACGCCAAGCTGCAGGCCGCCGAGGAGCCGGCGCAGCCGGACGGTGAGTGGCGGTGAGCAGCGCCGGTGAGGCGGCCGGCCGGCCGCCGGGCCGGGGCCGCCGCGTCATCCTGTGGCGGCACGGCCAGACGTCGTGGAACGTGGAGCGCCGCTTCCAGGGCTCCACGGACGTCGAACTGACCGAGACCGGGGTCGGCCAGGCCCGCCGCGCCGCCCGCCTGCTGGCCTCCCTGGGCCCCGACGCGATCGTCTCCTCCGACCTGCAGCGCGCCGCGCGCACGGCCGCCGAGCTGGCCGCCCTCACCGGCCTTGACATCGCCCGCGACGAGGGCCTGCGCGAGACCTATGCGGGTGTCTGGCAGGGCCTGACGCACGAGGAGATCATCGACCGGTACGGCGAGGAGTACGCCGCGTGGAAGCGCGGCGAGCCGGTGCGCCGGGGCGGGGGCGAACTGGAGAGCGAGGTCGCCGACCGCGCCGCCCCCGTGGTGCTGCGGCACGCGGACAAGCTGCCCGAGGACGGCACGCTCGTGGTGGTCAGCCACGGCGGCACCATCCGCACGACCATCGGCCGCCTCCTCGGTCTTGAGGCCCGGCACTGGGAGAGCCTGGGCGGGCTGTCCAACTGCTGCTGGTCCGTCCTCGGTGAGGGCGCCCGTGGCTGGCGCCTGCTGGAGCACAACGCCGGCACCCTTCCGGAACCGGTCCTCGGCGACGACACCTGAGCCACGGCCCGGGCGGAGTCCCGCGGGTCACGGCCCGGTAGGAGTCCCGCGGGTCACTGCCCGGGCGGACCTGAGAGGCCGGCTTCGGCTGTCGGTGAGGCCGGTCCGGGGCCCTGCGGGCCGGTTCCGGCGGCCGTACGGCCCCGAGGGACCCGGATTTCACTTTCCGGCAGGTCGCAGGCTAAAGTTCTTCTTGTTCGCCCCCGCCGAGCGGGGAGAGAACGAGGGGCTATAGCTCAGTTGGTAGAGCGCCTGCATGGCATGCAGGAGGTCAGGAGTTCAATTCTCCTTAGCTCCACTGATCGGCACTCTGTGCGAGTGCGAGTGATCGGTGATGAGAATCCCGTCCCTTGAGGGGCGGGATTTTCTGCGTTCGGCCCGCCGGGTCGAGTCGCTGGGGCCTGAGGGGCGTACAGCTCCGCGACGATGCCCTCGGCGTGCGCCTGCGCGCCGCTGCGCAGGTCGGGCGGCCCGTGACGGATGCCGTGGCCGGACTGGTACCGAGGCGTCGCTGACCGTATTGGCCCGGCCGTGGCAGAATCAAACGGCCGGAAGGGGGCGCGGCCCGACTGGGAGGGAGTGGCGATGCCTGCGAGCATCCTCGAGGAGGGCGGTCACCTCCTCGGCGCGGCGTTGACACGGGACACCGTCACCCGCCTCGTCTGCCCCTCCTGTGGTTCCCTCCACGTGGCCCAGGTCCTCGGGGACAACGGCGGGGTCTCGTACGTGTGCACGGCCTGCGGCCACAGCTGGAGCTGATCGATGGGTGCACACAGGCGAAAGTGCGACTGGTGCGGCAGCGGTACGCCGATCGTCCGTGACATGGAACCGATCAACCCCGACTACCAGTACTGGTGCGAGGAGTGCGCGCGGGCGCTGATCATAAAAGGCGACCCGATCGAGACCTACCGGGAGCTGGAGGGGGAGCCGATCTACGGGCGGTTGCTGGAGGAGCACTGCACGTTGAAGCGGTTCTATTCGTTCGTCACGGCGTGAGCGCAGGTCAGACCGCGTGCACCCCCCGACCGAGTGGTGAATATCGGTCATCACGGGCATAGCGGAAACGGATTTGGTGAAGCACCCCCTGGACCGTGTAATGTTGGCGTCGCCGCCGGGGAAGCCGGGCGGAACGAAGCAAGGGGCTATAGCTCAGTTGGTAGAGCGCCTGCATGGCATGCAGGAGGTCAGGAGTTCAATTCTCCTTAGCTCCACAGGAGTCGAAGGCGGGTCATCCCAGAGGATGGCCCGCCTTCGGCGTGTGGGGCCTGTCGCTGCCGTATCCGGTGTATCCGGTGTATCCGGCGGTGTACGCATCGAAGGCAGGGATGCCGGTCGCGCCGTTCGCGACGGCCGTGTCGGCGTGCGGCCCCCGTGGGGCGTTCCGCGTGTTCTCGTGGCCGGGTGGCGCGGAGCCCGCTGCCGCCGTCCGGCGCACGCCCCGGCGCGACGGCTCGGGCCGCTTCGCGCCGCCCGGGACCGCGCCGATCCGGTCGGCGACCTTCCGCCTGACGGGGCGCAGGGCCAGCGCGGCCATGACGCCGACCAGGGACAGGCCGTAGAGGGCCACGAAGACGGGCTCGGCCTGCCGGCCGGCGTACAGGCCGTGGACCAGGGCGGCGCACCAGGCCGGATTGGCGAGCATGTGCATCGCCCGCCAGCGGGCCGCGACGGGAGCCGGGGCGGCGAAGTCGCCGCGCAGCGCGCCGGTGAGGCCCACGAAGATCATCAACAGGCTCGCCGGCGAGCCGAGCCCGATCAGGCCGGCGCTTCCCGTGAAGCCGAGCGAGAACGGGACGACGGCGGCGACGACCTGCGTGCGGTCCAGGGCGATCTTGATGGTGATGAGCAGCAGGAGGAACGCGATCGAGGCGACCGCGGTGGTCCGGTGCGCCGCCTGGCCCACGATCCGTTGGCGTGTGCCGAGGAGGATCCGGTCCTGGGCGATCAGGCCCCAGATCACCGAGCAGGTCAGCGAGACGAGCGAGAGCACCCCCGTGCCGAAGTCGAGGAACTCGCGGAACCGGCTGCCCGAGCCGAGCACGGTCACGGGTATGAGGAGCAGGGCGACGGCGCAGGCCGCCCCGTAGGCCGAGCAGCCAGGCCGGGGGAGTGGGCCGGTACTGCGGCGAGGGATCCGTCGAGGTGTCATGGCGCAACTCCGAGCGGTTCGGGTGAGCGGTCCCGGGCACGCACTCTGGGCCGCTCCAAACCGGGCGGTACGGCGTTTGAGTCATTGTCTTGTCATCAACGGGGTTCGCGGGGAGTCCTCGTCCCCGGAGGGGCTGTCCCCATAGCGGCTGTTACGCCGGGTAATCACAAGACTGTCGCGGGGCCGTCGAGGGCTGCGGTACCCTGACGCCATGCGTGCCGTACGCCTTCTGCTTAGCGAGCCGCGCTGATCAGTCCCGACCGCCGGGCGAATCGGTTGGTCGGAATCGGCGCGGCGTCCCCTCCTGTGCGAGGGGATTTTTCATTTCCGGAAAGTCGCAGCCGCGGGCAGAGACGATCGATGGAGCTTTGAGGATCATGAGCGAGACGAACCCCGCCGCCCCCGCCGCCACGTCGGCGGAGGCTGCGCCGCACCGCTACACGGCCGCCGTGGCGGCCGACATCGAGGCACGCTGGCAGGACTTCTGGGAGGCCGACGGCACCTACGCGGCGCCCAACCCCAAGGGTGACCTGGCCGGTGACCCGGACCTGGTCGCCCGCCCCGAGAAGTTCATCATGGACATGTTCCCGTACCCCTCCGGTGCGGGCCTGCACGTGGGCCACCCCCTGGGCTACATCGCCACCGACGTGTACGCCCGCTTCCAGCGGATGACCGGCCACAACGTGCTGCACACCCTGGGCTTCGACGCCTTCGGCCTGCCCGCCGAGCAGTACGCCGTGCAGACCGGCACGCACCCGCGCGTGTCCACCGAGGCCAACATCGAGAACATGAAGGCCCAGCTGCGCCGGCTGGGCCTGGGCCACGACAGGCGCCGGTCCTTCGCCACGATCGACCCGGAGTACTACAAGTGGACCCAGTGGATCTTCCTGCAGATCTTCAACTCCTGGTACGACGACGAGGCGAAGCAGGCCCGCCCGATCGGCGAGCTGATCGTCCGGTTCGAGTCCGGTGAGCGGCCCGTACCGGGGCACACGCGCGCGTGGGGCGAGCTGACCGCCGCCGAGCGCGCCGACGTCCTGGGCGAGTTCCGCCTGGCCTACGCCTCCGACGCGCCCGTCAACTGGTGCCCCGGCCTGGGCACCGTGCTGGCCAACGAGGAGGTCACCGCCGAGGGCCGCTCCGAGCGCGGCAACTTCCCGGTCTTCAAGGCCAAGCTGCGCCAGTGGAACATGCGCATCACCGCGTACGCCGACCGGCTCCTGGAGGACCTGGAGGAGCTGGACTGGCCCGAGGCCATCAAGCTGCAGCAGCGCAACTGGATCGGCCGCTCCGAAGGCGCCCGGGTCGACTTCCCGATCGACGGCGAGCACATCACCGTCTTCACCACCCGCCCCGACACCCTGTTCGGCGCGACCTACATGGTGCTGGCCCCCGAGCACCCGCTGGTCGAGAAGTTCACCCCGGCCGCCTGGCCCGAGGGCACCCACGAGGTGTGGACCGGCGGCCACGCCACTCCCGCCGAGGCCGTCGCCGCCTACCGCGCCCAGGCCGCCGCCAAGTCCGACGTCGAACGCCAGGCCGAGGCCAAGGACAAGACCGGCGTCTTCACCGGCGCGTTCGCGACCAACCCGGTCAACGGCGAGAAGATCCCCGTCTTCATCGCCGACTACGTCCTGATGGGGTACGGCACCGGCGCCATCATGGCCGTCCCGGCGCACGACAGCCGCGACTTCGCCTTCGCGCGCGCCTTCGAACTGCCGATGCGCTGCGTCGTGGAGCCCGGCGACGGCCGCGGCACGGACCCCGCCGCCTGGGACGACGCGTTCGACTCCTACGACGCGAAGATCGTCAACTCCGCCGGCGACGGCGTACGGCTGGACGGCCTGGGCGTCGCCGAGGCCAAGGCCCGCATCACCGAGTGGCTGCAGGGCCGGGGCATCGGCGAGGGCACCGTCAACTTCCGGCTGCGCGACTGGCTGTTCAGCCGCCAGCGCTACTGGGGCGAGCCCTTCCCGATCGTCTACGACGAGGACGGCACCGCCCACCCGCTGCCCGAGTCGATGCTGCCCCTGGAACTGCCCGAGGTCGAGGACTACTCGCCGCGCACCTTCGACCCCGACGACGCCGACACCCAGCCCGAGACGCCGCTGTCGCGCAACGAGGACTGGGTCAACGTCACCCTGGACCTGGGCGACGGCCCGAAGAAGTACCGCCGCGAGACCAATACCATGCCCAATTGGGCCGGTTCCTGCTGGTACGAGCTGCGCTACCTGGACCCGCACAACGACCGCGCCCTGGTCGACCCGGAGATCGAGCGGTACTGGATGGGCCCGCGCGAGGGCCGGCCGCACGGCGGCGTCGACCTGTACGTCGGCGGCGCCGAGCACGCCGTGCTGCACCTGCTGTACGCGCGCTTCTGGTCCAAGGTCCTCTACGACCTGGGGCACGTCTCCTCCGCGGAACCGTTCCACAAGCTGTTCAACCAGGGCATGATCCAGGCCTTCGTCTACCGCGACAGCCGGGGCATCGCGGTGCCCGCCGCCGAGGTGGAGGAGCGCGACGGCGCGTACTACTACCAGGGCGAGAAGGTCTCCCGGCTGCTCGGCAAGATGGGCAAGTCCCTGAAGAACGCCGTCACCCCGGACGAGATCTGCGCGGAGTACGGTGCCGACACGCTGCGCCTGTACGAGATGGCCATGGGCCCGCTGGACGTCTCACGGCCGTGGGACACACGCGCGGTGGTCGGCCAGTTCCGGCTGCTGCAGCGGCTGTGGCGCAACATCGTCGACGAGGCCACCGGCGAGGTCACCGTGATCGACGCCGCGCCCGACGAGCAGACGCTGCGCGCCCTGCACAAGGCGATCGACGGGGTGCGCCAGGACCTGGAGGGCCTGCGCTTCAACACCGCCATCGCCAAGGTCACCGAGCTGAACAACCACCTGACCAAGGCGGACGGCCCCCTCGCGCGCGCGGTGGCCGAACCACTGGTGCTGATGGCCGCCCCGCTGGCCCCGCACATCGCCGAGGAGCTGTGGCACAAGCTGGGCCACACCGACTCCGTAGTCCACCGGGACTTCCCGGTCGCCGACCCGGCGTACGTCGTGGACGAGGCCGTGACCTGTGTCGTCCAGATCAAGGGCAAGGTCAAGGCGCGCCTGGAGGTGCCCCCGTCCATCTCCGGGGAGGAGCTGGAGAAGGCCGCGCTCGCCGACGAGAAGGTCGTCGCCGCGCTGGGCGGCGCCGTCATCCGCAAGGTGATCGTGCGGGCGCCGAAGCTGGTGAACATCGTGCCCGCCTGACGCGACGCGCACCGCTCGGGGTAGTCCCCTACGGGCAGGTTCGGGGTTCTGTCGGAACCCTGAACCTGCCCGCTGCGTTTACCGTGGAAGAGCGGCGCGGACGGCGCCGCGAAGCGGAGGAGGAGCGTCGTGGAAGCAGTCGTCGCGGTTTTCGCCGTGCTCTTCGTGCTCTGCCTGGTCCTCGGCGCCTACGCCACGGTCAAGGCGGTCGGCGCCGCCAAGCGCGGTGTGGACCGCACCATCGGCCAGGCCCGCCGCGCCGTGGAGGACCAGACCCTGCGGGCCAAGTCCTTCGCCCAGCCCGGCCCGGCCGGCGAACTGGCCCAGCTCCGGCTCACGCTGCGCACCTCGATGCGCGCCACCCAGGACGCCCTGTACGCGGGCGCGGCCGAGGACGAGTCCCTCAAGGAATCCATCGCCCTGTTCGAACGCCTCAGCGCCCACGGGCAAGAGCTGGACCACGAACTGAAGCGGCTGGAGAGCGAGCCGGACCGGGCCACGCTCGCCGAGCGGCTGCCACCCCTGAGGGAGCGGACGCACCGCATCACGCAGTCGGCCGACGCCCTGCGCTGGGCGGCCCACGACCGCGCCCGCCGCTTCGCCGACGACGACCTGGACTCCCTGAGCGCGCAGATCGGCGTGGAGGCCGACGCCCTGCGCCACTGGACCAGCACGGAACCGCCGCCCGGCGCCCCCGCGTGGGGTGAGCCCTCGGCTGAGCCGGCCCCCGGCGATGCGGACCGGCGCACGCCGCCCGCGGCCACCCGCCCGGACCCGGACACCGTCCAGGACCGCTCCCGGCCCGCCATCACCCCGCCAGGCCGCCGTCCCGCGTACTCCTGGCAGAAGAAGCCCCGCCCCGAGAGCACCACCTGATCCGGCCAAGCGTCCACCCGGTCAGAGGGGCTGGGCTGCCGCCCGAGCGCTACGGCAGGTAACCTCCAGCTCATGTCCCGCCATGTCGCGATCGTCACCGATTCAACGGCCTACCTGCCGCCGCGGACGATGGAGCGCCACGGCATCACCGCGGTTCCGCTGACCGTGGTCCTCGGTGACCAGGCACTCGAAGAGGGCACCGAGATCTCGACCCGCTCCCTGGCCCAGGCGCTGCAGAAGCGGCGCTCCGTCACCACCTCGCGCCCCAGCCCCGAGCAGTTCGCCGAGACCTACCGCAAGGTCGCCGAGTCCGGCGCGAGCGGCATCGTCTCCCTGCACCTGTCCGCCGAGCTGTCGGGCACCTACGACGCCGCCGTGCTCGCGGCGCGCGAGGCACCGGTGCCGGTACGGGTGGTGGACACCGGGACGGTCGCCATGGCCCTGGGCTTCTGCGCCCTGGCCGCCGCCGAGACGGCCGGCAGCGGAGGCACGGTGGACGACGCGGTCACGGCCGCCGAGAAACGCGCCGCGGGCACCTCCGCCTACTTCTACGTCGACACCCTCGACTATCTGCGCCGCGGCGGCCGGATCGGCGCCGCGCAGGCCCTGCTCGGCTCCGCCCTCGCCGTGAAGCCCCTGCTGCAACTGCAGGACGGCCGTATCGAACTGCTGGAGAAGGTACGGACGGCGTCCAGGGCGATCGCCCGCCTGGAGGAGATCGCCGCCGAGTGCGCGAGCGGGCCCGGCATCGACATCGCCGTCCACCACCTCGCCGCCCCCGACCGGGCCGCGGCCCTCGCCGACCGGCTGCGGGCGCGTGTCCCCGGGCTGGCCGACCTGCATGTGAGCGAGGTCGGCGCGGTGATCGGCGCGCACACCGGGCCGGGCCTGCTGGGAGTCGTGGTCTCTCCTCGCTGAGGCGTGGACGGACCGGACGTGCCTGGTCGGACGTGCCTGGTCGGACGTGCTTGGTCGGGCGTGGCCGGATCGGAAGTGGACGCGAGGGATCACCCGCGTGGGTGACCAAGTTGTCCACAACCGGCGGGTAATCCCCGGGAATTGAGCAAGATCATCACGAAGTGGCCGATCCGTCCGATGCTGACGGCATGGCACTTCGATCACACTCACGCTCACGTTCAGGTACGGCGACGGCGACCAGCGGACCCGGCCGGGGTCCCGGCTCGGACGGCCGGACCCGCGACCACCGTCACTCCCTTCGTCCGCACCGGCGCCACGCTCCCGTCCGGCAGGGGCTGCGGCAGCGGCAGGCCCCGGCCGAGGACCTGCGCCGACGCGCCGAAGTCCTCTTCGCAGGACCCACCGCGCCGACCGGGGAGTCGGGCAGCGGCCCGCCGCGGATCCCCGGGCCGGCCGCGCACGGGGGAGGGGACGGATGCGGGGACGGGGACCGCGTCAGTGCCCCAGGCACTGTAGGCAGCGCCTCCGACGTGGCCGATGCGACGGAAGTGCCCGACGCGCCCGACGCGGCGCGGACCTGGCGGGAGCGGCCGTGGCGGGAGCGGGCCGGCCTCGCGCTGCGCGAGCGGATGCCGCTGTGGCTGCAGAAGCGGTGCGCGATCGAGCGCAGGAACGTGATCGCGCTAACGGTGGTGCTCGCCGCCGTCGCGGCTCTGGCCGCGCAGCACTTCTGGACCGGCCGCACCCGGTCGGTCGCGGCGCCGGAAGTGGTGCGTGCGGCGGCGCCCCGGCCCGGCCGGGACGGGGGCAGGAGCCTCCCGGCGGACGGCCTGGCATCCGTACCGGCCGCCGCCCCTTCGACCGGTGCGCAGCAGATCGTGGTGGACGTCAGCGGCAAGGTCCGCCGTCCTGGTGTCCACCGGCTCCCGGCGGGCTCACGGGTCGCCGACGCGATCCGGGCGGCGGGCGGCGCACGGCCCGGGACCTCCCTCGACAGCCTCAACCGCGCCAGGTTCCTCGTGGACGGTGAGCAGGTGGTCGTCGGCGGACCGGCACCGGCTGCGGGACCGGGCGGGGCCGGCCCGGCCGGGACAGGACCGGCCGGGCCGGGATCTTCCGCTACGGGTCCGGCGGTCCCCGTCTCCCTCAACACCGCCACCGCGGAGCAGTTGGAGACCCTCCCCGGCGTCGGCCCGGTGCTGGCGCGGCACATCATCGACTACCGCACTCAGCACGGCGGCTTCCGCTCGGTGCAGGAACTGCGGCAGGTGACCGGCATCGGCGACCGTCGCTTCGCCGACCTGCGCGACCTGGTGCGGGCATGAAAGCGGCCACCGCGGCAACGCCCGGCCGTCCCGCCGCCGGGCCCGCCGACCGCCTCCGTCCGTCGGTGCACGCCGACTCCGGCAACCGGCTCGGCGCGGCCCACCCCCGGCAGGAGGGGCCGACCGACCTTCGGCTCGTGCCCCCGGCACTCGCGGCCTGGGCGACGGCGGCCCTGACTCTGGACGCCTCCGCGAGGTGGGTGACGGTGTTCGTGCTCGCCTGTCTCGCCGCGAGCGCCGCACTCGTCCTCAGCCGACGGGCCGGGCGACGAGGCCCGACCCGGGCAGGGACCGACGACCTGGCCCGAGCAGGGACGCACCGCCCCGCCCGGCCAGGGACCGACCGCCCTGCCCGAGCACGGAGCGACCAACCAGCCCCAGAAGGAACCGATCGCCCCACCTGGGCAGAGGCTGACCACCCCGCCCTGCCAGACACCGACCGCCCGGCCCTGCCAGACACCGACCACCCCTGCGGGACCAAAGCCGACCACCCGGCCCAGGTCGGTACCGACCACCCGACCCGCGTACCCACAGTCCGCCCCCGCACAGGTGACCTGCCAGGTGGCCGAGTGCCCGGTTGGGTGCGTGTCTCCGTCTCGGCCGCGCTGCTCGCCGCCGCGGCAGCCGCCGCCTCGGCGGGGCTGCACGGCGCGGATCTGCGGCGCGGCCCGGTTCCGGAGCTCGCGCGGCGGTACGCGACGGTGACCGCCGAGGTGGAGCTGACCTCCGACCCACGGCTCACCCGTCCCCGGGTCAGCGGTGACCACATGGCACCGGTCTCCGTACTGCTCGACGCGGACGTACGACGCGTCGAACGGCCGGACGGAACGGCGGCGAGGACCCGCGCGCCGGTCCTGATCCTCGTGGACACCGGGGCGCGGGGCGACGAACCCTCAGGTGCGCGGGCGGCCGGCGGTCGGGGTGCGCCCTGGCTCGGGCTGCTGCCCTCCACACGGCTGCGGGTGACCGCACGGCTGGCGCCGCCACTGGCGGGCGGCGACCGGATCGCGGCGGTGCTGAAGGTCCGGGCCGGAGCGGCACCCGAGGTGATCGGGGGCCCGTCCGGGCCGCAGCGCCTGGCGGGCCGGCTGCGGGCCGGGCTGCGCGCGGCGACCGACGGGCTGCCGGCGGACGCGCGGGCCCTGCTGCCGGGACTGGTCGTCGGGGACACCTCGCGGATCACGTCCGAACTGGACGAGGCGTTCAAGGAGACGGACCTCGCCCACGTCCTGGCCGTCTCGGGGAGCAACCTCACGATCCTCCTCGCCCTGCTCATCGGACCGCCCGGTCTGGCCCAGCACGTCGAACGCAGGGGCCTCGCGCCCCGACTGGGGCTGCCGCTGCGGGCCACCGCGCTGCTGGGCGCGGTACTCACCCTGGGGTTCGTCGTCGTGTGCAGGCCCGACCCGAGCGTGCTGCGCGCCGCGGCCTGCGGGGCGGTGGTGCTGCTGGCCCTGGCCACGGGGCGGCGCAGATCGCTGATCCCGGCGCTGGCGACGGCCGTTCTGCTGCTGGTGCTCTACGACCCGTGGCTGGCCCGCAGTTACGGCTTCCTGCTGTCGGTGCTGGCCACCGGCGCCCTGCTCACGCTGGCACCCCGTTGGAGCGCGGCGCTGCGCCGCCGACGGGTCCCCGCCCGCCTGGCCGAGGCGCTTGCCGCGGCGGCCGCGGCGCAGGCCCTGTGCGCGCCGGTGGTGGCCGTGCTGTCGGCCCGGGTGAGCCTGGTGGCGGTGCCGTGCAACCTGCTGGCGGAGATCGCGGTCGCCCCCGCCACGGTGCTGGGCTTCGCGGCGCTGGCGTGCGCACCGGTCGCGCTGCCCGTGGCCAGGGCGCTGGCCTGGTGCGCGAGTTGGCCGACCGGATGGATCGCGGACGTCGCCCGCACCGGTGCGGGGTTGCCCGGCGGGGGAGTGGACTGGCCGGGCAGCTGGACCGGGGCGCTGCTCCTGGGCCTGGTCACGGTGGTGCTCGTGCTGCTGGGCCGGCGGCTGCTGCGCCATCCATGGCTGTGCGGGGTCTGCGGGGCGCTGCTCCTGCTGGCGGTGGTGCGACCGCCGCCGCTGACCCGGGTGCTCACGGGCTGGCCGCCGCCGGGGTGGCGGTTCGCGATGTGTGACGTGGGGCAGGGCGATGCGACGGTGCTGGCGGCGGGGCCGGGTGCCGGGGTGGTGGTGGACGCGGGCCCTGATCCGCGGCGGGTGGACCACTGCCTGCGTGCCCTCGGCGTCACCAGGGTCCCGCTGGTGGTGCTGACCCACTTCCACGCCGACCACGTGACCGGCCTGCCCGGGGTCCTGCGGGGCCGCTCGGTGGGGTCGATCGAGACGACGGGGTACGAAGAGCCCGCGGAACAGGCGGCGTTCGTCCGCGGTGAGGCGGCGCGGCGGGGCATCCCGCTCACCCGTGCCGTCGCGGGGGAGGAGCGGCGCACCGGCACCCTGTCCTGGCGGGTGCTGTGGCCGTCGGCGCGTCCGTCCGCGCGGCCGGACGGCCCCAACGACGCCAGCGTCACGCTGCTCGTCCGCTCCGGCGGGCTGCGGCTGTTGCTGCTGGGCGACCTGGAGCCCCTGGCGCAGCAGGAGTTGGCGCACTCGCCGGAGGCGGCCGGGCTGGCCAGGGTGGACGTGCTGAAAGTCGCCCACCACGGGTCGGCGTACCAGGACCCCGACCTGATGAGGACGGTGGCCCCGCGACTGGCGCTGATCTCCTGCGGCGCGGGAAACATGTACGGGCATCCGGCTCCCCGTACGGTCGCGGCGCTGCGGGCCGGGGGCGCGGTGGTGTTGCGGACGGACCGGGACGGGACGCTCGCCGTGTCCGGGGAGGGCGCGGGGCTGCGCGTGGCGCGAGACTGAGGGCATGAACGCCGCACAGGCCGCCGCCTACCTCGACCGGATCGGGGCCGCGCCCCCGGCCTCGCCCACCGTCGCCGCCCTGCGGGAGCTGCATCTGCGGCACCTGCGGACCGTGCCCTTCGAGAACCTCTCCGTCCACCTCGGCGAGGAGATCGTGCTGACCGAGGAACGGCTGCTGGACAAGGTGGTGGGCGCGCGCCGGGGCGGGTTCTGCTACGAACTGAACGGCGCGTTCGGGGCCCTGCTCACCGCGCTCGGTTTCGGCGTGGCGTTGCTGGCGGCCCGGGTGTACGGGGAGGAGGGGCGGCTCGGGATCCCGTACGACCATCTCGCGCTGCGGGTGCGGACGGGGGACGGGGGCGACTGGCTGGCCGATGTGGGGTTCGGGGCGCTGAGCCACTTCCCGCTGGCCTTCCGGGAGCGGGAGGAGCAGGTGGAGCCGGGCGGGACGTTCCGGATCGTGCCCGCCGACCCGGACGCGGCCGGGGTGCGCGGTGCCGGGGCCGGGGCCGGGGCGGAGGGTGTGGATCTGGACGTGGTCCGCGACGGCCGGCGCCAGTACCGGCTGGAGTCACGGCCGAGGGCCCTCGGCGACTTCGTGTCCGGGGCCTGGTGGCACAGCACGTCGCCCGCCTCGCACTTCATGCGGTCGCTGGTGTGTTCGCGGCTGACGGAGGACGGAGGGCGGATCACCCTCGGCGGCCGGACGCTGACGACTACGGGCCCCGACGGAACGCGGGAGGTGGAGGAGCTGGGTTCGGACGAAGAGGTGCTGGCGGTGTACCGGGACCGGTTCGGCATCGCGCCGGGCTGTGTGCCGACTGTGCGCAATCCCCTCGGGAGCGGCTGATTTTGGCCACACTGCGCCACTCGTGCGACCCGCGGTACATGCCCCGGTTTCCCATGATGTGATCCCGTGTTGCCTCGAAAGCCCCATCGGTGATCGAATGCTTCTTTGGTAACAGCTGTTCTCACATCGTGCAGAAGGTGTCGTAGATGATCGGCCGCTTGCTGGGAAGCCGAACGAAGCGCGTGCAACGGACGAGTCCCCTGGCGGCGGTGTGGACCCCACCGAGCGCGGGAGTGCTGAGCTGCCGAGTGCTGGATCCGGTCAACCAGCCCGTCGAACAGGCCGAGTTCGCGGTGCTCGACACCGCGGGACGCAAGGTGGTCAGCGGCGGGACGGACCCGTTCGGGTCGTTCGTGGCGGCGGTTCCCGCTGGGGAGTACCGGCTCGCGGTGACCGCCGAGGGGTACGCGCCCTACCGGGCCGCGGCGACGGTCGCGGAGAACTCGCTCACCTCGCTCGGCGACGTGACGCTCCAGGTCTCGCAGCCGCCCGAACTGCCCGCGCCGGGCGACTGGGAGATCGAGCCCGCCCATTCCTCGATCGCCTTCACCGCCCGGCACATCGGGCTGGCCCGGATCCACGGGCGGTTCAACTCGTTCGCCGGTGTGGTGCGGGTCGCCGAGGAGGTCGAGCGCTCGGCGATGCACGTGGTGATCGACGCGGCGTCCATCGACACCAACGTCAAGATGCGGGACGACCACCTGCGCTCGGGCGACTTCCTGGACGTGGCGCGGTTCCCGACCCTGGAGTTCTACAGCGACCGGTTCGCGCACCGCGGCGGCAACCGTTGGGCCGTCACCGGGGCGCTGTCGCTGCACGGCGTGACCCGTACGGTCACCCTGGAGACGGAGTACCTCGGGCTCGGCAACGGCATGGAGGGCGAGGCCCGGGCCGCCTGCCGGGCCACCACCGAGCTGCACCGCGACGACTTCACGGTGAGCTGGCAGACGATGCTGGCGCGCGGCATCGCCGTGGTCGGCCCGACCATCAAGATCGAACTCGACATCCAGGTCGTGCCCAAGGGCTGAGCGGCCCACCGCCGGTGAAGGCGCCGACGCGCCGTGCCCGACAATGGCGTGCGTGAGTGACGTGAGACATGTCCTGGTGCTGCCCGACCGCGACGCGGCGGAGGAGGCCGCGGAGGCGCTCGGGGAGCGGTTCGGGCTCCAGGAGGAGCCGCGGCTGGTACGGGAGGCGCTGGCGGGTGAGGACGACGCGGAGGACGCCCAGTGGCTCGTCGTCCTGCGTGACGAGGAGGAACGGCTCGACCCGGCGGAGCTGGACGCGTTCGCAGGGGAGTGGGAGGGCTGGCGCGAGGAGCCGTGACCGCGGGGCGTCCTGCTCCAGGGGCGCCCCGACCGGCCGCAGGCCTGGGCCGTCCGCGCGCCGGGGGCGTTGTCAGTGGGCCGTGGGATGCTTGTCGCGATGGCCAGGAAGACTGCGAATGACGACCCTCTCGCCCCGGTGACGCTCGCCGTGGGCCAGGAGGACCTCCTGCTCGACCGTGCGGTGCGGGAGGTGGTGGCCGCCGCCCGGGCCGCCGACGCCGACACGGACGTACGCGACCTCACCCCCGACCAGTTGCAGCCCGGCACGCTCGCCGAGCTGACCAGCCCCTCGCTCTTCGCCGAGCGCAAGGTCGTGGTCGTCCGCAGCGCGCAGGACCTGTCGGCCGACACCGTCAAGGACGTGAAGGCGTATCTGTCCTCGCCCGCCGAGGAGATCACCCTCGTGCTGCTGCACGCGGGCGGCGCCAAGGGCAAGGGCCTGCTGGACGCGGCCCGCAAGGCGGGGGCGCGGGAGGTGGCCTGCCCGAAGATGACCAAGCCCGCCGACCGGCTCGCCTTCGTGCGGGGCGAGTTCCGCGGTCTGGGCCGCTCGGCGACGCCCGAGGCCTGCCAGGCGCTGGTCGACGCGATCGGCAGCGACCTGCGGGAGCTGGCGTCGGCGGTGTCCCAGCTGGTCGCGGACGTGGAGGGCACGATCGACGAGGCCGTCGTCGCCCGCTACTACACGGGCCGGGCGGAGGCCTCCAGCTTCACCGTCGCCGACCGGGCCGTCGAGGGCCGCGCGGCGGAGGCCCTGGAGGCGCTGCGGTGGTCGCTCGCGACGGGCGTGGCCCCGGTGCTGATCACCAGCGCGCTGGCCCAGGGCGTACGGGCGATCGGGAAGCTGTCCTCCGCGCGCGGCGGACGGCCCGCGGACCTTGCGCGCGAGCTGGGCATGCCGCCGTGGAAGATCGACCGCGTCCGCCAGCAGATGCGTGGCTGGACTCCGGACGGTGTGGCGGTGGCCCTGCGTGCGGTGGCCGAGGCGGACGCCGGCGTGAAGGGCGGCGGCGACGACCCGGAGTACGCCCTGGAAAAAGCGGTGGTGACCATCGCCCGCGCGGCCCGCTCCCGGGGACGCGGATGACCCCGCGGCCGTGCCGAGGCCGTCGCCTTCCCGAGCGGACGTCGTCGCTTCCGTGAGAACGCCGTCGCCTTCCCGGGCGGACGTCGTCGCTTCCGTGAGAACGCCGTCGCTTCCCTGAGCGAACGCCGTCGGCGTTCCCGGGCGGGGGACGACAGGCGACACCGGCACCCCCAAGCGGTCGGCACCACTGCTCCGGAGCGTAGGCACCGTCGTCCTGGCCGAAGCCTCCCGCCGACCGGCACCGGCACCAGCGTCCTGGCCGAAGCCTCCCCGCCGACCGGCACCGGCACCGGCGTCCTGGCCGAAGCCTCCCGCCGACCGGCACCGGCACCGTCGCCCTGGCCGAAGCCTCCCGCCGACCCGCACCGGCACCGGCACCAGCGCCCTGGCCGAAGCCTCCCCGCCGACCCGCACCGGCACCGGCACCGTCGCCCTGGCCGAAGCCTCCCGCCGACCCGCACCGGCACCAGCGCCCTGACCGAAGCCCCGGCCGAGCGGCACTGGCGCCTGGTGGGGACCCCCGCCCGACGCCGAACTTCTTGAATCCCGAACCCCCCTGCCGTACCCGTCAAAGGCCGAAGGCCCCGGCCGCCGTCCCTGGGGAAGGGAGGCTGCCGGGACCTTCGGATGATGCTCGTGGACCCATGCCCGCGTGGCGAACGCAGGCCGCGCATGGGGCCGGGGTGCCGGGCGGGAGCGGATGAGAGAGGGCCCGCTCGGATCCGTCCGGCGTCAAGTCAGGGAGTTCAGCCCTTGAGGGTCGCGACCTTGGAAGCCAGCGCCGACTTCTTGTTGGCGGCCTGGTTCTTGTGGATGACGCCCTTGGAGACGGCCTTGTCGAGCTGGCGCGCGGCAGCGCGCTGGTACTCGGTGGCCTTCTCGACGTCACCCGCGGCAGCGGCCTCGCGGGCCTTGCGGATCGCGGTCTTCAGGGAGGACTTGACGGCCTTGTTGCGCAGCCGAGCCTTCTCGTTGGTCTTGATCCGCTTGATCTGGGACTTGATGTTCGCCACGAATGAGCCTTCTCTTTCGAAAATTTTCCGGTGTGCCTCGCGCTGAGAGGGCATGAGACACAGCCCCCCACGTTACCAGCGGCCCGGTGCGCGACCCAAACCGGTCGCCGCTCCCCGGCCCCGGCCGGGCATGGGACCATGGAAAGACTACGTATCGATCCGACCCGAGACCGCAGACGCACCAGCAGACGTATGCGGACGCCTCAAGAATCAGGACCCTGCGTGCCCGCGACCCCCAGCCATGTGCCCGAGCCGAGCCGTACCGACCCGGCGCTGATCCGCAATTTCTGCATCATCGCGCACATCGACCACGGCAAGTCCACTCTCGCCGACCGGATGCTGCAGCTGACCGGTGTGGTCGAGCAGCGGCAGATGCGCGCCCAGTACCTCGACCGCATGGACATCGAGCGCGAGCGCGGCATCACGATCAAGTCCCAGGCGGTGCGGCTGCCGTGGGCTCCCACCCACGACCCCGGCGCCACGCACATCCTCAACATGATCGACACGCCGGGGCACGTCGACTTCACGTACGAGGTGTCCCGGTCGCTCGCCGCCTGCGAGGGGACCGTCCTCCTGGTCGACGCGGCCCAGGGCATCGAGGCCCAGACCCTCGCCAACCTCTACCTGGCGATGGAGAACGACCTCACGATCATCCCGGTCCTCAACAAGATCGACCTGCCGGCCGCGCAGCCGGAGAAGTTCGCCGAGGAGCTGGCCAACCTGGTCGGCTGCGACCCCGAGGACGTGCTGAAGGTCTCCGCCAAGACCGGTCTCGGCGTCGAGGCGCTGCTCGACAAGGTGGTCGACCAGATCCCCGCCCCGGTCGGCGTCAAGGACGCTCCCGCGCGCGCGATGATCTTCGACTCCGTCTACGACTCCTACCGCGGTGTCGTGACGTACGTCCGTGTGATCGACGGCCAGCTCAACAAGCGCGAGCGCATCCGGATGATGTCCACCGGCGCCACGCACGAGCTGCTGGAGATCGGCACCAACTCCCCGGAGATGCTGCCCGCCGACGGCCTGGGCGTCGGCGAGGTGGGCTACCTGATCACCGGTGTGAAGGACGTCCGCCAGTCCAAGGTCGGTGACACCGTCACCAGCCAGCACAAGGGCGCCACGGAAGCGCTGGGCGGGTACAAGGACCCCAAGCCCATGGTCTTCTCCGGGCTGTACCCGCTGGACGGCTCCGACTACCCCGAGCTGCGCGAGGCGCTGGACAAGCTCCAGCTCAACGACGCCGCGCTCGTCTACGAGCCGGAGACCTCCGCGGCCCTCGGCTTCGGCTTCCGCGTCGGCTTCCTCGGCCTGCTCCACCTGGACGTGATCCGGGAGCGGCTGGAGCGCGAGTTCGGCCTCGACCTGATCGCGACCGCCCCCAACGTGGTCTACCGCGTGATCATGGAGGACGGCAGCGAGATCACCGTCACCAACCCGAGCGAGTTCCCCGAGGGGAAGATCGCGGAGGTGTACGAGCCGGTCGTACGGGCCACCATCCTCGCGCCCACCGAGTTCATCGGCGCGATCATGGAGCTGTGCCAGACCCGGCGCGGCACCCTGCTCGGCATGGACTACCTCTCCGAGGACCGCGTCGAGATCCGCTACACGCTCCCGCTCGCGGAGATCGTCTTCGACTTCTTCGACCAGCTGAAGTCCAAGACCCGCGGCTACGCCTCCCTGGACTACGAGCCCACCGGCGAGCAGTCCAGCTCCCTGGTCAAGGTCGACATCCTGCTGCACGGCGACAAGGTGGACGCCTTCTCGGCGATCACCCACAAGGACCAGGCGTACGCGTACGGCGTCCGGCTCGTCGCCAAGCTCAGGGAGCTGATCCCGCGGCAGAACTTCGAGGTGCCCGTGCAGGCCGCCATCGGTTCGCGCGTGATCGCCCGCGAGACCATCCGCGCCATCCGCAAGGACGTCCTCGCCAAGTGCTACGGCGGTGACATCTCCCGTAAGCGGAAGCTGCTGGAGAAGCAGAAGGAAGGCAAGAAGCGCATGAAGATGGTGGGTTCCGTGGAGGTTCCGCAGGAGGCCTTCATCGCGGTGCTCTCCAGCGATGACAGCACGGCGTCGGCCAAGGGCAAGAAGTAACCGGCGGTAGCACGGATCGAGCGGCCGCCGCGTCGGTGAACCGGGTGAAAAGGGGCTCGTCGCACGAAAGTGCGGCGGGCCCCTGCGCGTGCGCGTGGTAGCGCTCGGTGGGAAGTCTCAGGCCACAGCCTCTTACGCGGTGGCCGGTCGCCCTTTACCCTGATGCCTGCTCGCTAGTTACTCGTGAGTTAAACAACGCCGAACCACCACCCGTGAGTCAACCCAGCCGCACCTGAGCCAGCCGCCGCACTGTCGCGGGCCCCGGAGGATGTCGTGAGCGACGCACAGACCCTGATCGAGAACCGTCCGCCGTCCGTGGCGGCCCTCTTCCTGGAGCGTGTGGCGGCCACACCGGACGCCGAGGCCTACCGCTACCCCGTACCGCCGTCCTCCGGTGAGGGCCCCGACGAGTGGCGGTCGCTGAGCTGGGCGCAGGCCGCCGAGCGGGTGCACGCCATCGCCGCCGGACTCATCGAACTGGGCGTGCGCCCCGAGGAGCGCGTCGCGCTCGCCTCCTCCACGCGCGTGGAGTGGGTGCTGGCCGACCTCGGCATCATGTGCGCGGGCGCGGCCACCACCACGGTCTACCCCCAGACCAACGCCGAGGAGTCCGCGTTCATCCTGTCCGACTCCGAGAGCAGAGTGCTCCTCGCGGAGAACGCCGGGCAGCTGGCCAAGGCCGTCGAACGGCGCGCCGAACTGCCCGACCTGCGCCACGTCGTCGTGATCGACCCGGCGGGCGTGGAGAGCGGCGACGACGGCTGGGTGCTCACCCTCGCCGAGCTGGAGCAGCGCGGCGCCGCGTACCTGGAGAAGCACCCGGAGCTGATCAAGGAGCGGGTCGGCGCGATCACCAAGGACCAGCTCGCCACCCTCATCTACACCTCCGGCACCACCGGCCGCCCCAAGGGCGTCCGCCTCCCGCACGACAACTGGTCGTACATGGCGAAGGCGATCGCCTCCACCGGCCTGCTCGGCCCCGACGACGTGCAGTACCTGTGGCTGCCGCTCGCGCACGTCTTCGGCAAGGTGCTCACCTCCGGGCAGATCGAGCTGGGGCACGTCACCGCCGTCGACGGCCGCGTCGACAAGATCATCGAGAACCTGCCGGTCGTCCGGCCCACCTACATGGCGGCCGTGCCGCGCATCTTCGAGAAGGTCTACAACGGCGTCGCCGCCAAGGCCCGCGCCGGCGGCAACGCCAAGTACAAGATCTTCCAGTGGGCCGCCGAGGTCGGCCGCGAGTACGCCAAGGTCACGCAGGACAACTTCAAGCGCACCGGCGTCCACTCCGCGCCCTTCGGCCTCGCCGCGAAGCACAAGGTCGCCGACACCCTCGTCTTCGCCAAGATCCGCGAGGCCTTCGGCGGCCGGCTGCGCGCCTGCATCTCCGGCAGCGCCGCGCTCGCCCCGGAGATCGGCTACTTCTTCGCCGGCGCCGGCGTCCACATCCTGGAGGGCTACGGCCTCACCGAGTCCTCCGCGGCCTCCTTCGTCAACCCCGGCGAGGCCTACCGCACGGGCACCGTCGGCAAGCCGCTGCCCGGCACCGAGGTCCGCATCGCGGAGGACGGCGAGATCCTGCTGCGCGGCCCCGGCATCATGCAGGGCTACCACAAGCTGCCCGAGAAGACCGACGAGGTGCTGGAGCCGGACGGCTGGTTCCACACCGGCGACATCGGCGAGCTGTCCCCGGACGGCTACCTGCGCATCACCGACCGCAAGAAGGACCTGATCAAGACCTCCGGCGGCAAGTACATCGCGCCCGCCGAGGTCGAGGGCCAGTTCAAGGCCGTGTGCCCGTACGTCTCGAACATCCTGGTGCACGGCGCCGACCGCAACTTCTGCACCGCCCTCATCTCGCTCGACGAGCCCGCGATCCTGGAGTGGGCCCAGGAGAACGGCCTCGAGGGCAAGGCCTACGCCGAGGTCGTCGCCGCCCCGCAGACCGTGGAACTGATCGACGGCTACGTCCGGCAGCTCAACGAGGGCCTGCAGCGCTGGCAGACCGTCAAGAAGTTCCGCCTCCTGCCGCGCGACCTCGACGTCGAACACGGCGAGATCACGCCGAGCCTCAAGCTGAAGCGCCCCGTGGTCGAACGGGCGTACAAGCACCTGATCGACGACATGTACGCGGGGGCGCGGGAGGCGTGAGGGCGTAGCTCATGCGTAGCACAGTTCTCGCCCCTGGCGGCCGAGTTCGGTAACTCGGTGCTTATGGACGCGGTCGGTCTGTCACCCTGTCGGCAACGACCGACCTATCGTCCGATCGCTCGGGGAGCTGTAGATGGGGGCCATTCCGACGCAGCGGGAGACGGGGTCCCGCGCCGGTGACCCGGCCGCGCGGCAGCGTGCGGGCGCGACCGGTGAGGTGTACGCGGCGCTGCCCGGCAGCCCGCTCGCGCCCGGCTCCGCCCGCGCGCTGGTCCGCGCGGGGTTCACGAAGTGGCGCGACGTGGGCCTGAGCGTCCCGGAGCGGCTCGCCGACGAGGTCCTGGTCGTCGTCAGCGAGCTGGTCACCAACGTCGTCGTGCACGCGGGCACGCACGCCGAGCTGACCTGCCGGCTGGAGGCGGAGACCGGCGCGTGCGTCGTCGAGGTGACCGACCACCACCCCTCGCGCGCCCCCCGCGACCACGGCCACGCTCAGGAACCGGCGTACGAGCCGGCGGAGTACGGCCGGGGCCTGCGCCTGGTCGCCGCGCTCGCCGAGGAATGGGGCATCACCTACCGCAGTGGCGCCAAGACCGTATGGGCGCGGCTGATCGCCGTGGACGACACGGGCGGCGAGGGCGGCGAAGGGCAGGCGACGGCCGCCGGGCAGGGCGCGGAGCCCTGGCTCGGGCTCGCCGAGGCCTTCGCACCCGGACCGCAGCGCGCCGAACGCGACCGCGAGTGGCTGGGACGCGGCGCGCTGTCCTTCCTCGCGGAGGCGTCCGACCTGCTCGCCGGGCAGCTCGACGAGGACCTGGTGGCCGCACTCACCGGCCAGCTCGTCGTGCCCCGGCTGGCCGACTGGTGCGCGGTCTGGCTGGAGGACGAGTCCACGGCGCGCGGCCTGTGGAGCGATGGCGCCGGCGCGCCCGGCCCGCGGCTCGCCCGCGTCTGGCACGGCAGCGAGAGCCACATCGAGGAACTGCGCCGGGCCCTGGAGAAGGACCCGCCGCGCCCCACCGACGACGTACTGAACTCCGGGCCCGTCCCCTACCCCTGGCCAGGCGAGGCACTGGGCCCGCGCGCCGCGGACGGCTCCGCGCTCGCCTACCGGCTGATCGCCGGCGGCCGGCCGCTCGGCACGCTCGTCATCGGCCGGGCCGGGCTGCTCCGCTTCCCCGACGAGATCACCGGGCTGGTGGAGGACCTCAGCCGGCGAGTGGCGCTCGGCATCGGCGCGGCCCGGCAGTACGCCCGCCAGGCCACCATCAGCGCCGTGCTCCAGCGCGGGCTGCTGCCCGGCGCGGTCGCCGAGATCCCGGGCATGCGCAGTGCCCTCGTCTACGAACCGTGCGTCCAGGGCGGTCCGAGCGGTGACTTCTACGACGTCTTCCCGGCCGGTGACGGCCGCTGGTGCTTCGCGGTCGGCGACGTCCAGGGCAAGGGGCCCGAGGCCGCCGTGGTCATCGGACTCGCCCGGCCCTGGCTGCGGCTGCTGGCCCGCGAGGGGTACGGCGTCGCGGACGTCCTCGACCGCCTCAACCAGCTCCTCCTCGACGACGCCACCGAGGCCGCCGACGCCGCGGCCCGGGCGCTGGTCGGCCCGGTCGTGCCCGGCGACGCCCCGCAGACCCGCTTCCTGTCCCTCCTCTACGGCGAGCTGGCCCCCTTCGAGGGCGGTGTGCGCTGCACCCTCGCCTGCGCCGGTCACCCGCTGCCGCTGGTCCTCGCCCACGACGGCGACGTCCGCACCGTCGCCCGCCCGCAGACGCTGCTCGGCGTCATCGAGGACGAGACGTACGTGTGCGAGAGCTTCGAGCTGGTGCCGGGCGACACCCTGCTGTGCGTCACCGACGGGGTGACCGAGCGGCGCTCCGGCTCCCGCCAGTTCGACGACGGCGACGGACTCGCCGCCGCCCTCGCGGACTGCGCGGGCCTCGACGCCGACCTGATCGCCGACCGCATCCGACGCCTGGTGCACGAGTTCGGCGAGCGCCCCCCGGAGGACGACCTGGCCCTCCTGGTCCTCCAGGCGCAGTGACCCGGGCCCTGCCTTCTGGCCTTCCTGTCTTCCGGCCTTCCGGCCTTCCGGCCGGGACGTGGGCCCGGCCCGGTGGCCCGGCCCGGTGGCCCGGCCCGGGGCCCGGGCCATCTGTGATCCGATCGCGCCCCGGCCGCCCGCCACCCCACTCGTCCCCGCACTGTCGCGGCGTGCTGGACAATGGAAGGCATGCCTTCCGCACTCCCCGACGGCGAGCCCGTCCCCGCCGACGGCGCGCTGCCCGCTTCCGCGCTCGCCGGGGCCGCCGGCCGGCCGCTCGGGTTCTACCTGCACGTGCCCTACTGCGCCACCCGCTGCGGCTACTGCGACTTCAACACCTACACCGCCACCGAACTGCGCGGCAGCGGCGGCGTGCTCGCCTCCCGCGACAACTACGCCACGACCCTGGTCGACGAGGTCCGCCTCGCGCGCAAGGTGCTCGGCGACGACCCGCGCCAGGTCCGCACGGTCTTCGTCGGCGGCGGCACGCCCACGCTGCTCGCGGCAGGCGACCTCGTACGGATGCTGGCGGCGATCCGCGAGGAGTTCGGTCTGGCGCCCGACGCGGAGGTCACCACCGAGGCCAACCCCGAGTCGGTCGACCCGGCCTACCTGGCGGCGCTGCGCGAGGGCGGTTTCAACCGGATCTCCTTCGGCATGCAGAGCGCGAAGCAGCACGTGCTGAAGATCCTCGACCGCACTCACACCCCCGGCCGCCCCGAGGCCTGTGTCGCAGAGGCCCGCGAGGCCGGTTTCGAGCACGTCAACCTGGACCTGATCTACGGCACCCCCGGCGAGTCCGACGACGACTGGCGGGCCTCCCTCGACGCGGCCCTCGGCGCCGGCCCCGACCACGTCTCCGCGTACGCCCTCATCGTCGAGGAGGGCACCGGGCTGGCCCGCCGGATCCGCCGCGGCGAGATCCCCATGACCGACGACGACGTGCACGCCGACCGCTACCTGATCGCCGACGAGATGCTGTCCGCGGCGGGCCTCGACTGGTACGAGGTGTCCAACTGGGCCACCTCCGAGGCGGCCCGCTGCCTGCACAACGAGCTGTACTGGCGCGGCGCGGACTGGTGGGGAGCGGGCCCCGGCGCGCACAGCCACGTGGGCGGCGTGCGCTGGTGGAACGTCAAGCACCCCGGCGCATACGCCGCCGCGCTGGCCGAGGGCCGCTCCCCGGGCGCCGGCCGCGAACTCCTCACGGACGAGGACCGCCGGGTGGAGCGCATCCTGCTGGAGCTGCGGCTCAGGGAGGGCGTGCCGCTCTCCCTCCTGCGCCCGGAGGGCCTGGCCGCCTCCCGGCGCGCGCTGTCCGACGGACTCCTGGAGCAGGCGCCGTACGAGACCGGCCGCGCCGTCCTCACCCTGCGCGGGCGGCTCCTGGCGGACGCGGTGGTGCGGGACCTCGTGGACTGAGGCCCACGCCCGGCAGGTCTCACGCCCGCCCGGCAGGTCTCACGCCCGCCCGGCAGGTCTCACGCCCGCCCGGCAGGTCTCACGCCCGCCCGGCAGGTCTCACGCCCGCCCGGCAGGTCTC
>NZ_JBFACU010000021.1:0-62251 GCF_040641015.1 Streptomyces sp. NPDC021356 | reverse complement strand
CACGCCCGCCCGGCAGACCTCACCGGCCGCCGCGGCCGCCGGGTACGCGCCGATCGGGCCTCGCGCCGGACAGGGCCTACGCGGGGTCCGTCACGAAATCGATCAGCTGCTCGACCCGGCCCAGCAGCTCCGGCTCCAGGTCCTTGTACGACCGCACCCGCGCGAGGATCCCCTGCCAGGCGGCGCCCGTGTTGTCCGGCCAGCCCAGCGCGCGGCAGACGCCCGTCTTCCAGTCCTGGCCGCGCGGGATCCGGGGCCAGGCCTCGATGCCGAGGGAGGACGGCTTCACGGCCTCCCAGACGTCGATGTACGGATGGCCGACGACCAGGGCGTGCTCGCTGGTCACCGCCTCGGCGATGCGCCACTCCTTGCTGCCCGGCACGAGGTGGTCCACGAGGACGCCGAGGCGGGCGTCCGGGCCGGGCGCGAACTCGGCGACGATCGCCGGCAGGTCGTCGACGCCCTCCAGGTACTCGACGACGACCCCCTCGATGCGCAGGTCGTCGCCCCACACCTTCTCGACCAGCTCGGCGTCGTGCCGGCCCTCCACGTAGATGCGCCCGGCGCGGGCCACGCGCGCGCGTGCACCGGCGACGGCGACCGAACCGGAGGCCGTACGGGTGGGGCGTACCGGACCGGCGGCGGGCCGCACCAGCGTCACCGGCCGCCCCTCCAGCAGGAACCCCCGGGGCTGGAGCGGGAACACCCGGTGCTTGCCGAAGCGGTCCTCCAGGGTCACCGTGCCCGCCTCGCAGCGGATCACCGCGCCGCAGAATCCGGTCGCCGGTTCCTCGACGACCAGCCCGGGCTCGGCCGCCACCTCCGGCACCGGCGGCGACTTCTTCTTCCAGGGAGGGGTCAGATCGGCGGAGTACTGGCGCATTCGAGTGACGATATGGAGATCTCCGGCGGTGATCAGCGCGACACGCCGAAGCGCGCCGCCAGCGCGTCCCGCTGGGCCCGGACGAAGGCCGCGTCGACCACCGCGCCGTGCCCGGGGACGTACAGCGCGTCCTCGCCGCCCACCTCCAGCAGGCGGTCCAGCGCGTCCGGCCACCGCTCCGGTACGGCGTCGGGGCCCGCCTGCGGCTCACCGGACTCCTCGACGAGGTCACCGCAGAAGACCACCGGCCGGTCCGCCGGCCGCTCGCCCGGCACCACCACGGCGAGGTCGTGTGCGGTGTGCCCGGGTCCCACGTTCGCCAGCAGCACCTCCCGGCCGCCGCCCAGCGGGACGGTCAGCCGGTCGCGGACCTCCCGGCCGGGGCGCACCAGGGCATCGGCGGCCTCCTCGGCCGCC
This sequence comes from Streptomyces sp. NPDC021356, assembly GCF_040641015.1. Classification (NCBI taxonomy): domain Bacteria; kingdom Bacillati; phylum Actinomycetota; class Actinomycetes; order Kitasatosporales; family Streptomycetaceae; genus Streptomyces; species Streptomyces sp. NPDC021356. Next base: position 60,951 of record NZ_JBFACU010000021.1, on the reverse strand, counting down.
CGTGCGTCCAGCCCCTGGCGGACCCCGTCCGCGCGCAGCTCCGCGCGCTCGCGCTCGTCGCCGAGCAGCGCGCCCGCCCCCTCGGCGGCGAAGACCTCGGTCGCCTCGAAGGCCGCCGCCCCGAAGACGTGGTCGAAGTGGAGGTGCGTGAGCGCGAGAAGAGTCACACCGCCACCGGTCAGCTCCCGCGCCCGCGCCCGCAGCCACGCGCCCTCCGCGAGGGACGACCCCGTGTCCACCCACAGCGCCGCACCGTCCCCGACGACCAGTCCGGCGGTGCAGTCCCACACCGGCAGCCGCAGCCGGCCGACCCCGCCCGCCAGCCGCTCCCAGCCCAGCTCTTCCCAAGTCATGGTCATACCGCGACGCTAAGGCAGGCCCGCCCTTCCGCGGACCGGTCTTGCCCCCGGCGTACCCGACGGCCGTACACTGGGCCGGGGGATGCTGGCACTCGTATGCGCCGAGTGCCAGGTGGGAACCGAGGGACGACTCTGGAGGTGCGTGCGATGCTCAGCGAGCGAAGGCTGCAGGTGCTGCGCGCCATCGTCCAGGACTACGTCGGCACCGAGGAGCCGGTGGGCTCCAAGGCCCTCACCGAGCGGCACAACCTCGGCGTCTCACCGGCCACCGTCCGCAACGACATGGCGGCCCTGGAGGACGAGGGCTTCATCGCCCAGCCGCACACCAGCGCCGGCCGCATCCCCACCGACAAGGGGTACCGCCTCTTCGTCGACAAGCTCGCCGGGGTCAAGCCGATGACCGCGCCCGAGCGGCGCGCCATCCAGAACTTCCTCGACGGCGCGGTCGACCTCGACGACGTGGTGGCCCGCACGGTGCGGCTGCTGGCGCAGCTGACCCGGCAGGTCGCCGTGGTGCAGTACCCCTCGCTGACCCGTTCGACCGTCCGGCACGTGGAACTGCTCTCGCTCGCCCCCGCGCGCGTGATGCTCGTGCTGATCACGGACACCGGACGGGTCGAGCAGCGGATGATCGACTGTCCGGCGCCCTTCGGCGAGACGTCCCTGGCGGATCTGCGCGCGCGGCTGAACAGCCGGGTCGCGGGCCGCCGCTTCGCGGACGTGCCGCAGCTGGTGGAGGACCTCCCCGACGGCTTCGACCTGGAGGACCGGGGCGCGGTCGCCACCGTGCTCTCCGCCCTCCTGGAGACCCTCGTCGAGGAGAACGAGGAGCGGCTGATGATCGGCGGCACCGCCAACCTCACCCGCTTCGGACACGACTTCCCCCTCACCATCCGGCCCGTCCTGGAGGCGCTGGAGGAGCAGGTCGTCCTGCTCAAGCTGCTCGGTGAGACACAGGATCCGGGCATGACCGTGCGCATCGGTCACGAGAACGCACACGAAGGACTCAACTCCACGTCCATCGTGTCGGTGGGCTACGGTTCGGGCGGCGAGGCAGTCGCCAAGCTCGGCGTGGTCGGACCGACCCGCATGGACTACCCGGGAACGATGGGAGCGGTACGCGCAGTGGCACGGTACGTCGGACAGATCCTGGCGGAGTCGTAAGTGGCCACGGACTACTACGCCGTTCTCGGCGTGCGCCGCGACGCGTCGCAGGATGAGATCAAGAAGGCGTTCCGTCGGCTCGCGCGCGAGCTGCACCCGGACGTCAACCCGGATCCGAAGACCCAGGAGCGGTTCAAGGAGATCAACGCCGCCTACGAGGTGCTGTCGGACCCGCAGAAGAAGCAGGTCTACGACCTCGGCGGCGATCCGCTCTCGCAGTCCGGCGGAGCCGGCGCGGGCGGCTTCGGGGCCGGTTCCTTCGGCAACTTCTCCGACATCATGGACGCGTTCTTCGGCACGGCGTCGCAGCGCGGACCGCGCTCGCGCACCCGCCGGGGCCAGGACGCGATGATCCGGCTGGAGGTGGAGCTGGACGAGGCTGCCTTCGGCACGACGAAGGACATCCAGGTCGACACGGCCGTCGTCTGCACCACCTGCAACGGCGAGGGCGCCGCGCCCGGCACCACCGCGCAGACCTGTGACATGTGCCGCGGCCGCGGTGAGGTCTCGCAGGTCACCCGGTCCTTCCTGGGCCAGGTCATGACCTCCCGCCCCTGCCCGCAGTGCCAGGGCTTCGGCACCGTCGTGCCGACCCCGTGCCCGGAGTGCGCCGGTGACGGCCGCATCCGCGCCCGCCGCACGCTGACGGTGAAGATCCCGGCCGGTGTGGACAACGGCACGCGGATCCAGCTCGCGGGCGAGGGCGAGGTCGGCCCGGGCGGCGGCCCGGCCGGCGACCTCTACGTCGAGATCCACGAACTGCCGCACCAGACCTTCCAGCGGCGCGGTGACGACCTGCACTGCACGGTCACGATCCCGATGACCGCGGCGTCCCTCGGCACCAAGGTGCCGCTGGAGACCCTGGACGGCATGGAGGAGGTCGACATCCGGCCCGGCACGCAGTCCGGCCAGTCGATCCCGCTGCACGGCCGCGGCGTCACGCACCTGCGCGGCGGCGGCCGGGGCGACCTCATCGTGCACGTCGAGGTCCAGACCCCGACCAAGCTCGACCCCGAGCAGGAGCGCCTGCTGCGCGAGCTGGCCGAACTGCGCGGCGAGGAACGCCCCCAGGGCCAGTTCCAGCCGGGGCAGCAGGGGTTGTTCTCGCGGTTGAAGGACGCGTTCAACGGGCGTTGAGCCGGGCGGCGACCCCGCGATGCACGTCCCAGGGCAGCCGCCGACGTCGGTGGCTGCCCTCGGCATATGCCGGAGGACGCCCGGATTCGGTGCCGTACGGAGGACGTGACACCATGCGGTCATGTCCTCCGCATTGTCCGCACTGACCGATCTCTTCCCCCATCCGATCGTGCAGGCCCCGATGGCGGGCGGCCCCTCCGGGCCGCAGCTCGCCGCCGCGGTGTCCGAGGCCGGCGGGCTGGGCTTCCTGGCCGCCGGGTACAAGACGGCGGACGGCATGTACCAGGAGATCAAGCAGGTGCGCGGGCTGACCGGCCGCCCCTTCGGCGTGAACGTCTTCATGCCCCAGCCGGAGCTTGCGGAATCCGGCGCCGTCGACCTCTACGCCCAGCAACTGGCCGGCGAGGCCACCTGGTACGAGACCGAGCTGGGCGACACCGACTGCGGACGGGACGACGGCTACGACGTCAAACTCGCCGTCCTCCTGGACGACCCGGTCCCGGTGGTCTCCTTCCACTTCGGCGTCCCCACCCGCGAGGTCGTCGACTCCCTGCACCGCGTCGGCACGTACGCCCTGGTCACCGCGACCACCGTCGAGGAGGCGCTGGCCGTGGCGCGGGCGGGCGCGGACGCGGTGATCGCGCAGGGCGTGGAGGCGGGCGGTCACCAGGGCGCCCACCGCGACCAGCCGGAGAACGACGGCGCCGGCATCGGCGTCCTCTCCCTGGTCGCGCAGCTCCGCGAGGCCGTGGACCTGCCGATCATCGCCGCCGGAGGCATCATGCGCGGCAGCCAGATCGCCGCCGTCCTCGCGGCCGGCGCGAGCGCCGCCCAACTGGGCACGGCCTTCCTCGCCACCCCCGAGTCCGGGGCGAACGCCCTGCACAAGCAGGCCCTGACCGACCCGCTGTTCCCGCACACGGAACTGACCCGTGCCTTCTCCGGGCGGCCCGCCCGCGGCCTGGTCAACCGCTTCGTACGCGAACACGGCCCGTACGCGCCCGCCGCCTACCCGGAGGTCCACCACCTCACCTCGCCGCTGCGCAAGGCCGCCGCGAAGGCGGGCGACCCGCAGGGCATGGCGCTGTGGGCGGGCCAGGGCCACCGCATGGCCCGTGCGCTGCCCGCCGGGGAGCTGGTGGCGGTGCTGGCGGCCGAACTGGATGCCGCCAGGACAGCGTTGTCGGCGTACCCCTCGACCGGAGGCGACCCGCGATGACGGCGCCGGTGTTCGTGGTCGGCAGGCTGGACGACGGGCAGGGGCAGTGCGTGCTGGACGGCCCCGAGGGACGGCACGCCGTCTCGGTGAAGCGGCTCCAGCCCGGTGAGCGGGTCGTGCTCACGGACGGCGCAGGGCGGTGGGCCGAGGGAGAGGTGACCGCCGCCGAGGGCAAGGACCGGCTCGTCGTGCGCCTGGACAAAGTGACCGAGGAACCCCCGCTGTCGCCCCGTATCACCGTCGTCCAAGCCCTCCCCAAAGGCGACCGCGGCGAGCTGGCCGTGGAGACCATGACGGAGGTCGGCGTCGACGCGATCGTGCCCTGGGCCGCCTCCCGCTGCATCACCCAGTGGAAGGGCGAGCGGGGGCTCAAGGCGCTCGGCAAGTGGCGGGCCACCGCCCGCGAGGCCGGCAAGCAGTCCCGCCGGGTCCGCTTCCCCGAGGTCGCGGACGCCGCGACGACCAAGCAGGTCGCCGCGCTCCTCGCCGCGGCGGACTTCGCCGCGGTGCTCCACGAGAGCGGCGAGGAGCGGCTGGCCACCGCCCAACTCCCCGACCGTGGCGAGATCGTGCTGGTCGTGGGCCCCGAAGGCGGCGTCAGTCCCGAGGAGTTGGCGCTGTTCGCCGAGGCCGGCGCCCAGCCCTACGTCCTGGGTCCTACTGTGTTGCGTACATCGACCGCCGGCACCGCGGCCGCGGCCCTGCTCCTGGGCCGCACCGGCCGCTGGTCCTGACCGCGCCAGGGGGAAACACCGTGGAACTCGCCCAAGTACGGCTCCTCGTCACCGACTTCGCCGCCTCCTACCGCTTCTACGCCGACGTGCTGGGCCTCAAGCCGCAGTCCGGCGCGGTGCGGGGACCGTACGAGAAGTTCAGCCCTGCCACCGGCTCCGCGGGCATCGCCCTCCAGGACCGGGCGATGATGGCCGAGGTGCTGGGCGAGCTGGGCGACACCGCCACCGGGCACCGCTCGCTGGTGGTGCTGCGCGTGGACGACCTGGACGCCTACTGCGCACAGGTCACCGAGCGCGGCGCGACCGTGCTGCACGGCCCGGCCCCGATGACGGACCGCATGCGCGTCGCCCACCTGAAGGACCCGGAGGGCAACCTCGTGGAACTCCAGGAGTGGCTGCTGCTGCGCTCCTGACAGGTGCGCGGGCGCGCACGGCGCGCAGGTGGCCCTGCGCGCTCTGACGCACCGGCTCGGGACACGCGGCCCGCTCCGGCGGCGGCAGGGCCGGCACGCCGGGAAAGCGGGCGGCGCGGGGCCGGCGAAGTGATCCCGAAGTGATCCGGACCCCTGTCCGTGACCGCGGGCGCTGCGTAGGGTGATCGGGTGACTCAGTCCGCATCGTCTGCATCGACCGTACCGTCTGCGTACCTCCGGTTTCCGCACCTGCACGGGGAGTTGGTCGCCTTCACCGCCGAGGACGACGTGTGGCTCGCGCCGCTGGACGGCGGCCGGGCCTGGCGGGTCAGCGCCGACAACGTGCCGGTGAACCACCCGCGCATCTCGCCCGACGGCACCACCCTCGCCTGGACCTCCACCCGCGACGGCGCCCCCGAGGTGCACGCGGCGCCGGTCGCCGGCGGCCCCGCCAAGCGCCTCACCCACTGGGGCAGTTGGCGCACCCAGGTGCGGGGCTGGACCCCCGGCGGCGAGGTCCTCGCGATCAGCACCCAGGGCCAGGCCAGCCTGCGCCGCAGCTGGGCCCGGGCCGTCCCGCTCGACGGCACCGAGGCCACCACCCTGCCCTACGGCCCGGTCGGCGACATCGCGTACGGGCCGCACACCGTGCTGCTGTCCGCGCCGATGGGCCGCGAGGCCGCCTGGTGGAAGCGGTACCGGGGCGGCACGGCGGGCAAGCTGTGGATCGACCCGGAGGGCACGGGGGAGTTCGTCCGGCTCCACGCCGACCTGGACGGCAACATCGAGTACCCGCTGTGGGTGGGCGACAGGATCGCGTTCCTCTCCGACCACGAGGGCACGGGCGCGCTGTACTCGTCGCACGCCGACGGCTCCGACCTGCGCCGCCACACCCCGCATGGGGGAGGCTTCTACGCCCGGCACGCCGCCACCGACGGCACCCGGGTCGTGTACGCGAGCGCCGGTGAACTCTGGCTCCTGGACGACCTCGACGGCGCCGAGCCGCGCCGCCTCGACATCCGGCTCGGCGGGCCGCGCGTGGACCTCCAGCCGTACCCGGTCGACGCCGGCCGCTGGTTCGGCTCCGCCGCCCCCGACCACACCGCCCGCGGCAGCGCCGTGGCCGTGCGCGGCGCCGTCCACTGGGTCACCCACCGCTCGGGCCCGGCCCGCGCGCTCGCCGCCGAACCCGGCGTCCGCACCCGGCTGCCGCGCACCTTCCGCGCCGACGGCGAGGAGTGGGTGGTGTGGGTGACCGACGCCGAGGGCGACGACGCCCTGGAGTTCGCGCCCGCCACCGGCCTCGCCCCCGGCGCCACCCCGCGCCGGCTGGCCGCGGGGCAGCTCGGCCGGGTCCTGGAACTGGCCATGTCGCCCGACGGCAGCCGTGCCGCCGTCGCCGCCCACGACGGACGGCTGCTGCTCGTCGAGCGCGAGAGCGGCGAGGTCCGCGAGGTCGACCGCAGCGACAACGGCGACGTCACCGGTCTCGCGTTCTCGCCCGACTCGGCCTGGCTCGCCTGGTCCCACCCGGGCCCGAGCCCGCTCAGCCAGCTCCGCCTGGCCCACACCACCGACCTGTCGGTCACCGAGGCGACCCCGCTGCGCTTCCAGGACTACGCGCCCGCGTTCACCCTGGACGGCAAGCACCTCGCCTTCCTCTCCCACCGCTCCTTCGACCCGGTCTACGACGAGCACGTCTTCGACCTGGCGTTCGTGGAGAGCTCCCGCCCGCACCTGATCACCCTGGCCGCGACGACACCGTCCCCGTTCGGCCCGCAGCGCCACGGCCGCCCCTTCGAGACCGCCGACAAGGACGAGACCCCGGACAGCGAGGGCGCCCCGGCCACCCGCATCGACCTCGAAGGACTCGCCGACCGCATCGTGCCCTTCCCGGTCGAGGCCGCCCGCTACTCCAACCTGCGCGCCGCCCGCGACGGCGTGCTGTGGCTGCGCCACCCGGTCACCGGCGTCCTGGGCGCCTCCCGCGCCACACCCGAGGACCCCGACCCGAAGACCGAGCTGGAACGCTACGACCTCGCCCAGCAGCGCATCGAGCACCTGGCCGCCGACGCCGACCACTTCGAGGTCAGCGGCGACGGCAAGCGCGTCCTGCTGTGGTCCGACGGCAAGCTCAGGGTCGTCCCCAGCGACCGGCGCGCCTCCGGCGACGAGGACAGCGACTCCAACATCACCGTCGACCTCGGCCGGGTGCGCCAGTACGTCGACCCGGCCGCCGAGTGGCGGCAGATGTTCGAGGAGACCGGCCGCATCATGCGGGACAACTTCTGGCGCGCCGACATGAGCGGCGTCGACTGGGACGGCGTCCTCGACCGCTACCGGCCCGTCCTGGACCGCCTCGCCACCCACGACGACCTCGTGGACCTGCTGTGGGAGGTGCACGGCGAACTCGGCACCTCGCACGCCTACATCACCCCGTTCGGCGCCTTCGGGGACGGCGCCCGCCAGGGCCTGCTCGGCGCGGACCTCTCCCGGCACGAGGACGGCAGCTGGCGCATCGACCGCATCCTGCCCTCGGAGACCTCGGACCCGCACGCCCGCTCCCCGCTCGCCGCGCCCGGCGTCGCCCTCCGCCCCGGGGACGCCGTCCTCGCGGTCGCCGGCCGGCCCGTCGACCCGGTGACCGGCCCCGGCCCGCTGCTGGTCGGCACGGCCGGCAAGCCCGTGGAGCTGACGATCTCGCCCGCCGGCGGCGGGGACGTGCGGTACGCGGTCGTGGTTCCCCTCGCCGACGAGGAACCGCTGCGCTACCACGCCTGGGTGACCGACCGCCGGGCCTACGTCCACGAGAAGTCCGGGGACAGGCTGGGCTACCTGCACGTGCCCGACATGCAGGCGCCCGGCTGGGCCCAGATCCACCGCGACCTGCGCGTCGAGGTGGCTCGCGAAGGCCTGGTCGTGGACGTTCGGGAGAACCGCGGCGGCCACACCTCGCAGCTCGTGGTGGAGAAGCTGGCCCGGCGGATCGTCGGCTGGGACCTGCCGCGCGGCATGCGGGCGGAGAGCTACCCGCGGGACGCGCCGCGCGGTCCCGTCGTCGCCGTCGCCAACGAGTTCTCCGGCTCGGACGGCGACATCGTCAACGCGGCGATCAAGGCGCTGGGCATCGGCCCGGTCGTCGGCACCCGCACCTGGGGCGGCGTCATCGGCATCGACAGCCGCTACCGCCTGGTCGACGGCACGCTGATCACCCAGCCCAAGTACGCGTTCTGGCTGGAGGGTTACGGCTGGGACGTGGAGAACCACGGCGTGGACCCGGACGTCGAGGTCGTCCAGCGCCCGCAGGACCACGCGGCGGGCCGCGACCCCCAGCTCGACGAGGCGATCAGGCTGGCCCTGGAGGCGCTGGAGTCGACACCCGCCAAGACGCCGCCGGACCTTCCCGTCTGAGGACCGGGGCTGCGGGCCGGCCGCCCACCGGCCCGCAGCCGACCGACTACGATGCCCCGTACCAGCTCACCGGCCCGAAGGAGCGCACGCGCATGGCAGGGGAACCCCAGGACGACTGCCTGTTCTGCAAGATCGTCGCGGGTCAGGTCCCCGCGACGCTCGTCCGCGAGACGGACACGACCGTCGCCTTCCGCGACATCAACCCCCAGGCGCCCACCCACATCCTGGTGATTCCCAAGGCGCACTACAAGGACGCCGCCGCCCTCGCCGCAGGCGCCCCCCAGCTCGCCGCCGACGTCCTGCGCGAGACCCAGGCCGTCGCCGAGGAGGAGAAGCTGGAGAGCTACCGCACCGTCTTCAACACGGGCGCCGGCGCGGGCCAGACCGTCTGGCACGCCCACGCGCACCTCCTCGGCGGCCGCGGCCTGCAGTGGCCCCCCGGGTAGGGTCCCGTGTCCGTCCGTGAACTCGTCGTCCTCGGCACCGCGAGCCAGGTCCCGACCCGGCACCGCAACCACAACGGCTACCTGCTGCGCTGGGACGGCGAAGGCATCCTGTTCGACCCCGGCGAGGGCACCCAGCGGCAGATGCTGCGCGCCGGGGTCGCCGCGCACGACCTGAACCGGATCTGCGTCACCCATTTCCACGGCGACCACTCCCTCGGCCTGGCCGGAGTGATCCAGCGGATCAACCTCGACCAGGTCCCGCACGAGATCACCGCGCACTACCCGCGCTCCGGCAAGCGTTTCTTCGACCGCCTGCGGTACGCCACCGCCTACCGCGAGACGGTCGCCCTCACCGAGGCCCCCGCCGACGCCGACGGCCCCCTCGCCGCGACCCCGGCGTACACCCTGGAAGCCCGCCGCCTCTCCCACCCCGTCGAGTCCTACGGCTACCGGCTCACCGAACCCGACGGCCGCCGCATGCTGCCCGACCGGCTCGCCGCGCACGGGATCACCGGCCCGGACGTGGGCCGCATCCAGCGCGAGGGGTCCCTCGGCGGGGTGCCGCTGGAGGCGGTGAGCGAGGTGCGGCGCGGGCAGCGGTTCGCGTTCGTCATGGACACCCGGCTCTGCGAGGGCGTGCACGCGCTCGCGGACGGCTGCGACCTGCTGGTCATCGAGTCGACGTTCCTCGACGAGGACGAGCCGCTCGCCGTCGAGCACGGTCACCTGACCGCCGCCCAGGCCGCCCGGGCGGCCCGGGACGCGGGCGTACGGCACCTCGTCCTCACCCACTTCAGCCAGCGCTACACCGACCCCGAGGAGTTCGAACGGCAGGCGCGGGCGGCCGGGTTCGAGGGCGAACTGACCGTGGCCCACGACCTGCTGCGGGTGCCGGTCCCGAAACGCCGGTGAAAGAGCCGTAGGATTCTTCGATGCCCCTGCCCAAAGCTGAACTGCACCTCCATATCGAAGGCACCCTCGAACCCGAGCTGGCCTTCGAGCTGGCCGCGCGCAACGGTGTGGAACTCCCGTACGAGGACACCGACGCGCTCCGCGAGGCCTACCGGTTCAAGGACCTCCAGTCCTTCCTGAACCTGTACTACGAGCTGATGGCCGTCCTGCGCACCGAACGGGACTTCGCGGACCTCGCCGACGCCTACCTCGCGCGGGCCGCCGCGCAGGGCGTGCGGCACGCGGAGATCTTCTTCGACCCGCAGGCCCACCTCGCGCGGGGCGTCAGCATGGACACCGTCGTCGAGGGACTGTGGCGGTCGCTCGGCCGCAGCGAGGAGAAGCACGGCGTCTCCACCCGGCTGATCCTGTGCTTCCTGCGCGACGAGTCCGCCGAGTCGGCCCTGAAGACCCTTCAGGCCGCCCGGCCGTACCTGGACCGGATCGCCGGCGTCGGGCTCGACTCGGCCGAGGTCGGGCACCCGCCGGCCAAGTTCCGCGAGGTGTACGAGACGGCCGCCGCACTCGGGCTGCGGCGCGTGGCGCACGCGGGGGAGGAGGGCCCGCCGGAGTACATCACCGAGGCCCTGGACGTGCTCGGCGTGGAGCGCGTCGACCACGGCCTGCGCTGCATGGAGGACCCCGCGCTGGTCGCCCGCCTGGTCCGCGACCGGATCCCGCTGACCCTGTGCCCGCTCTCCAACGTCCGGCTGCGCACCGTCGACACCCTCGCCGACCACCCGCTGCCCGCCATGCTGGACGCGGGCCTGCTGTGCACGGTCAACTCCGACGACCCGGCCTACTTCGGCGGCTACGCCGGCGACAACTTCGACGCCGTCCACCGCGCGCTCGCCCTGAGCGAGGACCGGCTGCGCGAACTGGCCCGCAACTCCTTCCTCGCCTCCTTCCTGGAGGACGACGAGGAGCGGCGCCGTCGCTACCTCGCCGAGGTGGAGGCGTACGAGTTCCCGTAGGCCCCTCCTTCCGTGGGACCGGAGGCTCCTTCCGCGGAACCGGAGGCTCCTTTCGCGCAACCGCGGGCCCGTAGACCCCCAGGGCGGTGTGCTCAGCGCCAGTGCGGCGCGCCGCCCGCGCCGGGGGCGGCGGCCTCGATCCCGGCCCTGATCCCGCGCATCACCGTGACGATCCGCTCCTCGTGGGCCGGGGTGAGCCGGGCCACCGGCACCGAGCAGCTGATCGCGTCCAGCGCCGGGGTGTCGTAGCGCAGGGCGAAGCCGAAGCCGGCGATGCCGGGGACGCTCTCCTCCCGGTCGACCGAGTAGCCGCGTTCCCGCACCCGCGCCAGGTCGGCCGCCAGGGCGTCCCGGCCCGTGCGGGTGTGCGCGGTCAGCGCCTCGTACGGGCCGTCGGGAAGGTCGGCGTCGGCGCGCTCGGCGAGCAGCGCCTTGCCGAGCGCGCCCGCGTGCGCGGGCAGCCGCCGCCCCACCCTGCTGATCGTCCTCAGGTACTCGTGCGACTCCCGCGTCGCCAGGTACGCCACGTCCCGCCCGTCCAGCCGCCCCAGGTGGATCGTCTCGCCCAGCGCCTCGGACGCCTCGTCCAGGTACGGTCTCACCAGCCCGACCCGGGGGTCGGAGTCCAGGTAGCCCGTGCCGGTGAGCAGGGCGTGGATGCCGATGCCGTAGAGCGAGCCGGTGACGTCCGTGCGCACCCAGCCGCGGGAGACGAGGGTCTGGAGCAGGGCGTACATGGAGCTGCGCGGCGCGCCCAGCGCGTCGGCCAGCTCCTGCAAGCGGGCGGGGCGGTCGCCGCGCGCGGCGAGCAGTTCGAGCAGTTCGACCGTCCGCGCCGCCGACTTCACCTCGCGCACGCCGCCCGCGGCGCCCCCGGTCTCCGACATGCGCCGATCGTAGACCGGGCCGGGGGAGCAAGAGGCGGTGGGCGCATGCCCCGCCCATTGACGGCCTCCTTTCAGCTATCTAATCTCCATCTCCATACGTGGATGACGTCTACAGAGGGAGACAAGCGCGTGAGTGTCGCCGGCCGGAGGACCCTGCTCGACCTCACCATCGCCGAGGTGCGCCTGACGCCGATCCTGGTCGCCGACCCGCCCCTGCTGAACACCCAGGGCGTGCACCAGCCGTACACGCCCCGGCTGGTCGTGGAGGTCGTCACGGCCGACGGGACGACAGGGGTGGGGGAGACGTACGGCGACACCAAGTACCTGGAGCTGGCCAGGCCGTTCGCCGAGCGCCTGGAGGGGCGTCAGCTCAGTGACCTCAACGGCCTGTTCACGCTCGCGGACGAGGTCGCCGTCGACGCCTCCCGTATCGAGGACGCCGTGGACGTCGGCGGACTGCGCGGCGTGCAGACCGCAGACAAACTGCGCCTGTCCGTCGTCTCCGGCTTCGAGGTCGCCTGCCTGGACGCGCTCGGCAAGGCGCTCGGGCTGCCCGTGCACGCACTGCTCGGCGGCAAGGTGCGCGACAGCGTCGAGTACAGCGCGTACCTCTTCTACAGGTGGGCCGCGCATCCGGCGGGCGTGCCCTGCGAGCAGGACGACTGGGGCGCCGCCGTCGACCCGGCCGGAGTCGTCGCGCAGGCCCGGCGGTTCGAGGAGCGGTACGGGTTCACGTCCTTCAAGCTGAAGGGCGGCGTGTTCCCGCCGGACGAGGAGATCGCCGCCGTGCGCGCGCTGGCCGACGCGTTCCCCGGCCGCCCGCTGCGGCTCGACCCCAACGGCGCCTGGTCCGTCGCCACCTCGCTGAGGGTGGCGCGGGAGCTGGGGGACGTCCTGGAGTACCTGGAGGACCCCGCGCTCGGCACGCCCGCCATGGCCGAGGTCGCCCGGCGGACGGGGGTGCCGCTGGCCACCAACATGTGCGTGACGACGTTCGCCGAGATACGGGAGGCGTTCACGAAGGACGCCGTGCAGGTCGTGCTCTGCGACCACCACTACTGGGGCGGACTGCGCAACACCGGGCAACTCGCCGCCGTCTGCCGCGCCTTCGGGGTGGGAGTGTCCATGCACTCCAACACCCACCTGGGCATCAGCCTCGCCGCGATGACCCACGTCGCCGCGACCGTCCCGGACCTCCACCACGCCTGCGACACCCACTACCCCTGGCAGGCGGAGGACGTCCTCACCGAGCGGCTCACCTTCACCGGCGGTCGCGTCGCCGTACCGGAGGGGCCCGGACTCGGTGTCGAACTCGACCGGGAGAAGCTGGCGTTCCTGCACCGGCGGTGGCTGGCGGACGACGGCTCACTGCGGGACCGTGACGACGCGGCGGCCATGCGGATCACGGACCCGCAGTGGACGACCCCGGCGGTGCCCCGCTGGTGAGGGGCGCGGACTTCCCGAGGTGCCGCCGCACCTGGCGCGACCGCCCCGCCGGGTGGGCGAAGTGGTGCACACTGGCCTGATCCGCACCATGCCAGGGGAGCGCACCGTGACCGCGTCCAGCACGCCCGCCGGAGAAGGACCGGAGTATCCGAAGGGGCAGGAGTACCCGAGGGAGCACGAGTGCCCGAGGGGGCAGGAGTACCGGAGGGGGCAGGAGTCCCCCGAGGACCGCGAGTACCCCCGCGACCGGGAGTACGTCGTCGGGGCGCCGCACGCCCACGCCGCCCCGCAGGTCGACCCGCTGGCCGCCCTGCGCACCGTGCACGACCCGCCCTGGGACGTCTACCTCACCGGAACGGTCTTCCTCGACATCATCTTCACCGGCCTCGGCTCCGCCCCGGTGCGCGGCACGGAGTCCTGGGCGCGCGGGATGGGGTCGAGCCCCGGCGGTGTGGCCAACATGGCGACCGCCCTCGCCCGCCTCGGCCTGCGTACCTCCCTCGCGGCGGCCTTCGGTGACGACCACTACGGGGAGTACTGCTGGGACGCCCTGGAACAGGGCGAGGGCATCGACCTCTCGCCGTCCCGCACGGTCCCCGGCTGGCACTCCCCGGTCACCGTCTCCATGGCGTACGAGGGCGAGCGCACGATGGTCTCGCACGGCCACGAGCCGCCGCCGGAGGACGTACTGCTCCAGGAGGGCGGCCCCGTCTGCCTGCCACCCGCGCGGGCCGCCGTCGCCTCCCTGACCCCCGGCAGGCGGGCGCCCTGGATCGCGGAGGCCGCCCGCAAGGGGACCCGCGTCTTCGGGGACGTCGGCTGGGACGACACCGGCGCCTGGGACCTGGCGGGACTCGCCGACCTGGAGCACTGCGAGGCGTTCCTGCCCAACGCCGAGGAGGCGATGCGCTACACGCGCACCGACTGCCCGCGCACCGCGGCGCAACGGCTGACCGAGTTCGTGCCGGTCGCGGTGGTCACCCTCGGGGCGGAGGGCGCCTACGCGGTCGACCGGCGCACGGGGGAGAGCGCCGAGGTGCCCGCCATCGCGGTCGAGGCCCTGGACCCGACGGGCGCGGGCGACGTGTTCGTGGCCGGGTTCGTGACCGGCAGCCTGGCCGGGTGGCCGCTGGCCGACCGGCTCGCCTTCGCCGGCCTCACCGCCGCGCTCTCGGTGCAGGAGTTCGGCGGCTCCCTGTCGGCACCGGGCTGGTCGGAGATCGCCGCGTGGTGGCGCCGGGTCCAGTCGGTGGCCGGCCAGGACCCGGCGGCCCTGCGGCGGTACGCCTTCCTGGAACGGCTGGTCCCGGAGGCGTGCGTCGAGCCGTGGCCCAGGCGCAGGGCCGTACCCACCATCGGCTTCGGCAGGTCCGCCTGACGGACGCCGCCCTGCCCGGGACACTCCCGCCCCGGGACACTCCCGACCTGGAACACTCCCGCCCCTGAGACTCTTCCGCCCTCGGGACACTCCCGGCCCCCGGGACACTCCCGATCCGGGGTGTCCGGACACGCCATTGACAGACAGATGACGTTTGCTGCTCAATTATCGGCAGGATCAAGCATTATTTTGCACGGGCACCGCACTTCCTGACCCATGGCTCCCGCCTGACCCTCCGTCGAAGGACAAGCGTCGTGCGCAGACCATCCCGCAGACCCAGAGTGCTCCTCGCCGCCCTAGCCCTGGCCCTCGCCCTCCCCGTCGGACTGACCGCGCAGGATCAGGCCCAGGCCGCCCCCGCTCCCGCCCCCCACGCGCCCCGGCTCACCTCTTCCCCCAACGAGGTGACCCTGACCGTCCCGCCGAGCCGCACGTCCCCCGGCTACCGCCTCCAGGTGACGACCGCTCAACTCTCCTTCACCACCCGCCGCTCCGGCACCACCGTTCTGGCCTCGGCCCCCGCCGACACGGGCGCCCTGCGCTTCCGCACCGGCGGGACCTGGCAGCACGCCACCCGCGTGACCGACTGGTCCTGGCGGGACGGCACCCTCACCCTCACCGCGGCGACGACGGCACCCGGCGCCACCGTCCGGGCCCGCCTCACGCCGGCCGCCGACCGCTACCAACTCGACTGGCAGGTCACCGGCCAGGCCGCCCCCGACCGCCTCGGCATCGCCTACGACCTCTCCTCCGCCGGCCACTGGTACGGCCACGGCGAGGCCCAGACCCCCGCGGGCGGCCCTGGCACCGACCAGCCCTGGCCCCTGGACAGCGGCCAGGTGGTCCACTCGGCCTTCGGCCCGGCGTCGTACTACATGGTCGACCCCTTCTGGTACACCTCGCGCGCGACCGGTCTGCGTGTGGACACCGGCCACGTCATGGACGTGGCCATCAACCAGAACAAGGACGGCCTCGGCCGCTTCGACGTCGAGTCCGCCGACCCCTACAAGGCGACCGTCTTCGTCGAGTCGACGCCGCTGGACGTCTACCGCGACTACATCGGCATCGTCGGCAAGCCGGCGAAGAGCGACGCCACCTACCGGCAGTACGCCGAGCCCGTCTGGAACTCCTGGGCGCAGTTCTACACCCACGTGGACCAGGCGAAACTCCTCGACTACGCCCAGGACCTGCACGACAACGGCGTCAGGGGCCACACGCTCCAGCTCGACGACAAGTGGGAGTCGAACTACGGGAACATGACCTTCGACGCGAAGGCCTACCCGGACCCCAAGGCCATGTCGAAGAAGATCCACGACCTCGGCTTCGACTTCGGCCTCTGGGTCACCCTCTGGATCAACCTCGACTCCGACCAGTACCAGTACGCCGCCGACCACGGCTACCTGCTCAAGTCCGCCGCCGACACCGCCAAGCCCTGCACGGTCACCTGGTGGAACGGCACCGCGGGCATCGTCGACCTCGCCGACCCGGACGCCAAGGCCTGGTACGAGGGGCGCCTGAAGTCCCTCATGAGCACCTACGGCATCGACGGCCTGAAGTTCGACACCCGCTTCATCGACGAGAAGTGCGCCCCGCACGAGGGCTACAAGCCCACCGACTACCAGCGGCTCGGCGCCCAGCTCGCCGACGAGTACGACCTCCAGGGCGTCGGCATCCGCGTCCACTGGGACAGCACCGCCCACCAGGCCGGATTCGTCACCCGGCAGGAGGACAAGGGCACCGGCTGGAACTCTCTGCGGGCCTCCGTCTCCCAGAACCTCGCCATCTCCACCATCGGCTACCCCTTCGTCACCACCGACATGATCGGCGGCTCCCTCGGCCAGCCGGCCCCCAGCAAGCAGGTCCTGGTCCGCTGGGCCCAGTCGGCGTCCCTGATGCCCCTGATGTACGCGTCCACGTCACCCGTCGACACCAACGACCCCACCACCGGCAAGAAGGTGGTCTACGACCAGGAGACCATCGACCTCTACCGCGCCGCGATCGCCCGCCACGGCCGCCTCGCCCCCTACATCTGGGACCAGGTCCAGGCGACCCTGCGCACCGGCGACCCGATCATGCGCCCCCTGTTCTTCGACTTCCCGAAGGACAAGGCCGCCTACACGATCACCGACGAGTGGATGCTGGGCCCGGCGGTCCTGGCGGCCCCCCAGCTCACCGACGCTCCCACCCGCACGGTCCACCTGCCCCCGGGCACCTGGTACGACGTGGCCCACGCCAGGACCGTCCACGGCGACCGAACCCTGACGTCCTACGCGACCCCCCTGGGCACGGCCCCGGTCTTCGTGAAACTGGGCGCGAAGGGAGCGCAAAAGGCCCTGCGGGCGCTGCGCTGAGCCTGCGGGCTCTGCGTCGAGAAAGCCCCGTCCCAGCACAGCCGCCCGGGCCGGCCGGCCCGGGCGGCTGTGCTGTCCGGATCCGAAACGCCGGCAGAGCCGGTTCTTTTCGGTGATTCCACGCAGTGCTTGGTGAGGATCGTGGGCGGCGCCCGATGTGAGCGGTCCGATGTATTTGCGTTTGATGGTGAGCTAGTGACCTTCCGCCTGGCTATGTGTGCGGCTTCCGTGTAGGTCACGTTACGGCGAAGTTCCACATCTTGGGGTCGCCTGGGAAGAGGTGGATCCATCGGCCGCTCGGTGCTCGGAGCGCGGCTGCTTCCGAGCATGCCTGCGGGCTGAGTTCGTGGGCTTTTCCTCACATTCGCGGCTTGCCCGGACTGGAGCACCTGAATATTCCTTTACCTTTCCTGGGTCCTTCTTGTGCAACGCTATTGCGTTTTTTTGTCAAAGCCACGCGACCTATTGAGTCGATTTGGCTGCTTGGCGCCTCTGGGAAGCCATTGACAGGACGAGAAGGGCCGGGATTTGATCACCGCTTGTAAATAGCCTGTGAATGCAAGGTGGGGGTCATGGGGTGGGGTGGTGTGCGTAGGTGGTCAAGTCGCGGGACGCCGCGCACAGCACGGACCTTGCGAGTGTCCGTTTTCCTGTTTCCGTCGACGGGGTCACGGCGCGCGATACGACTGCGGGTGGAGCCGCGTTCGTGGACACTCAGGGCCGGCCCGTGTTCACCACCGGCACGGCGCTGATGTACGACTCCGCCACGCCGGCCACCCCTCAGGCTCCGTCCGCCAAGAAGTCCAGTGTTGCTCGTACGCAGGCCGGGACCGCGGCCCTCACCGGGGGCGCTACCGATGGTCCGGTCCCCGGCGCTCACACGACCGCGATGGACGTGACGGTCTCGGACGACGAGCTGACGCTGAAGCCCGACCGGTCCTTCCTCGACGATCCGGACACCGTCTACCCCGTGGTCTTGGACCCTCAGACGACCAGTGCCTCACTGGCCGGCTGGACGACGGTATGGACGAGTTCCCCGTCGACGTCGTTCTGGAAGACCTCGCACGCGCTCGGGGTCGGCTATGACGCGTGGGTGGACAACAAGAAGGCCCGTTCGCTCTACCAGTTCGACACACACACCCTGGGCGGCAAGAAGATCCTCTCGGCCACCTTCACAGCGCTGGAGGTGTGGTCGGCGAACTGCACTGGCAAGCCGGTGGAGTTGTGGCGCACCGGTCCGATCTCGTCGTCCACGACGTGGTCGGCCCAGCCGTCCTGGTCCGCACGCGCGGACACGGTGACGGCGGCCAAGGGCTACTCCTCGTCGTGCCCCGGCGGGAATGTGTCCTTCGACGCGACCGGCGCTGTCAGTTACACCGCCGGCCAGTCCGCCTCGACCACGACCCTCGGCCTGCGCGCCAGCGACGAGAGCGACGCGATCGCCTGGAAGCAGTTCGGCTCACCCTCCGACTACAAGCCGACGCTGTCTGTGACGTTCGTGTCGAAGCCCAGTGCTCCCTCCAACGTGAAGATGTCGGCCCCGAGCCTGGCGTGCTCCACGACTTACGCCGGCGCGGTCGTGATCCGGGACACCACTCCCACACTGGCCGCAGCACCCCAGTCCGCCGACGGTTCGCAGTCGACACTGCGGCCCAACTTCGAGGTGTACAAGTACGACCCGAATGCCACCGATCCGCGGGTCGGCTCCGGCAGCCCGTCGGCGTACACGACATCGGGCACGGCGGGTACGTGGACCGCTCCATCGCTGACCAACGGGCAGACCTACTGGTACCGCGCGCGAAGCGAGTACAGGTACTCCTTCAACGGGACGACCGGCTACATGTACTCGAACTGGTCTCCGGCGTGTTGGTTCAAGGTCGACACCACACGTCCCGTACAGCCGGATGTCGACTCATCGGCCTATCCGGAGTGCGCGAGCCCTGACGCGCCCGATGACTGCACCGCCTACGGTGGCGTGGGAGTGCCGGGATCGTTCACGCTCAAGGCCAACGGAGCCTCGGACGTCGTCAAGTACACCTTCCAGCTCAATGACGACCCGGTGCAGACCAAGACGTTCACCAGCCCCGCCACCAGCTACACACCTCCTTCGATGGCCCCGGATGTGCGCGGGCTGAACACGCTCACGGTCAACACCTGGGACGCGGCGGGGAACGAATCGGCCAGCTACACCTATTCCTTCAAGGTCGCCCCCGGCGCCGGACCCGTCGACCAGTGGTCGATGGACGAAGGAACAGGCTCCACAGCGGGAGACTCCATCGGAGGCAAGGACGCCACGCTGCACGGCTCGGCTGCCTGGACGGGCCAGGCCCGGCTCGGCAAGGCGCTGCAGGGCAACGGGGCGTCCGCCTACGCGGCGACGGAATCCTCCGCGCTCGACACCACCAAAAGCTTCACGGTGGCTGCCTGGACCCGTCTGACGAGCACCTCCCAGAACTCCGTCGTCGTCGCCCAGTCGGGATCCAACGGATCCGCTTTCGCGCTCTACTACTCGGCCTCCTACAAGGCGTGGATCTTCAACCGGTACGCCTCGGACGTCGTCTCGCCGACGGTCGTCCGGTCGGTTTCGACGGCCACCCCGGTTGCGGGTGTCTGGACGCATCTGATGGGGGTCTACGACGCGCAATTCCATACCATCCAACTGTTCGTCAATGGCCTGCCGCAGGGCGATCCCGTCTCTTTCACCACTCCCTGGGCTGCCACAGGCGGCGTGCAGATCGGCCGCGTCCTGTCAGGCGGCGCCTTCACCGAGTACCTTTCCGGCCAGGTCGACGAGGTGACGGCCTGGAACCGCATCCTCTCCTCCCAGGAGATCGCTGACCTCCAGGCGATGACCGACCCGAGCACCGGACAGGCACGCCCGGCTCTGGCCGCCGACTGGACGATGGAGGAAACCTCCGGCACCAGCGCCTCGGACTCCTCCGGATACGCCCACACCGCTGCCGTGACGGCGGGCGGCACCTGGACCACCGACACCGACGGCGGCAAGGGCAACGTCCTGTCTCTGGACGGGACGTCGACGGCCAACGCCACGGCCGCCGGTCCGATTGTGGACTCTCAGGGTGAGTTCACCCTGTCGGCATGGGTAAAGCTCGACGCGGCCGCCCTGGCCGACACGTCCGTGCCCCACCACATGAAGATCGCCACTCAGTCCGGCAGCGCACGCGACGCGTGGGGGCTGTGGTACGACCAGGCCGCGGGATCCACCCAGGGAATGTGGGTGTTCGGCCGGGCCATGTTCGACGGAGGCCCGGTCATCCAGGTTCCCGCCGATATATCAGCTGCTCAACTGGTCGACCCCGGTGCCTGGACCCTCCTGACCGGCGTGGACGACAGCGCCCACAACCAGATGCTCCTCTACGTCAACGGCGTCCGCCAGAGCGCCTTGCACGACACCGACTCCGATCCCAGCACTGACTCGGGGCGCACCCTCGGCATCCCCTGGCAGGCCACCGGCGCCTTCAGTATCGGTCGCGGGCGCACCATCAAGGGCGACTACGGCGACTATGCGCGTGGCCTCGTGGACGACGTGCGGGTGTGGACCGGAGTGCTGTCCGACATGGCCATCGACCAGATGTACCTCAACGAAGTGCCCATCCCGCTGTGACATCAGCCCGCCGGCACGCCGGGCGCGCCACACCGTCAGCGGCCCCCTTCACCCCACACCTTCAGGAGACCAGTCATGGATGGGCTACGACGGACACGTCTGTGGGTCGTCGCCGTCACTACGGGCGCCCTGGTAGCCACCGGGCTCGGTGCGGCGCCGGCGGTGTGGGCCACCCAGCGGCACGGACATCACACGGTGGGTGCGCCGGACGTTGACAACGGCACCGCCGTGCCGGTCAAGACGCAAACCCCTGCCCGCAAGGACCCGGCCAAGGACGCCGCCGCCCGTACCACCGCGAAACTGGCGAAACCCATCACATGGCCCGAGGTATCCACCACCACCGTGTCCGTGGCGCCACACGGAGTCCGTGCCGCCACCACGCGGGTAGGCGAACTGCCGGTCACGCTGAGCGCACCGACCGGCGGCGCTGCCCCGGCCAAGGTGGCGGTGAAGGTGGCCGACCACCGCACCGCGACGGCCCTCGGCATCAATGGCACCGTACTGTCCGTGGCCCGCGCCGACGGCCGCAAGGCCGCGGGTAAGACACGGCTGACACTGGACTACTCCAGCTTCGCGAACGCCTACGGCGGTGACTACGCCTCCCGGCTCACCCTGGTCACCCTCCCTGCCTGCGCGCTCACCACCCCGGCCGTGAAGAAGTGCCAGGCCACCAAGCCGGTTCCCACCACCAACGACGTCGTGCATCACACGCTGACCACCACGGCAGCACTCAGTCCCGTGGGGGTGACCGCGCTCGCCGCGACCACCGCCACCGCGAAGTCCGGTGCCGGCTCCTACCAGGCGACCTCTCTCAATCCGTCGGCGGCCTGGAACGCGGGCGGCTCCAGCGGTGACTTCACCTGGTCCTACCCGCTCACCGTTCCTCCCTCCAACGGCGGTCCCGCCCCGAACCTGGCGATCACCTACGACTCGCAGAGCGTCGACGGGCGGCTGCCCTCCACCAACAACCAGCCCTCGTGGGTCGGTGAGGGATTCGACCTCTCCACCTCTTACATCGAGCGCTCCTACGACTCCTGCGACGACGACGGCCAGAAGGACAAGAACGACGAGTGCTGGGCGAACGACAACGCCACCCTGGTCCTCGGCGGCAAATCCAGCCCGCTGATCAAGGACAGCAAGACGGGCACCTGGCACCCCAAGAGCGATGACGGCGAGCGAGTCGTGCGGTCCACCGGCGCGGTGAACGGCGACAACGACGGCGAGTACTGGACCGTCACCACCCCGGACGGCACCCAGTACGTCTTCGGCAAGAACCACCTGCCCGGCTGGACCACCGGCGCCGCCGAGACCAACTCGACCTGGACCGTCCCGGTCTTCGGCGACGACTCAGGCGAGCCCGGCTACGACAAGGCGACCTCCTTCTCCGGCCGCGCCCTCACCCAGGCCTGGCGCTGGAACCTCGACTACGTCGTCGACCCGCACGGCAACGCGATGTCGTACTGGTACAGCAAGGACACCAACTACTACGCCAAGAACGGCGTCACCACCGTCAACGGCACCGCCTACGACCGAGGCGGCTACCTGAAGCGGATCGACTACGGCATCACCGCTTCCACCGTCTTCGGCGCCGCACCCCAAAAGGTCACCTTCACCACCGCCCCACGCTGTGTGGTCACCACCACCGAGACGTGCTCCTCGCTCACCTCCAGCACGGCATCGCACTGGCCCGATGTGCCCTTCGACCAGGTCTGCGACTCCGGCAAGACGTGCAAGTCGACCGGCCCGACCTTCTTCTCCGAGATACGTCTCGCCGGAGTGACCACCAGCGTCTGGGACGCCGGCCTGTCCACCCCCGCCTACCGGGACATCGACAGCTGGGCGCTCGACCAGGACTTCCCCGATCCCGGGGACGGTACCTCCGCGGGCCTGTGGCTGAAGTCCATCACCCGTACCGGCAAGGACGGCGCGACCACGCCCATGTCGGCCGTCACCTTCGCCGGCATCCAGCTGTTCAACCGAGTGGACACCGCACACGACGACATCGCCGCCCTGGTCAAGTGGCGCGTCAGAACCATCACCTCCGAGACCGGCTCGGTCCTGACCGTCAACTACTCCGATCCGCAGTGTGTCGCGGGCACCACCATGCCCAGCAGCCCCGATTCCGACACCATGCGGTGCTTCCCGACGTACTGGCAACCGCCCTACACTCCCGACCCGCAACTGGACTGGTTCCACAAGTACGTCGTCACCCAGGTCACCGAGTCCGATCCCGCCGGCGGAGCCCCGCTGAAGGAAACCGACTACACGTACAACGGCTCCCCGGCCTGGCACTACGACAGTGACAACGTCACGTCGCCGGCCAAGCGCAAGACCTGGTCCGTCTGGCGCGGCTACGGCAGCGTCACCACGACCACGGGCAACGCCCAGGCAACCCGCACGAAGACCGTCGCGACGTACTTCCGCGGCATGGACGGCGACAAACAGGCCGACGGCACCACCCGGACCGCCAAGATCACCGACTCCACCGGCGCCACGGTCACCGACACCGACGCCCTCGCCGGGAACGTCCGCGAATCGATCACCTACAACGGCAGCGCCGAGGTGTCCGGTGTCATCACCGACCAGTGGATCCACGCCACAGGCACCGACGGCACCCGCACCAGCACCTACACCCGCCCGCAGGCCGTCCGCACCCGCACCGACCTCGCCTCCGGCGGCACCCGCGACACCGCCGTCACCACGACCTACGACGACACCACCGGCGCGGTCACCATGGTCGACGACGCGGGCGACACCGCCGTCAAGGGCGACGAGCAGTGCACCCGCACCACACTCGCCGACAACACCACCGACTGGCTGATGGCCGCCCCCGTCCGGGTCGAGACCGTCGACGTCGCCTGCGACGCCGCACCCAGCCGCCCTGACGATGTCGTCTCCGACGTCCGCACCCTCTACGACAGTCAGGCCTACGGTGCCGCCCCCACCCGCGGCGACGAGACCTCCACGCAGCGGCTGACCTCCTACAGCAACGGCAGCCCCGTCTACCAGACCGTCTCCACCAGCCACTACGACGCCCAAGGCCGCGTCGACTCCGTCAAGGACACCAACTCGGCGAGCGTCAGCACCACCACGTACAACCCGCCCACCGGCGGCCCGCTGACCAGCACGATCACCACCGACGCCAAGGGCTACGCCACCACCACCACCTTCGACCCCGGCCGCGGCACGGCCACCTCAGTCGTCGACCCCAACAACAAGCGCACCGACTACGCCTACGACGGCCTCGGCCGGGTCACCAAACTGTGGCTGGCCAACCGCTCCAAAGCCGCCAACCAGTCCCCAAGCCTCACCTACGCCTACACCACCTCGAAGACATCCGCCTCCGTGGTCTCGACGGGCAAGCTGAACAACGACGGCAGCACCTACGACACCACCTACGCCCTCTACGACGCGCTGCTCAGACCACGCCAGACGCAGACCCCCTCCCCGGACGGCGGACGCGTCATCGCCGAGACCAAATACGACAGCCGGGGCCTGGCCGTCCAGTCCAACACCGACTACACGGACGCCACCTCGCCCACCGGCACCCTCGTCGCCATCACCTCGGCGGTTCCCTCCCAGACCCGTACCAGCTACGACGGGGCGGGCCGCGCCGTCAGGACCGACTTCTACGCGGGCGGCGTGAAGCGGTGGACCACCTCCACCGCCTACCAAGGCGACCGGACCAGCGTCACGCCGCCCAAGGGCGGCATCGCCACCACGACCCTGACCGACACCCTGGGCCGCACCACGGAGACGCGCCAGTACGACAGCGGTACCCCGTCCGGCTCCTACACGTCCATCAAGTACCACTACGACGCCAAGAGCCGCCTCCAGCAGGTCAACGACAACGACGGCAACACCTGGACCTACACGTACGACCTGATGGGCCGCCAGGTCAGCACCACCGACCCCGACGCCGGCAAGACCACCACGGCGTACAACGAGCTCGACCAGGCCGTCTCCAGCACCACTGCCGTCGGTACCGCCGACGAGAAGACCCTCAGCTACACGTACGACGTCCTCGGCCGCAAGACGGACATGTACGACGGCACCACCAAGGACGCCGCCCACCAACTGGCCAAGTGGACCTACGACTCCATAGCCAAGGGGCAGCCCACCTCCTCCATCCGCTACGTGGGAGACTCCGCCGGCAAGGCATACATCAGCCAGGTCGGCGCCTACGACAGCCTGTACCGGCCGACCCTGTCCCGCGTCACGATCCCCTCCGTCACCGGTGAGGAAGCACTGGCCGGCAGCTACACCTCGACCGTCGGCTACAACCTCGACGGCACCGTCCAGGTCACCTCCGACCCGGCGGCCGGCGGACTGCCTGCCGAATCCCTGGAGTACGGGTACAACGACATCGGCATGCCGACCACCCTCGACGGTGCCACCGGCTACGTACAGAAGACCAGCTACACCAAGCTCGGCGACATAGGGCAGATCACCCTCGGCGTCTCCTCCGCGAACAGCGCCAAGTGGCTGCAGGTCACCAACACCTATGAAGACGGCACCCGCCGCCTCAAGCGCGAACTCGTCACCGACGACACACACACCGCACCCGTCCAGGACACCTCCTACGACTACGACGACGCCGGCAATCCCACCAAGACGGCCACACACGCCGACGGCACCGACGACGTCCAGTGCTACCGCTACGACGGCCACGACCGCCTCACCCAGGCCTGGTCCGCCACCGACGGCTGCTCCGCCGACCCCACCACCGCCGTCCTCGGCGGCCCGGCACCCTACTGGCAGAGCTTCGCCTACGACGGCCTCGGCAACCGCACAGCCCGGACCGATCACGCGACGACGACGGGCAGCAACGACACCACCACGACCTACGACTACCCGGCGAAAAACACCGACCAGCCCCACACGCTGACGTCGTCGACCAGCACCACAGGCACCACCAGCACCAGCAACTCCTACTCCTACGACGCCTCCGGCAACACGATCACCCGCACCCTCAACGGCAAGAAGCAGGCACTCGACTGGGACGACGAGGGCCACCTGGCCAAGGTGACCAACGCCGACGGCACCTCCGCCTCCTACCTCTACGACGCCGACGGCAACCGGCTGCTCAGCCGCGACGACAACGGCACCACCCTCTACATCGGTGACACCGAAGTCCATCTCGCCAAGGGCACCAACACGACCACCGGCACCCGCTACTACACCTGGGCCGGCCAGACCATCGCCGTCCGCACCAGCTCCGGCAGCCTCCAATGGCAGGTCACAGACCCGCACAACACCGCCGAAACCGCCGTCGACGCCACCACACAGACCGCCACCCGCCGCCGCCTCGACCCCTTCGGCAACACACGCGGCACCCAGCCCGACGCCGCCGCATGGCTGGGCGACAAGGGATTCGTCAACGGAGTCGTGGACACCACCACAGGCCTCACGCACCTGGGAGCGCGAGAGTACGACCCCACGACCGGCCGCTTCGTCTCCGTCGACCCCGTCCTGGAGCTGACGGACCCCGAGCAGATCGACGGCTACACCTACGCCGGCAACAACCCCGTCACGAACAGCGACCCGGCCGGCCTGTGCATCGACCCCGGCAACGGACACTGCACACCCGACGACGGCGGCAAGAAGGGCTCCCAGGAACCCGACCCGGCGTACGGCAACACCAACCCGGACCCCAGTGCCACCCCCAGCAGCGGCGGTGGTGGCGGAGGCGGTGGCGGTGGCGGCGGCGGTCACCACCACTGTGGCTGGTCCTGCCACTTCCACAATGTCGTACACAAGGGCTACAACCTGGTCAAACAACACCCCGTGATCGCCACCGTCGTAGCCACCGCCGTGGTCGTCGGAGTCGTCGCCTGCGTCACAGCCACAGCCGGAGGCTGCGGAGCCGTCATCGTGGCCGGGGCCGAAGGATTCACCGCAGGCGCCGAAGCAGGCAGCCTCGGAGCAGCCGCGGTGGGCGCATCCGTCGGAGTGGCCAGCGAGGGCGGCGCGGTCATCGCCGGGGCGGCAGGCATCGCCGGGGCAGGAGCGGGGGCTGTCGCGGAAGGCGCTGAAACAGTAGCGGCGTCGAAGGCCGCAACACGATCAGGAGCACAGGAAGCCGCAAGCGCAGCCGAAAGCACGGCGACCGCCGGCGCCGCCCGCAGTAGCGGACGCGCGAAGACCGCGGCGCCGAAGAGCGGCGCCAGCGCCTGCAACCACAGCTTCCTGCCCGCGACCAAGGTCCTGATGGCCGACGGGGGCAAGAAGAAGATCGCCGACGTCAAGGCAGGCGACAAGGTCCTGGCCACCGACCCCGTCACCGGCAAGAGCCAGCCCCAGACCGTCGACAAGCTCATCACCACCAAGCACGACAAAGACTTCGCCACCCTCACCATCCGCAACAAGGGCAAGTCGTCAAAGATCGTCGCGACAGTCACCCACCCCTTCTGGATCACATCCCTGAAGACATGGGTCGACGCCGGCCACATCAAGACCGGCATGCTCCTCCGCACCAGCACCGGCGCAGCCGTAAGCGTCACAGCCGTCAAGACCTGGCACCACCCGCACCTCACTCACGACCTGACGGTCAAAACCACGCACACGTACTATGTACTCGCCGGGGCCACGCCGGTACTGGTACACAATTGCAATGAAGGCGTCGCAACGCTGCACTATCACGGCGACGGGAATCACTTCAGTGTTGAGGTGACGGATGGTGAAACAGTGACGCACACTCACCTGATGCCTCATGACGGAGAAGCTGTCGTCTCGCCGTATTCTGGCCCTCCGAGCATTATGAGTCGAGACATCGACCTTCCGAACGCTAAGGCTGCCTTGGAATTTCAGAAAAACACTCAGGGGAGCTGGGGTCCGTATCACCCGTTGGGGAATAGTTGCCTGACGTACTGTGCAAATGTGCTCCGAGCGGGAGGGGCTGAAGTTCCGGAAGGGAAAGCGGCTATTCCGTGGGCGAGAAAGTTCCTCTCCGGCGGTCAGTAGGCTTCTCGCTGATGACGCATTGACCGGCGTATTCAAGCGCTCTGTCCCGATTGTAAGGAATGTGAATGGCTGCAAGAAACTCCGAGGCGCTCGATGTATTCCTCAAGGTTGCTGCTGACCCAAGGGTTTCGTGGCGCGCTGTCGAGCTCGCGGGGCGAGGAATCTCGGCGGACGCGGCCAGCGTCGTATGGGTGATTTCCACGGGGAAGCACTCGCTGAGCGGAGAAGAGCTCTCCGATCTCCTCATGAAGCAGAGTGATCTGATTGACGTTCTGTCCGAAGTGTGGCGATCTTTTGACAGTGGAGAGCTCTCTAGTGCGGATTTTGAGAACCAGCTAAAAGCGGTTGTCTTGGGGCTGGAGGAGTGGATTCGGCGACCGTCGCGGTAGTGAAATCAGCAAGATCCGCCGAGATTTCTCCGGCGGGGTTTCTGGAAGTCTTGACGGCAACGTATAGGATTTGGAGAGTAAATCTGGAGTCCTGCCGGATGTGACTGATGGGGCTCCAGAGGAGATTTGAACGGCAGTAGATTTTTGTTTCATCTATTTCCCGTCCACCTATTCAGAGGGTCGGGGTAAACACGTAAGGATGAAGCCAACGTGGGTCTCGAGGCTGCGGCCGTGGTCAGTCGTGAAGGGGTCCCGGGTGTTCCCTCCATGGTTGTGCGAGCGATGGGGCGGGAGTGGTACCGGGAGCACCTGGCCGCGATGGATCCTCTGCGGGGGGAACGGCCTGACGGGGCGACCGTCGAGTACGTGACGGATGCGGGGGCCGTGGCCTCCGCGACCGGTGATCCGGTGTTCGTTCTCGCGGCCAATGGCCGGAGGGTCGCGGCGCGTTGTGTGGACAGTGTTATTGCGTCTGTGCTCGCGGTCCTCGGTTTCATGGCGGCGGCGACTTGGAGCGACGGCGTCGCACTGCTGGTCCTGGTACCGGTCGGGTTCGCGGCCGGCGGCGTCGTCTACTACCTGCCGTTGGTGCACCGGTGGGGCACCACCGTCGGGAAACGTCTGTTCGGGCTACGGGTGGTTCGCCTGTGGACAGACGGAACCTTGCCGCCGTCCTGGAAGGACACGTTTCTCCGCGAGTTCGACCGGGCGGCCTTCTTGGCGCTCCCGGTGGTGAACGTGCTGGTGGCGCTGATCTGCCTGGCACAGATGGCGAAGGACCGGGGCACCTACCACCAGAGCAAGTGGGACAGGGCGGCCCGCACCGTCGTGGTGCGCCGGCAGTCGAGGGTAGGAGCCGATTCGTGAGGCACGGGTGGGGCGACGGGGTGGGCCGAGGCCGGCCGGGGGAGCGCTGCGCCGGCCGGACGGGCACGAGTACGGGGACGCCCACCGCCGGTCGCCCGCCCCACTGCCCTTCGGCCGGGGCGGGCGAGACCGGCGGCTCCCCGTGAGTAAGCCCCTCAGAACCCCAGCCGCCGCAGCTGCTTCGGGTCGCGCTGCCAGTCCTTGGCCACCTTCACGTGCAGGTCGAGGAAGACCGGCGTCCCCAGCAGTGCCTCGATCTGCTTGCGGGACTTGATCCCGACGTCCTTCAGCCGCTTCCCCTTCGGCCCGATGATGATCCCCTTCTGGCTGGGCCGTTCGATGAAGACGTTCGCGTGGATGTCCAGCAGCGGCTTGTCCGCCGGCCGGTCCTCGCGCGGCAGCATCTCCTCGACGACCACGGCGATGGAGTGCGGCAGCTCGTCCCGCACCCCCTCCAGCGCCGCCTCCCGGATCAGCTCGGCCACCATGACCTGCTCGGGCTCGTCGGTCAGGTCGCCCTCGGGATACAGCGCGGGCCCCTCCGGCAGCAGCGGGATCAGCAGGTCGGCGAGCAGCTCCACCTGCTTGCCGCCCGTCGCCGACACCGGCACGATCTCGGCCCACTCGATCCCCAGCTCCTTGCCGAGCTGGTCGATCGCGATCAGCTGCTCGGCGAGCGCCTTGGAGTCCACGAGGTCCGTCTTCGTGACGATCGCGACCTTCGGCGTCCTCTTGATCCCCGCCAGCTCCTTGGCGATGAACCGGTCGCCGGGCCCGATCTTCTGGTCGGCCGGCAGGCAGAAACCGATCACGTCGACCTCGGCCCACGTCGCCCGCACCACGTCGTTCAGCCGCTCGCCCAGCAGGGTGCGCGGCTTGTGCAGCCCCGGCGTGTCCACCAGGATCAGCTGCGCGTCCGGCCGGTGCACGATGCCCCGCACGGTGTGCCGGGTCGTCTGCGGCCGGTTCGAGGTGATCGCCACCTTCTGCCCGACCAGAGCGTTCGTGAGGGTGGACTTGCCCGCGTTGGGGCGGCCCACGAAACAGGCGAAGCCGGCTCGGTGGGCAGCCTCGGCGGACTGCTCGGATGACTGGGTACGAACGCTCATGGCGCCCATTGTCCCTGATCCACGACGCCCCGCCGCACGCCCGGCCCCGGGCCGCCCTCACCCCGCCTCGCACCGCCCCCGTCCCGCCCCGCCGTGAGCCGGTGGAAACCCCCGCGCAACCCCGACGCAACACGAAACGTGACGGAAACACACCCGTACGCGACCGGAAACGCACACCGGTGACCCTCTGACGAGCCCCCGTCCGCGTTGGAGACACCGTGACCGCCGTGACCACCGTGAACCTGGCCGCCCCACGCCTCGACACCGGCGACACCGCCTGGCTGCTCGCCGCCACCGCCCTGGTCCTCCTCATGACCCCGGGCCTCGCGCTTTTCTACGGCGGCATGGTGCGCACCAAGAGCGTGCTCAACATGCTGATGATGAGTTTCGTGTCGATCGCCCTGGTGACCGTGGTCTGGCTGCTGTGCGGCTACTCCCTCGTCTTCGGCGGCGACACGGCCGGCGGCCTGATCGGCGGCCTGCGCGAGGCCGGCCTCGCGGGCATCGGCCCGGCCGACGTCCACGGCACCGTCCCCACCCTCCTCTTCGCCGCCTTCCAGCTCACCTTCGCGATCATCACGGCGGCGCTGATCAGCGGTGCGGTCGCCGACCGCGCGAAGTTCGGTGCCTGGCTGGTCCTGGTCCCGGTGTGGACGCTGCTCGTATACGTACCCGTCACGCACTGGGTGTGGGGTCCGGGTGGCTGGATCGGGCAGGGCCTCGGCGCGCTCGACTTCGCGGGCGGCCTCCCGGTCGAGATCACCTCCGGCGCCTCCGGCCTCGCGCTCTGCCTGGTCCTCGGCCCGCGCCTCGGCTTCAAGAAGGACGCGATGCGCCCGCACAACCTGCCCATGGTGATGCTCGGCGCCGGACTGCTCTGGTTCGGCTGGTTCGGGTTCAACGCGGGGTCGGCGATGGGCGCGAACGGCCTGGCGGCGGCCGTCTTCCTCAACACCCTCGCCGCGGGCTGCACCGGCCTGCTCGGCTGGCTCCTCGTGGAGAACAGGCGCGACGGGCACCCCACCACCCTGGGCGCCGCCTCGGGCGCGGTCGCCGGCCTGGTCGCGATCACCCCCTCCTGCGGCACGGTCTCGCTGCTCGGCGCCCTGGCCGTCGGCCTCGCCGCGGGCTGCCTGTGCTCGTACGCGGTGAGCTGGAAATTCAGGCTGAACTACGACGACTCCCTGGACGTCGTCGGCGTCCACCTGGTCGGCGGCATCGTCGGCACCCTGCTCATCGGTCTGTTCGCGTGCAAGGCGATGACCGGCGGCACGGACGGCCTCCTCTACGGCGGCGGGCTCGCCCCGCTGGGCAGGCAGGCGCTCGCGGTGGCGGCCGTCGCGGCGTACGCCTTCGTGATGACGTACGGCCTGGGCAAGCTGCTCGACAAGGTGATGGGACTGCGGGCGAGCGAGGAGCAGGAGCACACCGGCCTCGACCTCACGGTGCACGCCGAGACGGCCTACGATCACGGGGTCCTCGGGCACGGCGCCCCCGTCGGCGCGTCCCCCGTCCCCTCCTTCGCCCGGAAGGCCGGCCACCAGGCATGAAGCTCATCACCGCGATCGTCAAGCCGTACCGCCTCGACGAGGTCAAGACCGCGCTCCAGGAGCTGGGCGTGCAGGGCCTGACGGTGACCGAGGCGAGCGGCTACGGCCGTCAGCGCGGCCACACGGAGGTGTACCGGGGCGCCGAGTACCGCGTCGACCTCGTGCCGAAGGTCCGCATCGAGGTGGTCGTCGAGGACGCCGACGCCGAAGCGGTCGTCGACGCCGTGGTCCGCGCGGCACGCACCGGGAAGATCGGCGACGGCAAGGTGTGGGCCGTGCCCGTCGAGACGGTCGTACGCGTCCGGACGGGCGAACGCGGCCCCGACGCGCTCTGAGCCTGCGCCGGGCCGCGCGGCCGTCTCGACGGGCACGGCCCCGCGACCGCCCCGCGCGGGCGGGCGCCCCGCGGCTACTGCGCCGGACCCGCCGGCCGGGTCACCCGCACGGTGCCGTCGGGCCCCGCCAGCAGCACCGGCGTCCCGGCCCCGCCCAGGTCGCCCACGGCGGACAGGTCCTCGGGCGCGAGCCCTTCCGCCTCGCTGACCACGGCCGCCGCCTCCAGCGAGGTCGCCCCCGACGCCACCGCCATCGCCACCGCCGTCTGCAGGGCGCTCAGCTTCAGCGAGGCGAGGTGCACCGAACCGGCGGCGTAGGTCCGGCCCGTCTCGTCCCGTACCGCCGCGCCCTCCGGCACGCCGTTGCGGGCCCGTACCGAACGGGCCAGGGTGACGATCTTGCGGTCCTCGGGGTCGAGCGCGTTGCTGTCGGTCATGATCCGAGCATACGGAGCCGCACCGGCGGCCGTACGGCTCACCCCGCCACCGGGTACATCGTTCCGCGTCGCCCCTCGGGCGAGGCCAGCCACTCCAGTTTCGAGGCGGTGTTCGCCTCGTCCAGCGGCGTGTGCAGCACCACCGTCAGGTCCGGCCGGGCCGGCACCTTCATCGCCGTCGACTCCACGCACAGCAGGCCCACCAGCGGGTGCTCCAGCTCCTTGCGGACCTGCCCCGGCTCCTCGATGTCCCGTTCCTCCCACAGCGCGGTGAACTCCTCGCTGGCCTCCGACACCTGGGCCAGGACCGCCCGGTACCCCTCGTCGCCGGGGCGGGCGGCGCACGCGGCGCGGAACTGCGCGACGACCGTGCGCGCATTGCGCTCCCAGCTCTGCGAGCGGGAGCGGTACAGCGGATCGGTGAAGAAGTCGACGAGGCAGTTCTGCGTGATGTCCGGGCGCATGCCCAGCACCACGGCGGCGGCGTCGTTGTACATGACGCAGTTGTAGTACAGGTCCATGATGTGCGCCGGATACGGCATCCAGGTGTCGATCAGCCGCCGCAGCCCCTCGCACATGTCCCGCTTGTCCGGGGCCACTTCGGGCGCGGGCGGGTTCAGCCCGGCGAGCAGGTACAGGTGGCGGCGCTCGGTGTTGCCGAGCCGGAGCACCCGGGCCACCGCGTCGAGGACCTGCGGGGAGACGGAGATGTCCCGGCCCTGCTCCAGCCACTGGTACCAGGAGGCGCCCACTCCGGCGAGCACGGCGACCTCCTCGCGCCGCAGCCCGGGCGTGCGCCGCCGGGCGCCGCCGTCGGGTAGCCCCGCCTGGGCCGGTGTCACCCGGGCCCGCCTGCTCATCAGGAACTCGCGCAGCTCGCGCCGCCGCTGACTCTTGAACACGTCCGTCTCGGGCACGTACCGCTCCCCCTCGTGCTGTCTGGTGGTGCCACCACCACCATAAGTGCCGACTCCCCACGGGTATTCCGGCCGCACGAAGCTCTTGCCCATGGCGATCGACACCACCACGACCAGCACACCCACGACCACTCCACCCGCCCCCGCCGCCGGGCCCGACCGGGCGGCGCCCGACGCCCCCCGGCTGTCGACGCGCGACAGGCTGGTCCTCTTCGTCCTGTGCGCGGCCCAGTTCATGGTCGCCCTGGACTTCTCCGTCCTGAACGTGGCCCTGCCGGACCTGGGCACCGACCTCGGCATGAGCCGGTCCGCGCTCCAGTGGGCGGTCACCGCGTTCGCGCTCCCCTCCGGCGGCTTCCTGCTGCTGTTCGGCCGCGTCGGCGACCTGTTCGGCCGGCGCCGGCTGTTCCTGGCCGGCCTGGCCCTGTTCGGCGCCTCCTCGCTGCTGGCCACGCTCGCCTGGGACCCCGCCTCCTTCCTGGCCGGGCGGGCGCTGCAGGGGCTGGGCGCGGCGGCGATCGTGCCGACCGGCATGTCCCTGCTGACCACGACCTTCCCCGAGGGCCCGGCCCGCGACCGCGCCCTCGGCATCTCCGGCACCCTGCTCTCGCTGGGCTTCACCGTCGGCATGGTCGCCGGCGGCGTCCTCACCGACGCCCTCGGCTGGCGCTCCACCATGGCGCTGCTCACCGTCTTCGCGCTGATCGTGCTGCCGCTCGCCCCCGGCCTGCTCCCCGAGTCCCGCACCCCGGACCGCCCGCGCCTGGACGTGCCCGGCGCGGTCGCCGTCACCACCGGTCTGCTCTCGCTGATCTACGCCCTGTCCACCGCCGCCGACCACGGCTTCGGCCGCGCCGACGTCATCGCGACCCTGCTCGCGGGCCTCGCGCTGCTGACCGCCTTCGTGGTCGTGGAGTCCCGCTGCGCCGCCCCGCTGGTCTCGCTGCCCATGCTGCGCCGCCGCACGGTCGCCTGGGGCAACGTGGGCGGCCTGGTCACCTTCTCGATGATGTCGACGGTGGTCTTCGCCCTGACCCTGTACCTCCAGGAGATCCTGCACCTGTCGGCCTTCGAGACAGGCCTCGTCTTCGGGGTGCAGGGCGTGCTGTCGGCGGTCGCCGGCTCGAACGCCGCGAAGGTCATCGGCCGCTTCGGCGCCCGCCGCACACTGGTCGGCTCGCTGGCCGGGCAGGGCGCGCTGATCGCCGCGCTGCTCGGCCTCGACGCCCACACGTGGTCGGTCTGGCTGGCCACCGCCGCCGTCTCGCTGGCCAGCATGTGCCACCTGGGCGCGATCATCTCCTACGGTCTGACCGTCACCTCGGGCGTCCCCGACGCGGAGCAGGGCCTGGCCACCGGACTGGTCACCTCCACCCAGCAGGTCGGCATCACGGTCGGCATCCCGCTGCTGGGCGTGCTGGCCACCACCTCCGACGACCTGCTCGCCGGTGTCCACACCGTGCTCACCCTGGACGCGGTGATCGTGCTGGCGGCGGCGGTGCTGGTCGGCCTTGGCCTGCGCGGCAGGAAGGCCGCGGAGGGCCCGGCGGCCTGAGCGGCCGCGCGGCTCCCGATCGCCCCGGACGCCTCAGGGGCGGTCGAGGCGGAGCCGCTCGGCACGCGGCAGCCCGGCCACCACCAGATCGTAGGAGTCCTCGACCAGCTCCCGGACCAGCCGGTCCGGGAGCTCGCCGTCGACCGTGACCGTGTTCCAGTGCCGCTTGTTCATGTGCCAGCCGGGGACGACCAGCCCCGGGTGCTCCCCGCGCAGCCGGGCCGCGTCCTCGGGGTCGCACTTGAGGTTGACGGTCAGGGGCCGCCCGTCCAGCGCCGTCAGCGCGAACAGCTTGCCCATGACCTTGAAGACGGAGGTCTCCGGGTTGAAGGGGAAGTCCTCCACGGCCGCGTTGAAGGACAGGCACAGGGCGCGCAACTCCTGGGGCGTCACTCGGGGTCCTCACCCTCCTCGGACGGCTCCACCGGCTCCACCAGCACCGTCACGATCTTGTTCCGGCGGCCCGCGGCGGACTCCGCGGTCAGTCGCAGCGCCCGCCCGTCGGGCAGTTCGACGAGGGCCGAGGCCCCGGCGATGGGGACCCGGCCGAGCGCCTTGGCGAGCAGCCCGCCGACCGTCTCCACGTCCTCGTCGTCGTACTCCTCCAGGCCGTACAGCTCGCCCAGGTCGGTGATGTCGAGGCGGGCGGTGACCCGGTGGCGGCCCTCGCCCAGGTCCTCCACCGGGGGCAGCTCACGGTCGTACTCGTCGGTGATCTCGCCGACGATCTCCTCCAGGATGTCCTCGATGGTGACGATCCCGGCCGTGCCGCCGTACTCGTCGATGACGACCGCGACGTGGTTGCGTTCCTTCTGCATCTCGCGCAGCAGGTCACCGGCGTTCTTCGTGTCCGGCACGAAGACGGCCGAGCGCATCGCCGTGGACACCAGATCGCTCTCCGCGTCCCGGCTGATGTGCGTGCGCCGCACCAGGTCCTTCAGGTACACGATGCCGACGACGTCGTCCTCGCTCTCCCCGGTGACCGGGATCCGGGAGAAACCGGAGCGCAGCGCCAGCGTGAGGGCCTGGCGGATGGTCTTGTACCGCTCGATGACGACGAGGTCGGTGCGCGGCACCATGACCTCCCGCACCAGCGTGTCCCCGAGTTCGAAGACCGAGTGCACCATCCGGCGCTCGTCGTCCTCGATCAGCGACTCCCGCTCGGCCAGGTCGACCAGCGCGCGCAGCTCGGCCTCCGAGGCGAACGGGCCGCGCCTGAAGCCCTTGCCCGGGGTGAGCGCGTTGCCGATGAGGATCAGCAGCGAGGGGATCGGGCCCATGATCCGGGCGAGCGGCACCAGCACGTACGCCGCCACGGTGGCCGTGTTCAGCGGGTGCTGGCGGCCGATGGTGCGCGGGGAGACGCCGACGGCGACGTACGACACGAGGACCATGACCGCGATCGCGACCACCAGCGCCTCGGCCGTGCCGGAGAACGACTCCAGGCAGGCGTAGGTGACCAGCGAGGCCGCCGCCATCTCGCAGGCGACGCGGACCAGCAGGGCCACGTTCAGATAGCGGGTCGGGTCGGCGGCGACCTGGGCCAGCTTGGCGCCGCCCCGGCGGCCGGACTTCACGGCCTCCTCGGCGCGGAAGCCGGAGACGCGCGCGAGGCCCGCCTCCGCGCAGGCGGCGAGCCAGGCGACGACGACCAGGGCGACCGCGCCGACGACGATCTGCGGACTCATCGCCGGTTACGAGACGGTCGGCGCGGGGGACGGGCCCTGAAGGCCCCGCTCCGCACGCCAGCCGTCCACGATCGCCGCCTGGAGACCGAACATCTCGGCCTTCTCGTCCGGCTCCTCGTGGTCGTAGCCGAGCAGGTGCAGCACGCCGTGGACGGTGAGCAGCTGGAGCTCCTCGTCCATGGAGTGCCGCGTCTCCGCCTCGGCGCCCTGCCTGGCGGCGACCTCCGGGCACAGCACGATGTCGCCGAGCAGACCCTGCGGGGGCTCGTCGTCGTCCTTGCCCGGCGGACGCAGCTCGTCCATCGGGAAGGACATGACATCCGTCGGCCCCGGCAGGTCCATCCACTGGATGTGCAGCTGCTCCATGGCGTCGGCGTCCACGACGATCACCGAGAGCTCGGAGAGCGGGTGGATGCGCATCCGCGCGAGTGCGTAGCGGGCGATGTCGAGGATCGCCTGCTCGTCGACCTCGGTTCCGGACTCGTTGTTGACGTCGATCGACATGGTCGTGCTGGTCTACTTCCCCTTGTGCCCGTGCCCGTGACCGGCGGTCCTGGACCGGCCGCCGCCCTTGGGCACGCCGCCGTTCTCGGTGCCGTGCGTGCTGTCGTACTTCTCGTACGCGTCGACGATACGGCCCACCAGCTTGTGCCGTACGACGTCCTGCGACGAGAGCCGGGAGAAGTGGACGTCCTCGACGCCCTCCAGGATGTCCTGCACCTGCCGCAGACCCGACTTGGTGCCGCTCGGCAGGTCCACCTGGGTGACGTCACCCGTGATGACGATCTTCGAGTCGAAGCCGAGCCGGGTGAGGAACATTTTCATCTGCTCGGGGCTGGTGTTCTGCGCCTCGTCCAGGATGATGAACGCGTCGTTCAGTGTGTTGTGCGTCAGCAGGTAGTCCTGCGTGACGTACAGGGAGTCCTCGGCCGCCACCTGGATGCAGACGCATTCCTCGCGGCCCGCGGGCTCGATGCTGTCGATGAATCGCATCGGGCGCCCGCCGCCCCCCTCCGCGTCGTACTTGTCGCGCTTGCGGGCCAGGCGGAAGGGCTCGATGCCTTCGGGGAGGCGGATGTCGACGATGTGGGCGTCACGCGGGTACGCGACCTCCCGTCCCTTTGCCAGGCCCGGCTTGCGACCCTCAGCGGCCCTACGACGGCTGTATGCGACACCGCCCAGAGACTGTACGAGAGAGACCACGTCGTCGCGGAGCAGGATGGATGTCGTCGTGTACTGAATCCGGCAGGTGCGGTTCCTCTGGGTGACCGGACCGCCGTCCGAGTCGAGCAGCCCCTGGAGGACGGCCAGCCGTACGTCGGCCGAGTTGTACAGGTAGTCGTCGGGGACGAACTTGGTGTGCGAGCGGGTGCGCAGTAGGTCCAGCTTGCGCAGAACGCCCGTGACTGGATTTTCCAGGGTGATCACGTCCCCCGGAGCCTTGATCCGGTTGAGGACGTAGTCCGGGCCACCGCGATGCCGTACCGACATTCCCGGAAGGGCCGCCTCCAGCGCCGCTGCCAGCTCGGGGTCCTCCGTCGCGAACGAGGGTGTGGTGGAACCGGTCAGGCAGCCGTCACCGAGGAGCAACCCGAGCGCGTACGGGTCCATCGGGACCTCGTGCTCCGGGAGGCACACTGGAGCCGTGAGCATCGGCAGCTCGTAGCGGCGGGCGTGCGCTGCGCGCAGGTTGCCGATCATGTCCTGCGTCTCCAAAACCCGCCACGGCTTGTTCCGGCGCTTGTCGGAGGCCGTACGGACGGTCCAGAGGTGCTCGCCACAGCACAGGGTCCAGGAGCCGTCCTGGGCCGTGACGCGGTAGATGTCCTTTTCGCCCTGCGGGTAGACGCCGAGGACCGGGGTCGGCTCGCCATTGGAACCGATGACCAGGTCGCCGACTCGAAGGTCTCCCATTGGCCGCCAGCCATCCGGGGTCAGGACGTTGGTGAAGGTCGGTTGCGCTCTGCCCCTCATGTACGCCAGCGGCGCCACCTCGATGGTCCCCGCCGCCATCAGCCGCGGGATCGAGTCCGGGTCGAGCATGTCGTGCAGCGCGTCGTACAGCGGGCGCAGGTAGGGGTCGATCTTCTCGTAGAGCGTGCCCGGCAGGAAGCCGAGGCGCTCGCCGGCCTCGACCGCGGGGCGGGTCAGGATGATGCGGTTGACCTGCTTGGACTGCAGGGCCTGCACCGCCTTGGCCATGGCCAGGTACGTCTTGCCGGTACCGGCGGGGCCGATACCGAAGACGATCGTGTGCTTGTCGATCGCGTCGACGTACCGCTTCTGGTTGAGCGTCTTGGGGCGGATGGTGCGGCCACGCGAGGACAGGATGTTCTGCGTCAGCACCTCGGCCGGGGTCTCCTGGCCGTCGCTCTCCCCGTTCTCGCTCGCCTTGAGCATGGCGATCGAGCGTTCCACTGCGTCCTCCGTCATCGGCTGCCCGGTGCGGAGCACCAGCATCATCTCGTCGAACACGCGCTGTATCAGGGCGACGTCCGACGGGTCGCCGACCGCGCTGATCTCGTTGCCCCGGACATGGATGTCGGCCCCCGGGAAGGCCTTCTCGATCACGCGCAGGAGGGAGTCGCCGGAACCCAGCACGGTCACCATGGGGTGCTGGGCGGGGACGGTGAACTGTGCTCTCGCCTGCCCCTGCGCGGGGGTGTTGGCTGCGGGTGTCTGAGTCATGGGCCGGCGCTCGACGCCTGCGATTCCTCCTCGTCACGGCCGCACAGCTGAGGGCGGCCTCGCGCTTCCCAGGGTACGACGGTGCGGTGACAACGCCGTAGGACTTTTCGGTGCCGCCCCGCCCCGGCGGCCCCGCCGCCCGCCCCGGTCGCCCCGGGGCCCCGCCCCGCGGCGACGGCGAGCGGCCGGGCCTCACGGCGAGCGGCCGGGCCTCAGTCCACGCCCCGGACACGGCCCACCAGCACCGCCCCGGCCAGCCCGATCACGCCCGCGACCAGGTAGAGCACGCGGTAGCCGCCGAGGTACGTCACGATCGGCGCCGCCATCGCCGGGGCCGCGACCTGGGGGAGGGCGTTGGCGACGTTGATGACGCCGAGGTCCTTGCCGCGGTCCAGGGCCGTGGGCAGCACGTCGGTCATCAGGGCGAAGTCGACCGAGGTGAAGACGCCGAAGCCGACGCCGAGGACCGCCGCCGCGGCGATCGCGCCCGGCCAGGTCTGCCACACCGACAGGGCTGCCGTGGCCACCGCCATCAGCACACCGGACCAGACCACGAACGGTTTGCGGCGGCCCACCCGGTCCGACCACACGCCTGCGGCCACGACGGTGGCGAGCAGGGTCACTCCGTTCACCGCCGTGAGGACGAGCACGCCCCGCTCGGGATCGGCGTACCCGATGCGGTCGCGCAGGTAGTAGAGGAGATAGAGCAGCACCAGGGAATTGCTGAGGTTGATCAGGAACCGGGTCAGCCAGGCCCAGGCCAGGTCCGGGTGGCGGCGGGGGCTCAGCAGGAAGCCGCCGAGGAAGGCGCGCACGGACCAGGGCGGACGGTCCGCCGGTGCCAGCCGCAGGTCACGGTGGAGCAGGACGTACGGCAGCACGCCCGCCAGGGTGAACACCGCGCACGCCGCGTAACCGGCCCCGGTGCCGCCCGCGAGCGTCGCCAGGCCCGTCCCGCCGACCACGCCGAGGATCTGCGCCGCTCCCAGCCAGCCGCCCACCGACCCGCGCTGCGCGCGCGGCACCCGGTCCGGCACCGCCGCCGTCAGCGCCGCGAAGGCCGCGTTCAGCGTCAGCTGGACCAGGCACCAGCCGACCGTCATGACGGCGACCGTGCCCGCGCCCGCGAGCAGCAGCAGCGACAACGCGCCGCCCGCCGCCCCGGTCACGATCCACGGGGAGCGGCGGCCCCGGCGTGCCGTCGTCCGGTCGGACAGCGCGCCGAAGAACGGGTTCGCCACCAGCGACACCACCGCGCCCGCGCCCGTCACCCAGGCCAGCAGGGACTCCTTGGACATGCCGGTGCCCGCCGCGAGATCCCCCGCCTGAGCGGCGAGCAGGATCTGCAACGGCCCGTACCACCCCACCCAGACAGCCCCGTTGGCAAGCGAGAGCGCGGCGGTCCACCCCCGTCCCACCCCCTCGACCGGCTCCCCGAGCGCGTCCGCCCCGCCGGGCGCGGCCGGTCCCGACGTCTTCGCGGCGTGCTCGGGGCGTCGGGTCACCTCTGGGCCCGGAGTACGTCCCGGAACCAGGTGTACGACGCCTTCGGGGTGCGTCGCT
This sequence comes from Streptomyces sp. NPDC021356, assembly GCF_040641015.1. Lineage (NCBI taxonomy): Bacteria > Bacillati > Actinomycetota > Actinomycetes > Kitasatosporales > Streptomycetaceae > Streptomyces > Streptomyces sp. NPDC021356. The sequence goes on along the minus strand of NZ_JBFACU010000021.1, from coordinate 20,395 downwards.
GCGTTTCGTAGTCGACGTGGACCAGGCCGAAGCGGCGGGCGTAGCCCTCGGCCCATTCCCAGTTGTCCAGCAGGGACCACACGAAGTAGCCGCGGACGTCCACGCCCGCTGTCAGCGCGCGGTGCAGGGCCCTGAGGTGGCCGTCCAGATAGGTGATGCGGTCCTGGTCGTCGAGGCCGTCGTAGGCGCAGCCGTTCTCGGTGATGACGATCGGGGGGAGGCGGTCGCCGTAGCGGGAGCGGAAGCCGGTCAGCAGTTCGGTCAGCCCCTCGGGGACCACCGGCCAGCCGAAGTCGGTGACCGGGCGGCCCTCGATCTCCCGCACGCTGAAGGGCAGTTCGGTGGGGAGCGTGACCCCGCCGAACTCCGCGTCGGTGCCCTGCGGGGCGCCCACCAGGGCCGGTGCGTAGTAGTTGATCCCGTACCAGTCCAGCGGTTGGGCGATCACCTCGAGGTCGGCCTCGATGTTCCCGGGGGCACCCGGCATCAGCTCGCCGATCCCCTCCGGGTACCGGCCCAGCAGCAGCGGGTCGGCGAACAGGCGGTTGAGCAGCAGGTCGTAGAAGTCCGCCGCCTCCACGTCCGCCGTCTCCCCAGACGCCGGCCAGGTGGGGCCGTGGGAGTTGGCGATGCCGATGTCGGTGGCCCCGGCCGCGCGCAGCGCCTGTACGGCGAGACCGTGGGCGAGGAGCTGGTGGTGGGCGACGGGCAGCGCGTCGAACAGCAGCCGCTTGCCGGGGGCGTGCACGCCCAGCGCGTGGCCCAGCAGGGTGTGTTCGGCGGGCTCGTTGAGGGTGATCCACTTCGTGACGCGGTCGCCCAGCCGCTCCGCCACCACCGACACGTACTCCGCGAACCGCTGCGCCGTGTCCCGCTGGAGCCAGTCGAGGCGGGCCGGCAGGTCCCAGTGGAAGAGGGTGGGGACGGGGCGGACGCCGGCCGCGCACAGCTCGTCGACGAGCCGGTCGTAGAAGCCGAGGCCGCCGGGGGAGCCGGCCCGGGGCCAGGAGACGGAGAAGCGGTAGGCGTCCACGCCGAGCCGGGCCAGCAGGGCGACGTCCTCGGCGTGGCGGTGGTAGTGGTCGCAGGCCACGGCCGCCGTCGAGCCGTCCTTGATCCGGCCGGGCTCGGCGGTGAACGCGTCCCACACGGACGGCTCGCGCTCGCCGGCCGCGCCCTCGATCTGGTGCGCCGAGGTGGACACGCCCCACAGGAAGCCGTCCGGGAACCGGGGGACCGCCCCGGCTGAAGTGCCTGAGGTGCCTGCGTCAGTCGCCATGCGCGGATCATCCGTACCGGCGGTAACAGAAGTCAACGGCCGTGCGTCGAAAGGCGTTCAGGGGTCTTCAGGCGTTCAGTAGGGCCAGACGTCCAGACGTCCAGATGTTCACGGGTGCGCGCGCTCACGCGCCTTCCTTGAGCACCCGGGAGATCAGCGCGCGCTGGTCCTCGGTCAGGCGCGGGTCGGCGGCGTGGACCGTCCTCCCGTCGACCGTGATCTCGTAGTGGAACCCGTCGGGCACCCCGGCCGGTGCGCTGCTCCGGCCGGCGGCGAGGGCCTTCTCGGCCAGGGCGTGCCACTCGGGGGCATCGGGCAGGTCCGTCGTGTCCACCTCGGCCTGCCGCTCGATGCCCGCGAAGCCGCCCGTGCGTCGTACTCGAATATGCATGGGAGGTGTTCTAGTACGGAATCAGGATGTCGGCACCCCCACCTGCGACCAGGCCTTCTGCACGGCCTGGAGCGCGTCGCCCGCGCCGAACCGCTCGCGCGCGGCCTGCACGGTGAGGGTGGCGAAGGCCGCGAAGTCCGCGTCCTCCTTGAGCTTTCCGCCGGTCAGCACGTCGTACCAGACCTGCCCGGCCTTCTCCCAGGCGTGGCCGCCGAGCGCGGTGGCGGCCAGGTAGAAGGCGTGGTTGGGGATGCCGGAGTTGATGTGCACGCCGCCGTTGTCGCTGCCGGTGTGGACGTAGTCGTCCATGGTGGCGGGCTGGGGGTCCTTGCCGAGCCGGTCGTCGTCGTACGCCGTGCCGGGCGCCTTCATCGAGCGCAGTGCGACGCCCTGCACGTGCGGGGCGAGCAGGCCCGCGCCGATCAGCCAGTCGGCGTCGGCGGCGGTCTGGCCGAGCGTGTACTGCTTGATCAGCGAGCCGAAGACATCGGAGACCGACTCGTTGAGCGCGCCGGACTGGCCGAAGTAGGCGAGGTTGGCGGTGTGCTGGGTGACGCCGTGGGTCAGTTCGTGGCCGATGACGTCGACCGGGATGGTGAAGTCGAGGAAGATCTCGCCGTCGCCGTCGCCGAACACCATCTGTTCGCCGTTCCAGAAGGCGTTGTTGTACTTCTCGTCGTAGTGCACGCTCGCGTTCAGCGGGAGGCCGCTGCCGTCGACGGAGTCGCGGCCGTACGCCTTCAGGTACAGCTCGAAGGTGGCGCCGAGGCCGGAGTAGGCGCGGTTGACCGTGGCGTCCTTGCCGGGCTGCTGGCCCTCGCCGCGGACCTTGGTGCCGGGCAGGTCGGTGCCGTGGTGGGCGTCGTAGACGGTGCGGTGCGGCTGCTCGGCCTGCTTGCCGGCGGGCGGGGCGACGGCGGGTGCGCCGATGACGGTGGTCAGGCGGCGGCGGGTGCGCTCCATGGCGTCGCGCTGCAGGCTGCGGCGGGCCGGCTCGGAGAGCGCCGGGTCGTCGCTGCGCGCGAGGCGGTCCAGGACGTGGGGCGGCACGAAGGTGCAGAAGACGGGCTTGGGGACAGGCTTGAGGACGGGCTCGGGGCCCCCGTGAGTGGTCATAGGTCGACCATCGCACTGCGTGACGTCAAAGTCACTACCTGCAATCTTGATTGGTGAAAAATCAGGGCAAGGGGTTCACGCGGCGATCGCGAAGGGTAGGGGTGGCTGCGTGGAGTGACATCGCGCACTTTTTGTCCCCTTCGCCCCTTTTTCGGGTCCCCGTTTCGCATACTGGACCGGGCCCGCGCATCCGGCGCGGCTCGGCTAGGCTGCACAGCACCATGCGTTTCGGGCTGCTTCTCCTTAGCTGCCGCGGCGAGGGCCTGTAGTCGTAGGCCGACCCCCTCCCCGCGGAGTCTGGCGTTGCGCCGTCGGCCGTCATCCCGGCACCCGCGTCACCGCGGAACTCCTGAGGAGCCCACGCCACCATGGTCAACCGCCAGCAGTCCAGTTCCATGCCGATCCACAAGTACGGCCAGTACGAGCAGGTCGACATCCCCGACCGCACGTGGCCCGAGCAGCGGATCACCGCCGCCCCCCGCTGGCTCTCCACCGACCTGCGTGACGGCAACCAGGCCCTGATCGACCCGATGTCGCCCGCCCGCAAGCGCGCCATGTTCGACCTGCTGGTCAAGATGGGCTACAAGGAGATCGAGGTCGGCTTCCCGGCCTCCGGCCAGACCGACTTCGACTTCGTGCGCTCCATCATCGAGGAGGAGGGCGCGATCCCGGACGACGTCACGATCTCCGTACTGACCCAGGCCCGCGAGGACCTGATCGAGCGGACCGTGGAGTCCCTGAAGGGCGCCAGGCGGGCCACCGTCCACCTGTACAACGCGACCGCGCCGGTCTTCCGCCGGGTCGTCTTCCGCGGCTCCAGGGACGACATCAAGCAGATCGCCGTCGACGGCACCCGCCTGGTGGTGGAGTACGCCGAGAAGCTGCTGGGCCCCGAGACGGAGTTCGGCTACCAGTACAGCCCCGAGATCTTCACCGACACCGAGCTGGACTTCGCGCTGGAGGTCTGCGAGGCGGTCATGGACGTCTACCAGCCGGGTCCGGGCCGCGAGATCATCCTCAACCTGCCCGCCACCGTGGAGCGTTCGGCGCCGTCCACGCACGCGGACCGCTTCGAGTGGATGCACCGCAACCTCTCCCGCCGCGAGTACGTCTGCCTGTCCGTCCACCCGCACAACGACCGCGGCACGGCGGTGGCGGCGGCCGAGCTGGCCGTCATGGCCGGCGCCGACCGCGTCGAGGGCTGCCTGTTCGGGCAGGGCGAGCGCACCGGCAACGTCGACCTGGTCACCCTGGGCATGAACCTGTTCTCGCAGGGCGTCGACCCGCAGATCGACTTCTCCGACATCGACGAGATCCGTCGCACGTGGGAGTACTGCAACCAGATGGAGGTCCACCCGCGCCACCCGTACGTGGGCGACCTGGTCTACACGTCCTTCTCCGGCTCCCACCAGGACGCCATCAAGAAGGGCTTCGACGCCATGGAGGCCGACGCGAAGGCCAAGGGCGTCACGGTCGACGACATCGAGTGGGCGGTGCCGTACCTGCCGATCGACCCGAAGGACGTCGGCCGCTCCTACGAGGCGGTCATCCGCGTCAACTCGCAGTCCGGCAAGGGCGGCATCGCCTACGTCCTGAAGAACGACCACAAGCTGGACCTGCCCCGCCGGATGCAGATCGAGTTCTCGAAGATCATCCAGGCGAAGACGGACGCCGAGGGCGGCGAGGTCACGCCGGGCGAGATCTGGGCGACCTTCCAGGACGAGTACCTGCCCAACCCGGACAACGCCTGGGGCCGCATCCAGGTCAGGACGGGCCAGTCGACCACCGACACCGACGGCGTGGACACGCTCACCGTCGAGGCCACCGTCGACGGCGCGGACACGGTCCTGACCGGGTCCGGCAACGGCCCGATCTCCGCGTTCTTCGACGCCCTCCAGGCCATCGGCGTCGACGTACGCCTGCTGGACTACCAGGAGCACACGATGAGCGAGGGCGCCTCCGCGCAGGCCGCCTCCTACATCGAATGCGCGATCGAGGACAAGGTCATGTGGGGCATCGGGATCGATGCGAACACGACACGTGCGTCGCTGAAGGCGGTCGTCTCGGCCGTCAACCGCGCCGCACGCTGACCATCCTGACCGGCGTTTTCCGGGCCCCGACCGCCTGCTGAGGCGGCCGGGGCCCCTCGTCGTGGCCGTCGTTTACCGGCCAGGTCACGGAAAGGTCTCGTCCGGGGTACTGACTCAGCCTCACCGATGTGGCTAACATCACGCCCACGCGGCGATGTTGCCGCGTGGTTACGGAGGTGCGACGTGCTGCCAGTACGGGGACGAAACGGCCGTGCCGCCAGGCTTGCCCGCATACTGGGCACCCGGACCGCCTGGACACCCGTCGGAGACGGCGAGTTCTTCTGCCCCGGTTGCGGAGGCGACCGCAACTACCAGCGGCTGAGCGGCCGGCGCCGCTTCAGCGTCCTCGGGGTGCCGCTGCTGCCGCGCGGCGCCGCCGGGCCGGTCGTGGAGTGCGCCGCCTGCACCGGCCACTTCGGCACCGAGGCACTGGACCATCCGACCACGTCCCGCTTCTCCGCGATGCTCCGCGACGCCGTCCACACCGCCGCCCTCGCGGTGCTCTCCGCGGGCGGCACGTCCTCGCGCACGGCCCTGGAGACGGCCGCCGGTGCCGTCCGGGCCGCCGGGCTCGCCGACTGCACCGAGGAGCAGCTGGCCGCCCTGGTCGAGGCGCTGGCCGCGGACACCGGCCGGGTGTACGAGGACCAGCCGTGCGCCCCCGGACTGACCATAGAGCTGCACGAGGCGCTCGACCCGCTGGCTCCGCACCTGGCCCCGGCCGGCCGCGAGTCGATCCTCCTCCAGGCCGCCCGCGTCGCCCTGGCCGACGGCCCCTACACCCCCGCCGAACGCGACGCCCTCGCCACGGTGGGCGCGGCGCTGACCATCCCCACGGACGACGTGACCCGCCTGCTGGCGGCGGCGAGGACACCGTCGTGACCGCACCACGGGGGCACGAGGGGGCCGGTCGGCCGTGAGCCGGTGACTACAGCAGCCCTGCTGCGGCGAGGTGCGCGCGCACCCGGTCCACCTCCGGTGCCGTCAGCGGGACCTGGGGTTCGGCGGTGGCCGGGCAGTCGATGACGCCGCGCAGGTGCAGGGCCGCCTTGAACGCGCCCAGCGCGGAGGAGCCCGGCCCCATCCGGGCCGGGTCCCCGGCGCGCGTCAGCCCGAACAGCGCGCACAGCCGCTCCTGCTCGGTCCGCGCGCCCTCCCAGTCACCGGCGCGCGCCAGACGGTAGAGCCGGACGAAGCCGTGCGGGTCGACGTTGGCGAGGCCCGGCACCGCGCCGTCGGCGCCCAGCGCGAGCGCCGCGTCGACCAGTTGCTCGGACCCGGTGAGCACGCTGAACCCGGCGGTGCCGGACGCCTCCCGCACCCCGGCCACCACTTCCCGGAAGCCGCCCAGCTCCCCGCTGGAGTCCTTCAGCCCGGCCAGCACCCCCTCGGCGGCCAGCTCCAGGACCAGCGCGGCGGGCAGCCTGCCGGGCACGGAGACCGGGATGTCGTAGGCGAGCACCGGGACCGGGCTGGCGGCGGCGACACACCGGTAGTGGCGGGCGATCTCCGCCGGATGGGCGGCGCGGGCGTAGAAGGGGGCGGTGACGACGACGGCCTGCGCCCCGGCCGCCGCGACCGCGCTCACGTGGTCGAGCACCCGGGCGGTGGTCATGTCGATGGCCCCGGCCAGCACCGGCAGGCTCCCGCCCACATGCCTCACGACGGCCTCCACCACCCGCCGGCGCTGCCGGTCCGTCAGGAACGCCGCCTCCGAGGTCGAACCGAGCACGAACAGCCCGTGCACCCCGCCCGCCACCAGGTGGTCCACCAGCCGCAGCAACGAGTCCACGTCCACCTCGCGCTCCGGGGTCAGCGGGGTGCACACGGGCGGCACGACACCGGTCAGCGGTGCGGGGAAGGTCATGCGGACTCCCGGGAAGGGCGGTGGGCGACGACACCTGCCTTGTATAGTCGCCGCGCCGCACCGGAACACGGAGGAAGGGAGCGCCACGCCCATGAGTGAGCGGTCCGAGCCCTGCTGGGACGAAGACGCCGCCGGCGTCCTCCGGCTCCCGTCGGGCCGGCTGGTGCGGGGCAGGGGCCTCAGCCGCCCCCTCGACCCGGCGGCACCCGCCCCGACCTACGGCGTCTACCTCCTGGGCAAGCCGCCGCCCGAGTTCCCCTGGGAGTCGCACTGGCTGCGCTGGCCCGACTTCCGCCTCCCCGCGGACCGTGCGGCGGCCCGCGAGCAGTTCGCGCGGGGCTGGCGGCGCACGGCCACCGACCGCGTGGAGTTCGCCTGCGCGGGCGGCCGGGGCCGCACCGGCACGGCACTGGCCTGCCTCGCCGTACTGGACGGCGTACCACCCGAGGAGGCGGTCGCCTATGTCCGGGAGCACTACGACCGGCACGCGGTGGAGACGCCTTGGCAGGCTCGTTACGTGCGCGGCTTCGTGCCGCCGCCGCGCTGACCCGAAAGGAGCCTTTGGTGCTCAGCGGCCCGGGGCGAGGTGCAGGCGCAGCACCTGGCGGTCCATGCCGGGGCCGAAGTAGTCCGGGCGCAGGCCGGCGTCGGGTTCCTCGGGGCAAAAGCCCAGGGAGCGGTAGAGGAGGATCGCGGCCCGGTTGGAGGGCTCGACGGTGAGCCGGACCCGCTGGATGCCGCTGCGGCGCAGCCGCTTCAGGACCTCCTCCATCAGTTCCCGGCCCAGTCCGTGGCGGCGCCGGTCATGGGTCACGCACAGGCCGAGGATCCAGCTGTCGCGGCCCAGTGCCGTGGTGGCGGCCAGGACGTAGCCGCGCAGCCGGCCCGTGCCGTCGTCGAGGACGAGGAAGTGCTCCGCGTACATGTCGTAGAGCTGGCGCAGCAGGAAACCGGGGTAGGCGACCTCCTGGAAGACCTCCTCGTCCAGCCTCTGCAGTTCGGGCAGGTCGCTCTCCTGCGCGGGGCGCAGGACGAGGGGGCCCGGGAAGGGCACGGGTGCGGTGAGCTGCTCGTGGCGGTCGAAGAAGCGTTCCAGCGGTTCGGCGGTCATGCCACCCCCCAGTGAGGACCTGCGGACGTCAATCCGACGGGAGCCGGTGCGCTCACTCGAAGGGCTGAGGCATCGGTGTGGCGGCCGGCTGCTCGTTCTGCCACAGTGGGGTCTCCAAGTTCCTTTCTGCAAGGGCGAGTTAGGGAGTGCGCCCGGCTGTGCTGACGTGCGCCGGGGTGCACCGGGCGCGGCCTGGGCGGGAGGACCGACGTGTTTCTGGCCTACCGTGCGGGGAACGACGTCTGCCGCTCATCTGCCGGTGTCCACGGGGCTCGCGCACACCGATCGGCTCGCAAACGAATGGGACGCGGCAGGGTGACTATGGATCGCAACGCTGACGCACCGTGGTCGAAGTTCGATCCAGAGGTGTACGTCGACAACAACTACCGGACCCCGCTCGAAGCCGATCTCCAGATCGTCCGGTTGCTGCGCGACCACTTCAGCCGCTGCTTCGCCGGATCCGCCCCCGGCTCGGCGCGGGGCGTGGACGTCGGGGCCGGCGCGAACCTGTATCCCGCGCTGTCCATGCTGCCCTGGTGCGAGAAGGTCCTCCTGCTGGAGTACGCCCCTCCGAACATCGAGTACCTGGAGCGGCAGATCGCTCCCGAGGGCTTCGGTGCCGAGTGGGACGCCTTCTGGGAGGTGCTGCGCGAGGCGCCGGCCTACCGCGACGTCGAACCCAGGGGCCGGGTCAGCGAGATCACCCGGGTGGAGCGGGCCAACCTCTTCGACCTCGACGGACGCCGGCGCTGGGACATCGGGACGATGTTCTTCGTCGCCGACTCGATGTCCGAGTGTCCCGAGGAGTTCCAGCGGGGCGTACGGTGCTTCATGAACGCGCTCGGCGACCGGGCCCCGTTCGCGGTGGCGTTCATGAAGGAGTCGGTCGGCTACCGGGTGGGTGAACACCGGTACCCGGCCTACCGCGTCAACGAGGCCCGGGCCCGGGAGAGCCTGGAGCCGTTCACCGCCGAGCTGGAGATCCACGACCTGCACCACGTGGTGCGGCCGGGACACGAGGGGATGATCCTCGCTCTGGGGCGGCGCAAAGGGGAGATTGCCGCTCCGTAGGAACGGGGACCATGTCTGAGCACGGGCACGGGCGGACGGCAACGGGATCTGTACGAGGGGTGCGGGGATGCAGATCAAGCCACGGCAGCATCTGCTGGACATCTGGCGGGCCACGGCCCGTCATTCGTTCGAGGACGGCAAGCTCGTCACCGGGGACACCGACGGGCTGAGCAGCGTCGCGGACGCCGAGCGCCTGCTGTGCCTGCTGTACCCCGCCACCGAGGTGCCCGCGTTCCGGCTCGACCAGCCCGACACCACCGAGCGGGACGTCCTGCGCGCCCTGGAGGGGATCGGCAGCCGACTGGAGATCCCGCCCAACCTGATCACCGCGCTCAACCAGTTCATGCGCACCCACACCGGCCCCGACGACAGCCCCACCTTCTCCGGCGGCCACTACTTCAAATCCGCCGACGCGGGCGGTGAGATCACCCACGACCAGGCGCAGTTGGGCGTGGTCGACTCCTACTCCATGTCCGTCACGCTGTGCCTGGCCACCCTCGGCTTCCTCAAGGTCTACGAGGGCACCACGACCCGCCCCGAGGTCCGCAGGGCGATCGACGAGCTGAGAGAGGCCACGAACGCCCGGCTGACCGCCGCGATGATCAGCCTCCTGCGCTCCTTCACGGTCAACGTCTTCGACGCCGAGTCCGAACAGGGCAGGCGCCTGATCCAGGTCATCGGGCAGAACCGGCAGTCCGACCGGGCCGTCCTCCAGCAGTTCGCCCGCCGCTTCCGCCCGCTGCGCGCCACGATCATCGAAAGCCTCACCCGGGGCATCCAGGTCGACGAGAGCATCCGCGACGAGAGCCAGCTCTTCGAGTGCGGCTGGGCCTGGGGCGTGGTGCGGGACGCGCCGCACGTCACCGACCTCGACGTCCAGGTCCCCGGCCAGCCCGACGGCATCGCCGACCGGCTGCCCTACGTGTACTTCACCGTGGTCGCCCTCGACGGCATCCAGGACCTGTTCTCCGAGCGCACCCTCACCCTCGGTCTGCTCGACGCCGACCAGCAGAAGCTCGCCGAGGCGTTACGCCTGCGCTGGGAGCTGAGCCAGCAGTACTGGTCCGCCGTCGCCCGGTTCGGCAGCGAGCGCTGGCCCCTGGAGGACCTGCCCTGGCAGACCACCGGCCTGCGCCTGGAGTCCGAGTACTTCTCCCTGACCGTCGCCGCCATCCTCGTCCACGACCTCGTCCGCAGGAAGGCCACCGACGACGACCTGACCCGCACCGTCGCCATCATGGAACGCCTGGCCGACCGCGGCCGGGTCACCAGCCGGATGACCCGCAACGACCCCGTCATCACCCTGCACAACCCGGGCGTCACCATGCCGCTCGCCGGCTCCGAACGCTCCGGCGGCCTCCTCCTGTGGCGGATGACCGACTTCTCCGCCCAGCTCCTCAAACGCATCATCCAGCTCGCCGAACTCTCCCGGAACATCGACGCCCAGGACCGCCTGCTGCGGCTGGCCGAGCAGACCTTCGAACACCTGTGGAACCGGCGGATCGAGGACGGCGTGGGCGCCGACCTCTGGGACGACGTACGGACCGTCTACCCGGACGCGCGCGACGCGGGCCCGCGCCTGTCCTGGAGCATCACCGAACGCCTCACCGAGTGCCTGGTGGCCGCCCGCAACCTGTACGAGCAGCAGCCCATCCGCAGCCCCGAACTGGCCCAGCTCGCCCGGGAACTGCTCAGCGAGGCCACCCACCTGTTCGGCAAGGAGCAACTGGAGGCGTCCGCGGGAGCCGACGGCGGCCGGGGCCGCACGATGCGGAGCATCGAGAGCCGCCTGGAGCACGCCCGCGACCTGCTCGACGAGCGCCCCGCCACCGCCTTCGCGCTGGCCCTGCCCGTCCTCCAGGAACTCGACACCCTGGCCCAGGCCAGGGGCGCCGCCGCGCAGGAGGTGTGAGCCGTGCTCGTCTTCGCCGCCTCCGACAAGGGAGGCACGGGCCGCTCGGTCACCAGCGCCAACCTGGCCTACCAGCGGGCCCTCACCGGCGACCACGTGGCCTACGTCGACTTCGACTTCGGCTCGCCGACGGCCGCCGCCGTCTTCGACGTCCCCGGCGCGATGCGCGGCACCGAGGAACGCGGCCTGCACTCCTACCTGGAGGGCGAGATCACCGAACCCGCCAGGATCGACGTCTGGCGGCAGACCGAGCACCCCCTGCTGCGCGCCCGCCCCAACCAGTCCGGCCGGCTGGTCCTCTTCCCCGGCGACGCGGGCGGCGGCGAGTTCGCCACCGGCGAGGAGGCCCTGGAGCGGTGCATCGACCTGCTGCTGCGGCTGAACACCGAGTTCGACCTGATCGTGGTGGACCTCAGCGCGGGCCGCAGCTACGCCGTCGACATGGTCCTCGCGGCCACCGCCCACCCCCGGATGCGCAACGTCCCCCACCGCTGGCTCGTCTTCCACCGCTGGACCCGGCAGCACGTGATCGCCGCGTCCGGACTGGTCCACAAGGAGCACGGCATCATCAGGGGCGGCGTGGAACGCGGCCACGACGAGCAGACCCTGCGGGCGTCGATCCGCTTCGTGCGGGCCGCCGTACCGGACCCGGAGTCGCCGCTGTGGTCGCACGGCTCGCCCGCCCAGGCCGCCTGGATGCAGGCCTGCGACGAGACGCTGCGCCGGCTCGCCGCCGAGCACCGCATCGGCGACAGCGTCGTCGTCGGCATCGTGCCCCTGGAACCCATCCTCCAGTGGCGCGAACAGCTCATCACCGAGGAGGACGTGCTCTCCACCCAGATAGCCAACAAGGAGACCCTGGAGGCGCTGGAGGAGCTGGCCCGGCGCCTGACGGACGACACGTACTGGGGGCAGCTGTGACGGAGGCCGTGTTCCGTGAGACCGCGGCCGAGCCGCGCACCCAGGCGGTGCCGCTGTCCCACCTGTCGCTGGAGCTGGGCCACCTCTACATGGAGGACTTCGAGGCCGGCCCGCAGCGGTTGCGCGAGCACTTCGCCCAGGTACGGCCCTGGGCGGAGGCCGCGCGCGCCGCCGCGGCGGTCCGCACCGGCACCCGGCGGCCCCGCGTCAGCACCTGCTTCCTGATCGACGACTACTTCGCCCGGTTCTCCAGCCCCGCCGAACTGGTCCCGATGCTGCTGGCGGAGGCCGAGCGGGCCGGGCTGGTCGTCGACTACCTGGCCCGGGAGTCCGGCTGCGCCGTCACCGGCAAGGTTCCCGTGGCCGAGGCGGTGGCCGGGCGGCTCGTGGAGGAACCCCCGCCGGGCAGCTACGGCAACCGCCCCCCGGCCGCGCAGACCGGCTGGCTGGCCAACGGCGAGCGCAGCCCCGTCGCCCGCGCCCCGCAGGCGATGAAGACCGCCGCCGCCTGGCAGCCGCCCAGGGAGACCGCGGTCCGCCGCCACTCCGTCTTCCTCGACGTCGAGCTGTGGAGCGACGACGCCGAGGGGCGCCGCACCTGGTCCTGCCCGTTCCTCGCCGCGGTGTGGCAGCTCGGCCGCCTCGGACTGCTGCGCAACGAGGGCGACCCCGTCTTCGACCCCCACCCGCACAGCGCCGACGCCTTCCCCGACGACTGGGACGACCTGCCCGCGCTGCTGCGCCTCAACGAGCGGGCGGACCCGTTCGCCGCGTACCGGACCTGTTCGGTGCTGCCCAGCCGCTTCCTGCCCGTCGAGCACGCCGTCCGGGTGGTGCTCGATCAGATCGAGGTGGACCGCGGAGCACTGGACCAGGTCGCCGAGCGGTCCGCCCGCGAGCGGGTGACCGTGCCGGACTCGGTGGCCGACCGCGTCTCCTACGTGTTCTACGCGGGGCCGTGACATGGCCGACACGACCGCCGTGAGGGGTCGGGACCGGGCGGCTGCCGGGCCCGCGAAGACCGCGCCGCACACTGTGCTGGCCTGCGGAGAGATCCGTACCTGCCTGCTGCCCGCCGGGCAGGCCCTCGACATCCGGGCCGCGGCCCAGCTCCTCGGACTGCGCGCCGACGAACGCGTCCTGCTCTCCGAGCGCCCCAACCTCTACGCGCGTTCCCCCGAGACCCTCACCGGCGTCGACTGCCCGCTGCCCAGCGTCAACGGCGCGCGGGTCCGCGCCGTCGGCACGGTCGCCGCGCGGGCCGCGCTCACCGAGGGCCGCGTCCTGCAGACCTCCGCGTACTTCCGCCTCACCGCCGCCGGACCCGACCAGCGGCGCCCCTGGGGCCAGTACCTGGTGCGGCCCGGCCTCCTGGAACCGTTCGGGAAAGTGCCGTCGGAGGCGGTCGCCCAGGGCGTGCTCGGCGGCGGACGCCACGGCGACCTCGACGTGGGCCTCGTCGCCGACGGACTGCTCACCCGCCTGCTGCGCAACCCCCTGCTCGACCACTGCCCGCCCCTGCGCTCCCGCCCCACCCGGCTGCGCTGGGCCGCCCTGCCCGCCGAGGGGGACGCCGGCCCGGCCATCGAGCGGTTCACGCTCGCCGAGGACGAACTGCGCACCGTACGGCTCCGGGTACCCGCCGGCACGTCCACCGCCGACATCGCCGGGCTCTGCGACGACCTGGCCCTGCACGACTGGCTGCTGACCACCCTGGTCCGCCTGCTGGACGGCGTCAGCCTGGGGGCCCAGGCCCCGCCCGCCCGGGCCGGAGCGGGGGAGCGGGACCGTTCCACCGTCGTCCGGGTGCTGCGGCCCGCCGTCGACCACCTGCTGCACCTGTGGATGCCACGGGCCCGGGTGGCCACGGAGCTGGCCCCGCTCTGGGACGCGCTGGAGGAACGGCCCGGCTTCACCCGCCAGTGGCAGGCGCAGGTGCAGCGCATCCGCGACCAGCTCACCCTGCACGCGATCTCCTCGCTGCACCGGGAGGTGGAGCCGGTTCCCTGACCGGACGCCCGGCCAGGTCCCCCACCGCACGTCCCCGCATCCCGATCCGACGCGTATCCCAACGGGGGGAGAAGCGAGATGAGCACGGCACAGTCACCCCAGCCCGAGAGCACGACCGGCACCGCCGCCGCGTCCGGCGCGGCCAGGCCGCCCGGCGCGGCGATCCCCGCTCCGGCGCCCGGCACGCCCGGCGAGGCCGGCCGGACCGGCGAGCGGCGGAGGTCCGGCCCAGTCGGCAGAGTCCGGGCGGCCCTCGCGACGGACGCGTTACGGGCGCGGCGCCCCGGCCCGTCGCGCTGGCTGCGCCGTATCGCGGCCGGTGTCGTCACGGGCGCCCTGGCCTGGTCCGTCACCGCGCTGCTGGCCCCGCAGACCGCGGTGTCCCGGCAGGCCGGGGCCGCCGCCCTGTGCGCTGCGGCTGCGGTCCTCGTGCAGCACGTCCTCGGCCTGGACCGGCGTACGGACGAGCAGGCCAGGCGCCTGGAGGCGCAGGCCCGGCGCACGGAGACCCTGCTGGCCGAGACCGCCGCCGCGGTACGCGACGGCCTGCGCCGCCACGACGACAAGCTGGACACCGGCCTCACCCGGCACACCGACGACATGCGGCAACTCGTGGAGAGCCGGCTCGCCGAGGTGGAGCGGCCCGCCGACGAGCCCTACCTCCAGCCGGCCCGGATCAGGGCCGACGGGGTGCCCGAACTGGCCAAGAACTTCGCCGAGGTGCTGGCCCCCGGGCCGTCGATCCTCTACACGTTCGTCCGCCTGGAGATGAGCCGGGTCGTCGGCCACATGACCGACCTCACCAACCTGAGCGCCGAGTGCCCCGGCGAGAACCACGACTGGATGCTGTCCCTGACCCGGGCCGCAGAGGAGTCCATCTGCGCCACCAGCACCTCCGTGGACCGCGAGTTCTGGAACAGCGAGCCCGCCACCCGCTATCTCCAGGCGCAGCAGGAGGCGGTGCAGGAGCGGGGCGTCACGGTCCGCCGGGTGTTCCTGCTGGAGAGCGCCCGCGAACTCGACGACCGGCTGCTGCGACTGTGCGAGGAACAGGAGCTGCTGCGCATCGAGGTGCGCGTGTCGGTGCTGCCCGAGCTGCCGCCGCACCTCCAGCGCGGCACCACCAACGACTTCATCGTCTACGACGAGGAGGCGTCCTTCGAGATCGACCAGGACCTGCGCGACGTCAACGTCAGGACCCGGCTCATCGCCCGCCACGACCACGTCCAGGAGCGCATGAAGCGCTTCACGGAGCTGTGGGAGGCGGGCATGAGCCTGCGGGAGCTGGAGGTCCGCGTCGACGACGAGGAGGACGGCACCTGGATGGTCGACGGGTCCGAGCGGGACTGACCGGCGGGTCCGGTCAGCCGCAGTACAGGTCCGTGTCCGGCCGCACGCCCGTGGCCAGGAAGCGGGAGACCGTGCGGTCGCCGCAGGCGTTGCCGTTGGCCAGGTAGGCGCCGTGGCCCGTGGAGTTCACGGTGACCATGACCGCGCGCCGGCCGAGCGCCGAGCGGAGCTTCAGGGCGCCGCCGAGCGGGGTGGCCACGTCCCGCTCGTTCTGCACCAGGAGCACGTTCGACGGTCCGTGGTCGGTGATCCGTACGGGCTCCTGACGGGGCGGGTAGGGCCAGGCGGCGCACAGCATCGCGTTGCGGGGCATGCCCGCGGTGAGCGGGTACGCGGCGCGGCTGTCCGCCACGTCCTTCTCGTACGCCGCCGCCGAGCGCGGCCAGGCGACGTCGTTGCAGAGGGTTCCGGCGCCCACGGCCGCGACGTTCTGGAGCACCGCCTCCGGGGGCCCCTGCGGCGCGGGCGGTACGGTGCCCCGCTGCGCGGCCAGCATCAGCTCGGCCAGGTCCGGGTAGTTCGCCGGGGAGTAGAAGCTGTCCAGCATGGTCTGGCGCAGCACGTTCCCGTTCAGCTCCTCGGGGTTGGCGCCGGGCCACGGGATCGGGTCGCGGTCCAGGCGGGCGGCGAGCCGCAGGAACAGCGGCCGTACGTCCGCGGCCCGTTCGGCCACCCGGTCCGGGTTGCCGGGCCGGGACGCCCAGGCCGCGAAGTCGGGGAAGGTGTCCTCCACGCCCTGCTCGTGCGCGCCCAGCCAGGCGCGGTTGACCCGGGTCGGGTCCGGGTTGTCGTTGCTGTCCAGCACCATGCGGTCGACGCGCCGCGGGAAGAGCTGGTTGTAGACGGCTCCGACGTACGTCCCGTACGACACGCCCCACGCGGACAGCTTCTTCTCGCCGAGCGCCGCCCGGAGGCGGTCGATGTCACGGGCCTCGTCGGCCGTGCTGAGGTGCCGCATCAGCTCCCCGCCGTTCTTCGCGCACGCCTGCGACATGCGCTGCGCGTCGGCCAGGTTCCCCGCGATCGAACCGTCGGCGGCCGGCCACGGGCGCAGCCTCGTCGTGGCCAGGCCGACGTGGTCGAGGCCGCAGTCCACCGCCGTGGAGGGCGCGAGGCCGCGCGGCGCGAACCCGACGAGGTCGTACGCCTCGCGCACCGCCTTCGGGAGCTTCTGCCCCTTGCCCGAGGGGTCGTCCAGGCTGGACCCGCCGGGCCCGCCCGGGATCAGCAGCAGCGCCCCGCGCCGCGCGGACGGCTTCTCGCTCGGGATGCGCGAGACGGCGATCGAGATGCGCGGGCTGTGCGGATCGGCGTAGTCCATGGGGACGTCCAGGGTCGCGCACCGCTGCCGGGTGTCGAGGCCGGTGCCCTCGCACTTCGTCCAGGTGAGGGTGTCCTCTCGGTGCGCGGGAGCGGCGGCGGCCGACGCCGTCACGGGTGCGGTGACTCCCAGGAGTACGGCGGAGACACCGACGAGGGCGGCGTCGCGGCGGGAGCGGTTACGGCTGCGGGTGGTGTTGCCCGTGCGCTGTGTGGTCATGCGACGAGCTTCACGGAAGGGGGCTGTCCGCCCTATCCGGCCAACTGGCTTGTCGGCTCGGGGGTTTACCCCCGCACCACGCCCCCGACGAAGCGGGCCCAGGCCGCCGCCCGCACGACCAGCACGGGGCCGTCCGGGACTTTGCTGTCCCGGACGGGGACGATACCGGGGACTCCGTCGGCTACTTCGAGGCAGTTGCCGCCTTCGCCGTTGCTGTACGTGCTCTTGCGCCAGCGGGCGGCGCCCGGGAAGTCGCGGGCGACCTCTACGCAGTCGCCGCCCTGCCCGTTGCTGTAACTGCTCTTCTGCCAGCGGGCGTTGGTCAGGTCGTACTCGCGCATCGTCTGAAGTCCTCCGCCGCCGATTCGATCAGGGCCAGGGACGCCTCCGGCGACAGTGCGGCGACCCTCAGCAGATCGTATGTGCGCAGGGTGTGCTTCACTACGGCCGGATCATCGATGAGTGTCCCCGAATACTCCGTCTCTGTATAGGCGACCGGCGGCGCGTCCTCGAAGTCCAGGAGCTTCAGTGACCCGCCCATAGCCGCATGCGCCCCCGCCGCGTACGGCAGCACCGTCGCCACCGCCGAGCGCTCGTGCACCAGCCGTACGACGTGGTCCAGTTGCGCGGCCATGGCCTGCGGGCCGCCGACCGGGATGCGCAGTACGTTTTCGTGCAGGGTCACCCAGTACTCGGGGCGTGCCGCGTCGTCGAGGATCAGGGACCTTTCCAGGCGCGCGGCGACGATCTCGTCGACGTAGGCGTCGGTCTTGAAGGGATTCGCCGCGATCGTTACCGCGCGGGCGTACGCCTTCGTCTGGAGCAGGCCCGGAACGACCGTAGGCGCGAACTCGCAGATTCTCGTGGCCAACCGCTCCAACTCCACCACGTGGGCGAAGTAATCCGCGTACCGCGGATCATCGATCAGCTTTCTGCACAACCGCTCGAAAATACCGTCGGTTTGCAGTACCTCGTCGATCCGCTGGGCCACGTCCAACTGTGGTTTTCTGATCGCCTGTTCGAACTGGCCGATGTAGCCGCCCGAGACGAAGACCCTCGCGCCCAGCTCCACCTGCGTCAGCTCGGCGTTCTCCCGGCGGCGCTTCAGCTCCGTGCCGAAGAACTCCCAGACCGCCTGGCGTGAACCGTTGGCCATCGCCAACCCCCTTGTGCAGCCCTCTTCTTGTAGGGCCCGAAACCCTTCCGAGTGTAGACGCGGAACGTCATCGTGGAGACACGAAGCGTAAAACTCTGGGATAACGGAAATCCCGGAGAAAAGGAAAGGGAGGAAGCGCGCAGTGGCACCACGGCAACACTCGACTCACTCGGCGGTCTGTGTTCAGGAAGCGGAGGAAACAATCGTTGAATTGCGTACCGCTCTCGAAAAAGCAGGAATCACCCTGCCCTCGCTCGGGCTCGACCCGGCAGGGCTCGCCCGCGAGGCGCCCTGCCCGCTGGTGGAGCTGGGCCGCTGCTCCGTGGAGACGGCCGCACGGCTCGCCGCGGTCCTGCGGTGAGCGGGCCGTGTCCGCCGGTCGGGGCTTACGCCCTCGACACCGGCACCGGGCGCATCGGCGTGGTCATGGGCCACGAGGGGCCGTACGTCCAGCTGCGCCCCCTCGGCGGCGGACGGGAGTGGGACTGCCTGCCGGAGCTGGTGCGGGCGGCCACCCCGGCCGAGCGGCTCAGCGCGGCGACGGCGTACGCGAACGCCCGCAGCCGGGGGGAGGTGCCCTGAAGGCGGGGCGGGGCCGCTCCCGCCGTGCGCGACAATGGGCGCATGAGTCTGTTCCGCGACGACGGCATCGTGCTGCGCACCCAGAAGCTGGGTGAGGCGGACCGGATCATCACACTGCTCACGCGGGGTCACGGGCGGGTGCGTGCCGTGGCCCGCGGGGTGCGGCGGACCAAGTCGAAGTTCGGGGCCCGGCTGGAACCCTTCTCACACGTGGACGTGCAGTTCTTCGCGCGGGGCAGCGAGCTGGTCGGGCGCGGGCTGCCGCTGTGCACGCAGAGCGAGACCATCGCTCCGTACGGCGGCGGGATCGTCACCGACTACGCCCGGTACACCGCCGGGACGGCCATGCTGGAGACGGCCGAGCGGTTCACGGACCACGAGGGGGAGCCGGCCGTCCAGCAGTACCTGCTGCTGGTCGGCGGACTGCGCACCCTCGCCCGCGGTGAGCACGCCCCGCACCTGGTGCTGGACGCGTTCCTGCTGCGCTCGCTGGCCGTCAACGGCTACGCGCCCAGCTTCGGCGACTGCGCGAAGTGCGGCATGCCGGGGCCCAACCGGTTCTTCTCGGTGGCCTCCGGCGGCTCGGTCTGCGTCGACTGCCGGGTGGCGGGCAGTGTCGTACCCTCGCCGCAGACGCTCACGCTGCTGGGCGCCCTGCTCACGGGGGACTGGGGAACCGCGGACGCCTGCGAGCCGCGGTACGTGCGGGAGGGCAGCGGGCTGGTGTCCGCCTATCTGCACTGGCACCTGGAGCGCGGGCTGCGCTCGCTCAGGTACGTCGAGAAGTAAGAAGCAGAAGCAAGAGGGACACGAGGGAGACGAGAACCACATGGCTGTACGCGGGTTCCTGGGAGGACGGCGCCGCGAGTACGACGCGCCCGAGCCGCATCCGTCCGGCGCGCGTGCGCCGAAGCTCCCGGGCGAACTCGTCCCCGAGCACGTGGCGATCGTCATGGACGGCAACGGCCGCTGGGCCAAGCAGCGCGGGCTGCCCCGCACCGAGGGGCACAAGGTCGGCGCCGAGCGCGTCCTCGACGTGCTCCAGGGCGGGATCGAGATCGGCGTGCGCAACATCTCGCTGTACGCCTTCTCCACCGAGAACTGGAGGCGCTCGCCCGACGAGGTGCGCTTCCTGATGAACTTCAACCGGGACTTCATCCGCAAGTCCCGCGACCAGCTCGACGGGCTCGGCGTCCGGGTGCGCTGGGTGGGCCGGATGCCCCGGCTGTGGAAGTCGGTCGCCAAGGAGTTGCAGGTCGCCCAGGAGCAGACCAAGGACAACGACCTGATCACGCTGTACTTCTGCATGAACTACGGCGGCCGGGCGGAGCTGGCGGACGCGGCCAAGGCGATGGCCGAGGACGTGGCGGCCGGCCGCCTCGACCCGTCCAAGGTCAGCGAGAAGACCATCCAGAAGTACCTGTACTACCCGGACATGCCGGACGTGGACCTGTTCCTGCGCCCGAGCGGCGAGCAGCGCACCTCCAACTACCTGCTCTGGCAGAGCGCGTACGCCGAGATGGTCTTCCAGGACGTGCTGTGGCCGGACTTCGACCGCCGCGACCTGTGGCGGGCCTGCGTGGAGTTCGCCTCCCGCGACCGCCGCTTCGGCGGGGCCATCCCGAACGAGGAACTGCTGGCGATGGAGGGCCGGGTCGGCGAGGAGGGCTGACGGCGGCGGTCGCCGTGCCCGGCGCGTTCGGGGTGCGCAGGGAGTCCTTCGCCCCCGCCGCCCAGGGGCGCTGCCCCTTCGGCCCCGCCAGGGGCCGCGCCCCCGGACCCCGGGTGCGGCTGCGCCCCGTGTCGTCCGGCGGGGCTGCGTCGAGTGGCCGGCTCCGGCCGGGGCCGGCCCCAGCAAGGCGTGCCCGGCCGTCGAGCCGGAGCGGGGTGGGGGGGGGGGGCGCCCCCCCCCCCCCGACCGTTCAACCCACCCCGCCCCGCGAAGGACCCCACAAATAAGCAAATAGGGGTGGGGGGTAAAAGGTGTAGGGTGGAGGTG
>NZ_JBFACU010000020.1:0-147517 GCF_040641015.1 Streptomyces sp. NPDC021356 | reverse complement strand
CGCCGCCCTCACAGCCCTCCAGGCTCGGGTTCAAGCCCTGAGTGGCGACCCCAGCAGCATGATCAAGACAACGTGTTAATGATCTGCAAGCCCTTGGGATAGTCCCAGGCGATGGACTGCAGATCGCCCATCCGCTCGAGGTCGGACTCGGCGAGTCTCGGCCAGCCGGCGTTCCGTCGGCCGGCGGCCAGCTCGGCGGCGGCGCGGGCGAATCCGGCCGCGGTGCGCGGGCAGAGCCACACCTCGGCCGCCCCGGCCGACGCGTCCCAGCCGTCGACGGTGTCGGCCGCGTACCCGTGCGCGGCGAGCAGCGGCAGCAGTCGCGTGATCTCCTCACACTTGGCGGCCAGGTGATCCTCCTCGGCACCGTCGAGACCCGCGGTGTCACCCTCTGCCAGGGCATCGGAGAGGTCGCCGAAGGTGTCCTCGCAGGGATGCCATCCGTGCTCGCACGACTGATCCCTGAAGGCGAGATCGGTGGCGGCCAACACCTGGGCGATGTCCGCGTGTTCCGTTTCCGGACCCGTCCGTGCGCCGTCCTGCCCGGCGAGTGAGACCAGCAGATCCGCCGTCCACAGCACTGCGGCACGGGGCGAATCGGGGAGCGTGGGCGGCATGATGCTGTTCATGTGTCTGGAGACGCGCACGTGCTCGTCGAAGTTCCTGCACCTCCGCGACTCGCCACCCCACCGGGCGCCGGCCGGGCGCCCGCGCCCTGCCGCGCGGAGGTATGCCCGCAGTCATGTCGTACCGGCCTGTCCCATCGGCGGGTTCGCCCCGGTGGCGGGCCCACGCTGCGGCAGGCGGAGGGTGAAGGTCGAGCCCGCGCCCGGCGTGCTGGTCGCGGTGACGGTTCCCTGGTGCGCCTCGGCCAGGCGGCGGACGATCGCCAGCCCCAGGCCGCTGCCGCCGCTTCGCCGGTTGCGGGACTTGTCCGCGCGCCAGAACCGGTCGAAGACATGCGGCAAGTCGCCGGCCGGGATTCCGGTGCCGCTGTCCGTCACGTCGATCACGACGGTGGCGGCCCCGGAGCCGTCGACCGCGCCGAGGCCGGCCTCGACGCGGGCGCTCAGCGTGACGGAGCCCCCGGCGGGCGTGTGGCGGATCGCGTTCGACACGAGGTTGCCGACCATCTGCCGTATCCGTACCGGGTCTGCCATGACCTGGACCGGTTCGCTCGCCACGGCGCGGAGGGTGACACCTGCTGCGGCGGCCGTGGCCTGGTTGGCCGTGGCGGTGGCCGACAGGAGTCCGGTGACCTGGACGGACTCGGGCGCCAGACGGAGTTCGTCGGCCTCTGCCGCCGAGAGGTCCCGCAGGTCGTCGATGATGTGCTGGAGCTGGAGGGCCTGCCCCAGCAGGGACGCCACCAACTCGGCATCGGGACGGGCGAGGCCGTCCTCCACGGCCTCCAGCCAGCCCCGGATGTTGCTCACCGGCGTACGCAGTTCATGAGCGATGTCGCTGGTCATGTTCCGTCGTACGGATTCCAGCCGTTCGCGGCGCAGCGACATCGCGTTGAAGGCGGCCGAGAGCCTTCCGATCTCGTCGTCCCCCCGGACCGGCACGCGTGTGGACAGCTCGCCGGCCTCCATCCGCATCGCCGCTGCGGTCAGCGTCCTCAGTGGCTTCACCAGGCGGATGCCGGCCAGAGTGGTCACGGCGACCGTCAGCACCAGCACGGCCGAGGCCCAGCCGGCGATACGGAGCCTGTTGGCGGCAGAGAGGTCGAAGAAGGTCGTCGCCGTGCGTCCGGGGCCGCTGATGTACATGAACGCGGCGGGGGCCACGTACGGCGCCAGCTGCTGACTGCGGCTCGTCGTCAGGCACGAGGTGACGGTCGAGGCCGGGGGCGCGTCGCGGGTCCGCGCCTCCCAGCTGCCGTCGACGGCCAGCGTCACCGCGCCCGCCTGCCGTCCGGCCAGACATGTGTTGACGAGTGTGGTCAACGCGCCCAGGGCTTCGGCCTCCGACGGTGTCGGCTCGGTGAGCGCCGTCGTGGGGCAGCGCTGGTCGCCGAGGATGGGCGCCCCGCCGGGACTGGGCACCACCACTCTGGGACGTCCGCTGGGCATCGTGCGCACATGTGCCTGGACGCCGCCGAGGTCGCGCAGGCAGGCGACCACCCGGGTGGCGATGGCCTCCAGCTTCTTGCTGTCTTCCCCGGACAGCTTGAAGGGGCCCACGGCCCGCGAGTCGATCAGCCCGGTGCCGGTGCCGGCGTCGTTGCCGGAGCCGTCGCCCGTGTTCCCGTCCTTGTTCTTGCTCAGTTCCGGGTCGACGGCCAGCGGGTCGACGACCGCGGTCGCCTTCTGCGGCGGCTGGAACGGGTGGTCCCGCTCGGCGGCCGAGTCCGCGAGGGGACGGCCGTCCTTGCCGAGGAGGACGATGCGGTGGCCGGTCGACTCGGCGAGCCGGTCCACGGAGGGCCGCACGCCGTTCCAGGCCGGATGAGTCGCGGCATAACCGAGGAGGGTGTCGTAGACGCGGGCGTCGTCGGCCAGCGCCTGGCCCCGCTCACGGCTGAGCGCGACGGCGGTGCTCTGCACCACCACCCATGCGGTGGCGGTGATCGAGCACACCGAGACGAGGGCCGAGACCGCCAGCAGACGCAGCAGCAGACTGCGCCGCACAGGCGCGGTCGAGACGGCGGGAGCGGCGGGAGCGGCGGGAGCGGCGGCAGCGGCAGGAGCGGCAGGAGCGGCGGGAGCGGTGGGGGTGGTGGAGGCGGCGGCCGTGGACCGGGCCCTACGCATGAGGGAGAACCTGCTGGTCGTCCACGAGCTTGTACCCCACCCCGTACACGGTCACCAGGGGCGAAAGGTGCTGTGCCACAGCGGGCTGTCGGCCCGTCAGGGCGTCCTTGATCTTTCGGCGCAGGTTCATGACGTGGACGTCGACCGTCCTCGGGGTGATGAACGGATCGGAGCCGTGCAGACGTTCGAGGATCTGGGCTCGTGACAGGACCTGCCCGGGGTGCTCGGCGAGCACGTCGAGGAGGCGGAACTCCCCCGGCGTACAGCGGATCGTGCGTCCGTACGCCCACACCTCGTGCCGGGCGCGGTCTACCGTCACCGGGCCGGCCCGCAGTACGGAGGAAGAGGGGGCCGCCCCCCGGCCGGCCACGCTGTCCGCGCCCCGGTCGCCGCGCCGGAGCAGGGACCGTATGCGCGCCATGAGTTCGCGCGGACTGAACGGCTTGGTCATGTAGTCGTCCGCGCCCAGATCCAGGCCGAGCAGGAGATCGTCCTCGGACGACCTGGCTGTCAGCATGAGCACGGGAAGGTCTGCGAGACGGGGTTCCGCCCGCAGGATGCGGCACACGTCGAGCCCGTCGATCCGCGGCATCATCACATCGAGGACCAGCAGGTCGGGGCGTCTGCTGCGCAGCAGGTCGAGAGCGGATCGGCCGTCGTGCACGAGGGCCACCACGTGCCCCTCGTGCTCCAGGTACCTGCGGATCAGCTCGGCCTGGTCGGCATCGTCCTCGGCTATCACTACTTCTGCGCACATGGCGTCAGTCTAGGAACGGGAACAGCGGTGTTCTGTTCGTCCAGACGCCCTTCCCCGGCAGGAACACCGGACCACTGTCAGTCCCTGACGTTTGCCTGACATTCCTTGCGCACGCTGTCCGGCATGCAGCACAAGCACTCAGCCCTGCAGTCGTCCACGCGGTCGTCCACGCGGTCGTCCCTGCGCTCGTCCACGTACTCGTCCCGTTTCCTTGCCGTCCTCGGCCTGGCTGTCGCCGCCGGAATGACGCTGACCGCGTGCGGCGGCGGTGACGGCTCCGGGAGAGGTTCGGGCAGGGGTGTCGACACCTTGCAGTCGGGCGCGCCGACGGACGCGAAGAAGGCGCCGAAGGGCGGCCCGCACGACTCGGCCGTGGAAGCCGAACGCCCTCAACTGAGGCTGGACACCTCACTGGAGGAGGATCAGCGCCTCACGGACGCCTACAACGCGTGCCTCCAGGCGCACGGCGTGCCGATGAACACCGAGCGGGCGGCCGCGGCCGGCGCCAAGCAGGCAGCGCCCGAAGTGAGCGAGAAGGACTCCTCCAAGTACCAGGCCGCTTACGACGCCTGCCTGGTCAAGCTGCCGCGCCGGCCTCCCGAGACCAGCCCCGAGAGCAACGCGCACTACGCGGACGACTACCGCGCCTACGTCAAGTGCCTCCAGCACCGGGGCATGAAGATCCACCTGATCCCCGACACCAGCGTGTACCCGGACGGTCTGGGCTGGACCTACGACGACGACACCACGGGCAGCCTTCCCGAGTCCAAGGCCACCGAGGCCGACCGTGCCTGTTCGCTGGAGGCGTTCGGTGGCAAGTAGCGGCTGGACGGCGGAACGTGGTGCGCCCGCGAGCGACGGTTCGCCGACGAGCGGGCGGCCGTCCCGCAAGCGCCCGCGACGGGCTCTGCGCAGGATGAGCGCGGTCGCGGCCGTGCTCGCGGTCGCCGCGGGCGGCGTCTACGGGGCGACGGCGCTCTCGGACCACGGCAAGCGGCAGCGGCCCGGCCCCGCAGCCGCTCCCTCCACCCGGACCACCGAGGTGAAGCGAGCGGACCTGAGCGACTCCCGGACCCTCCCCGGTGTGCTCGGCTTCGGCGGCCAGGTCACGGTCAAGGGCCCCGGGAAGGGCGTGATCAGCAGACTCCCCGCCTCCGGCTACGCCGCGTCCCGGGGCAAGCCCTTGTACTGGATCGACGACGAGCCGGTCACGGTGTTCTTCGGCGACACCCCGTTCTTCCGCCCGCTGGACAAGGCGGGCACGACCGGACGGGACGTGACCGTCCTGGTCGAGAACCTGCGGGCCCTCGGCTACGACATCGGTCCCCGGCCCCGGCAGGTCCCGGAGGTCCCCGCGGGCGGCGGAACGGGCAGCGGGGCGAACAACGGAACGGGCACCGGCGCGGGTGGCGTCGGCACCGAACTGACCACCGGAGTACTCGCAGCGCTCAAGCGCTGGCAGCACGACACCGGCCGGAAGGCGACCGGAACGCTTGACCCGGACCGGACCCTGGTTCTGCCCGGGCCCTCGCGCGTCGACGCCGTCACGGCGCAGCTCGGTGACCAGGCCGCCGAAAACGTCCTCACCCTCACCTCGCAGGAGAAGACGGTCACGGTGAAGGCCGACGTGAACAGCGCCCACTCCATCCACAAGGGCGACAAGGTCACCATCACCCTGCCCGACGACAAGGACGTCCCCGGCCAGGTCTCGTCGGTCAGCACCATGGTGCAGGGCGGCCCCGACAGCGACGCGGGCGGCGGTGTCGAAACGCCCCCCACGCTCCAGGTGAAAGTGCGGCCCACGCACAGCGCCGACGTCGCCGAGATCGACGCGGCGTCCGTACAGGTCGTCTTCACGGGCGAGACCAGGAAGGGCGTGCTCGTGGTCCCGGTGGGCGCGCTCCTCGCGTTGAGCGAGGGCGGTTACGCGTTGCAGCGCCCCGGCGGGAAGCTGGTCAGGGCTGAGACCGGATTGTTCGCCAAGGGGCTCGTGGAGGTCAGCGGTGCCGGCGTCGAGGAGGGCGACGTGGTGGTGACGGCGTCATGACCGGACGGCGCCCCGGCCCACCGGAAACACCGCACGATCCGCCCAGGATGCCGACCACCGCGCAGGCACGGTGGCGCACCCCGCCGAACCCGCCCGGCGACCCGGGCGCCGCCGTCCTCGCCGTCCAGAACGTCCGCAAGGTCTACGCGGGAGGCGTCACCGCCCTCGACAACGTGTCCCTGACCATCCGGTCGGGCGAGTTGCTGGCGATCGTCGGCCGCTCCGGCTCCGGCAAATCCACCTTGCTGAACATCATGGGCACCCTCTCCATGCCGACCAGCGGCACCGTCCGGATCGGCGGCCGGAACGCGGCACGGCTGTCCGACCGGGAACTGTCCGCCCTGCGCGGACGCCGGCTGGGGTTCGTCTTCCAGCACTTCCACCTCACGGACGGCCTCACGGCCGAGGAGAACGTCGCCACGGGACTGCTCTACGCGGGCGTGCCACGCCGCCGGCGACGGCCGATGGCCGTGGCCGCCCTCGGCCGTGTCGGTCTCGCCCACCGCACCCGCCATCTGCCGCACCAGCTCTCCGGCGGCGAACGCCAGCGGGTGGCCATCGCCCGGGCCTTGGTCAACGAGCCCGCGGTGGTCCTCGCCGACGAGCCGACCGGTGCCCTCGACACCGCGAACGGACAGTCCGTGCTCCACCTCCTCACCCAGCTGAACAGCGAGGGCACCACCATCGCCGTCATCACGCACGATCGGGACATCGCGGCACGCCTGCCCCGCCGGATCGAGATGCGGGACGGGCACGTCGTCACCGACACGCACGACGAGGCACCGGCGGCCGGGGGCGGCGCGTGACCCGCCGTACGGCTCCTCCCGGAAGCGACCGCCGCGTGGACGCGGGCGCCAGGCGCCGCGACCCGGCCCGCCCCGTACGGCTGGCGCCGGCGGACGTGCTGCTGCTCGGACTCCTCGGCATCCGTATCCGCCGGATGAGGGCCGCTCTGTCCGCACTCGGTATCTCGATCGGCATCCTCACGCTCGTCCTGGTCACGGGGATCCCGGCGTCGAGCCGGGCCGCCCTCGACGAGCAACTGGCCGCGCTGGGCACGAACCTGCTCAGAGCCCAGCCGCAGCCCAACCAGAATCCCCCGGTGCTGCTGCCGCCGGAGGCGGCGGGAATGGCCGCCAGGATCGGCCCGGTGAGCCGCACGAGTGCCGTCGCCAACACGCACGCGATCGTCCGGCGCTCCGACCGGACCGACCCCGACGACGGACTCGGGCTCACCGTGCTCGCCAGTCAGGACGACCTGCTGCCCGCGGTGAACGGCGAAGTGGCCTCCGGCCGTTTCCTCAGCCCCTCCACCGACCGGCTGCCCACCGTCGTACTCGGCCACCAGGCCGCCGCCCGGCTCGGCATTCCCGGCATCGTCCCGGGACAGGAGGGCCCGCAGGTCATCATCGACCGGACGTGGTTCACGGTCATCGGCGTCCTCGAACCGATGCCGCTCGCCGAGGACCTCGACCGCTCCGTCCTGGTGGGCTGGCGGGCGGCGGAACGGGAACTCGCCTTCGACGGACACCCCACGGTCGTCTACGTACGGGCCGACGAGGACGCCATGGAGGCCGTGGCCGACGTCCTGCCCGCCACCCTCGACCCGCAGCTGCCCGGGCTGGTGCAGGTCAGCCGTCCGTCCGACGCCCTGGCGGCCAAACGTATGGCCAACAGCACGTTCTCGGCCCTCTTCCTGGGGCTGTCGGGAGTGGCCCTGCTGGTCGGTGGCATCGGGGTCGCCAACACCATGTACATCTCCGTCCTGGAGCGGCGCAGCGAGATCGGTCTCCGGCGGGCACTGGGAGCCAACCGCAGACAGATAAGGGGCCAGTTCATGACGGAGTCCGTGGTGCTCTCCCTGTTCGGCGGTGCGGTGGGAACGGCGATCGGCGCACTGGCCACGGTCGCCTACGTGACGTACCAGGGCTGGCCACCGGTGATCCCGGTGACCGCTGTGGCCATGGGAACGGGCGGAGCGACGGCCATCGGCGTCCTGGCGGGCGTGTACCCGTCCGTACGCGCCGCCCGCCTGGCGCCGACGGAGGCCCTGAGCACCTCGTGATCCGTGAGCCGTCGCCGACGCGGCGTGCGGGTGGCCGAAGCCGCCACGGCCGCCTGCTCCTCGCCGTTGTCCGGAGCGCGTTGTCAGACACGTCGGCACCGACACCGGACAACCGGAAGCGGGTGTGATGAAGACGCACCCCCCGGGTCACGGACAGCGACTCGGCGAGGGCGGGGACATGGCCCCGAGCACAGGACAGAAAGGCACACAGTGAAGAGGACACTCGCGATCGCGGCGCTGCTGGCACTCACCGGCGCGGGCCTGGCCACGGCATCCGGAGAAGCCGTGGCGGACAGCTGCCCGAGTGGCGCCGCCTGCGCCTACGCGGCCACCAACTGGTCCGGCAAGGCCTACCCCGTCTACGAGGACAACAACAGCCTCACCGGTTTCTACGGCTGGACCCACGCGGAGTCGATCTACAACAACGGGAAGTCCTGCAACGTCTACATCTTCTCCGAGACCAACCGCCACGGCACCCGGTACCCGCTGAACCGCGGCACCGGCTGGAAGAGCGTCTCGGGGTCGGCGCTCTGGCACCACGCGTACTCCAACCAGTGGTACGGCTGCTGAGGATCCGCCATGAAACGCACAGCGGTCTGGTGCGCCCTCCTGGTCGCCGGATCGATGCTGGCCGGCTGTGGCAACACGGCCGGCCAGGCCGGTCAGCGCCTCTATCCCTTCGACTCGGCCGTCTACTTCGACGCGAAAGAGCAGGCCTTGCTGAACGCTGCCCAGGAGGCCGCGGTCCAGCGGTGCATGCGTCAGCGCGGCTTCACCTACCAGCCCGCTAGGGCCGCTCCCGCACAGGACGCGGAACCGGACAACCCTTACGGACTGCTCAGCAAGGAAGCGGCCGGCACGGACGGCTACGGCATCACCTCGCGCCTCGTGTCGGAGCGGCCACCCGCGACCCCAGGAGGTGAGGCCCCCGGGAAGGAGCCCTTGGGGGGTGCCGGGAACCCGCACACGACACAGGCGTGGAACGACGCGCTGGTGGGAACGCGCCGGGGCCGACGAGTGCTCAAGCTGCCCGGCGGCGACGAGGTGACCGTCGCCGTCGACGGATGCGTCGCCCTCTCCCGGCGCGAGGTGTTCGGTGCCGACTGGGATGACGTCTACTACCTGTTCCAGGAGTTGAGCAACCAGGTCATCGAGCGCACCGACGCGGACCACGCCGTCCGTGCGGCCCTGCGGGAGTGGTCTCGCTGCATGGCGCGAGCCTCACGCCCCGGAATCGCCTCACCCGATGACGCCGAGGCGGCCGTCACCCAGCACGTGCAGTCCGCCGGCCGCACGGCAGCCGGCGTGCGCGCGGCAGCGCGGTACGAGATCGGGACGGCCGTCCAGGACGCCGCCTGCCAGCAACAGGCCGGGCTGCGTACCGTTTTCCGGACCGCCCAGCAGCAGGCCGAGGAACACGTCGGGGCCCGGTACTCCCGCGAGCTCGACCACCTCGTGGAGATGCGCGACCGTGCCCTCGAAAGGGCGGCGGCCGAAGTGCCTTCCCGCTGAGCCGGCCCGGCCCCGGTGCCGTCCCGGATCAGCCGCAGACATCCTGGTACGGCATCGCGGAGACGTAGTGGCTCCACGCCTGGCGCGTGAGGGCGCCGGTCGTGGTGGCACAGATCCGGTGGATGGCGCCCGCGGTTGCCAAGGAGTGGAGCTGGACGGTGTGGTCGTCGCCCGCGCTGGCGAGGGTGCGGCCGTCCGGGCTCAGGACCGCCTGGTCGACGGGTCCGGTGTGGCCGGCCACGGGGCCGCCCGAGGCCGTCGGCGCGGTGGGGTCGGCGACGTCCCACAACCGGACGGTGCCGTCGTCTCCGCTGCTGACGAGCGTCCGGCCGTCGTGGCTGAACGCCACGGACAGCACGAAGCTGGTGTGTCCGGTCAGTGGCGTGGCCAGGGCGGCGGGACGGCGGGGGTCGCGCACGTTCCACAGCCGCACGGTGTGGTCGTCGTTGGCGGTGGCGAGGGTGTTGCCGTCGGGGCTGAAGGCCGCCGCCCCCACTCCGCCGGTGTGCGCGGCCAGCGGCGGGCACCACTGCTCGGGGTGGGCGGGGTCGGTGATGTTCCACAGGCGGGTGGTGTCGTCGGCTCCCGCGCTTGCCAGGGTGTGGCCGTCCGGGCTGAAGGCCAGCGCTCGTACGGTATCCGTGTGTGCGGTGATCGGGGTGCCGATCTCCCGGAGCCCGGCGGGGTCGGTGACGTCCCACAGCCGCACCATGTGGTCGTGTCCGGCGCTGGCCAGGACGCGGCCGTTCGGGCTGAAGACGGCCGTGCTGACGGCGGCGCGGCCCGGACCGGCGGCCCGCTCGCCCAGCTCCGGCGCGTGGGCGGGGTCGGTGACGTCCCACAGACGTAGCGTGCCGTCGCGACCGGCGCTGGCCAGGAGGCGGCCGTCGCGGCTGAAGGTGAGCATGTTCACGGCTTTGGCATTGCCGAGCAGCGGGTCGCCCAGGGGCGCCGGCCGGCTGGGGTCGGCGGTGTTCCACAGCCGGATCGCCCCATCGGTGGCACCGGCGGCCAGCACGCGGCCATCGGGGCTGAAGGCGACGGTGTTCTCATAACTGGGGGTGGGCAGCACGGTCCGGGGCAGGTCCCACAGCCGTACGGTGGTGTCGGCGCTGACGCTGGCCAGCGAGTGGCCGTCGGGGCTGAAGGCGAGCCACCACACGTATCCGGTGTGGCCGGTGAGGGGCGGGCACAGGGCGACGGGGGCCGAGGGGCCGGTGACGTTCCACAGCCGGACTGTCTGGTCGGCGCCCGCGGTGGCCAGGACCTTCCCGTCGGGGCTGAAGGCCACGGCGTAGATCGTGTTGGTCGCGGCGTCAGGAATCGTGCTCAGAGCGACGGGGTTCGCCGGGTCGGCCACGTTCCACAGGCGCACGGTGAAGTCGTTCCCGACGCTCGCCATGATCCGGCTGTCCCTGCTGAAGGCGACCGCGTAGACGGTGTCCGTGTGGCCGCGCAGCGGGTGTCCCCAGGGTGACGGATTCGCGGGGTCGGTGACGTTCCACAGCTGGACGGTGTGGTCGTGGCCGGCGCTGGCCAGGGTGCGGCCGTCGGGGCTGTAGGCGGCCGAGGCGATGGCGCCCTTCTGGCGGCGCAGGGGCTTGCCGAGCTCGGCCGGGTGGGCGGGGTCCGCGATGTTCCACTGCCGTACGGTGCCGTCGTCGCCCGCGCTGGCCAGGGTGCGGCCGTCCGGGCTGAAGGACACCGAGAAGACGATGCCCGTGTGTCCGCGGAGCGCGGGCCGTGCCGTCGGGTGCTTCGGGTCGGTGAGGTTCCACAGCCGCACGGTGTGGTCGCGGCCGGCGGCGGCCAGGGTGCGGCCGTCCGGGCTGAAGGACAGCCACATGACGCCGCCGGCGCGGGCACGGACCGGGTCGCCCAGTGGTGCCGGGTGATCAGGGTCGGGGACGTTCCACAGCCTGATGGTGTCGTCCTTGCCGGCGGTGGCCATCACGTGGCCCCGTGGGCTGAAGGCGACTGCGTAGACGCTCGCCGTGTGCCCGGTCAGGGGGGTCGACAGTGGTGCGCTCCCGGTGCCCAGCAGGTCGGTCGCGAGGCGTCTGGTGGGGTGGATCCGGTAGCCGGCGACGTCCAGCCGGGCGGCGAGCGACTGATCGGTGCCGCGTAACTGCTCGGCCTGGGCCTGTACTTCGCCCGAGACGGCGCTGTCGCGCTCGGACCTGGCGGTCGACCGCTGCTGGAGTGCGATCCCCGCGGCGGCCACGGCGAGTACGGTCAGCAGCGAGAGCGCGACGACCGCGGCGCGGCGCCGGCGCAGGCCCCGGTCCTGGTGCCGGGCGGAGGCCGCCAGGAAGTCCTGCGCCCGCCTGCTCAACCGCCCGTCGGCCAGGTGTGCTTGGGCCCATTGCTGGGCGGCGGCAAGCCGGGACCCCCGGTACAGCGCGCTCGTGTCACGCTGTTCGCGGTCCCAGGCCAGGGCCGCGTCGGTGAGTTGCTGCTGGACGAGCAGGCCCGCCCGGTCCTCGCTGATCCAGCCGCTGAGCCGAGGCCACGCCTGGAGCAGTGCCTCGTGGGTGATGTCCACGCTGTCGGTGTCGAGGGTGATGAGCCTGGCCTGGGCCAGTGCGTCCAGGACGGTGTCGGCGCTGGGGTCGAGTTCGTCCCTGGCCACCCGGCGCTTGGAGTCTGCGGTGCCGTCGTTGAGGGACACCAGCCGCAGGAAGATGCCGCGCGCCAGGCGTTGCTGCGGCTCGGTGAGGCTGCTGTAGACGGTCTCGGCGGTGTTGGCCAAGGCATGTGCGATGCCGCCGGCCGATTCGTATCCGCTCACGGTCAGGGTGTTGCCGCGGCGACGGCGCCAGGTTTCGCGCATCGCGTGGGAGACCAGGGGGAGGGCGCCGGCCTGCCCGGTGGCCTCGGCCACCACCCGGGCGAGCAGGGGCCCCTCGACGGTGCACTCCGTGTGGACTGCGGGCTGGGTGATGGCCCGGCGCAGCTCCTCGGTGGTCATCGGACCGACGAGCAGTTGTGAGTCCTGGATCGCGTCCACGAGGTCGGGGTGCTGCGAGCAGGCGGCATAGAAGTCCGCCCGCACGCCGAGAACGACGCGTGTCCGGCTGTTGGCCGCGCCTGCCGCGCAGAGCAGTGCGGCGATGAAGGCGGACCGTTCGTCCGCGTCGGCGCAGAGGGTGAACAGCTCCTCGAACTGGTCTACCACCAGCAGAAGTTCGGCTTCCGGCGACTGCTGCGCGAGGAACTGGAGCAAGGACAGATGCAGGGCCCGCGGGCCGGACCGCAAGTCGTCGTGGAGGGTGACGGCGGAGGAGCCGGTGAGGGCGGCGAGTCGTGCCGCGCACTCCTCGAAGGGGTGCGGGCCCGGGGTCAGGACGATCGCAGTCCACGGCGCCGGCCTGCCGGACACCCGCGGGATCAGGCCGGCCCGCAGGAGGGACGACTTCCCGGATCCCGAGGCGCCGAACACCGCCACGAACCTGTTGCCGCGGACGCGGGTCTCCAGGTCGTCGGTGAGCCGTTCGCGTCCGAAGAACCGTGCGGCGTCACTCTCTTCGAAGGGGCTGAGCCCCGCGTAGGGGCAGTCGTCGTTCCCCTCGTCCGCGTCCAGGACCGTGTCTGCCCGGGCCAGCTCGGCCGAGAGGCTGTTCCAGCGCTGCTCCCACTCCGCC
Organism: Streptomyces sp. NPDC021356; assembly: GCF_040641015.1. NCBI lineage: Bacteria > Bacillati > Actinomycetota > Actinomycetes > Kitasatosporales > Streptomycetaceae > Streptomyces > Streptomyces sp. NPDC021356. The sequence continues at coordinate 134,736 of NZ_JBFACU010000020.1, read as the reverse complement.
GTGTCGCCGCCGCACGCGCGGACGTAGGCGAGGGTGACCGGCAGGCTCGGCAGCTTCCGGCCGGAGGCGGCGTCGGCGAGGGTGGTCGAGGAGTAGTGCGCGGCGCGGGCGAGCTTGCGGTAGGGCGGGGCGCCGGCCTTGTCCCTGAGCTTCCGCAAGTCTGCCGCGAACCTGACCAGCTCGCTGTCTTCGTCGTCCAACGGCCGCTCGCTGCGGGGCACCGTCGCCTCCCGTTCGTCCACGCGAAGTCCTCATTGTGCGGAGCCTGTTGTCCGGCGTCCAGGGACCGACAGCGGACAACGCCTTTCCTTTACAAACGAGCCACTGCCGCATTCACGCGGTGGTGACCACACGAAGGAGAAGGACTCGCGACCATGAGCAGCGATGTGAAGCATGCCGCACCACTTCGCAGGAGAAGGGCCGTACTCGGCGCTCTCGCGGCCGTACTCGTCTCCGGCGCGGTGCTGGCCGGGCCCACCGCGGCGTCGGCGGACTCGGCCGATGTCAAGCTGGGGCAGGCCGACCTGAACGGGCTGGCGTACGACGCCGGCACCGTCGACGGCGTCAGCGGACCGCAGACCGAGGCAGCGGCGGAGTCCTTCCAGTCCGACCGGTGCCTGAGCGTCGACGGGATCATCGGCACCCGGACGCTCGGCGAACTGGAAACCGTCGTCAAGGAGGTCCAGAGCAAGGCCGGGGTCAGCCCGGACGGCGACTACGGAAGCGGTACCACGACCGCCGTCAAGAACTACCAGAGCGCTCACCAGCTCACCGCGGACGGCATCGCCGGACCGGCCACCATGAAGTCGATGGGCATCACCCGGCTCGTCGCGGGCTGCCACACCACCGACGCGCAGCGCAGCAAGATCGTCAGCGTGGCCAAGAGCCAGCTCGGCGTGCGGGCCGACTCCGGCAACTGCGTCCCCGGCAAGCCGTACAGCATCTGTGCGGACTGGTGCGCCGCCTTCGCAACCTGGGTGTGGCGCGACGCCGGGCAGAGCATCCCGTTCATGACGTACGTGCCCGACGTGTACGACTGGGCGGTCAGCCACGGCCGCTGGTACGGCACCAGCCAACTGCACGCGGCGCTCCCCGGCGACATGATCATCTTCGGCACCGCCACCAACCGGTACCACATCGGGATCGTCGACCACGTCAGCGGATCGACCGTCTACGTGATCTCGGGCAACACCTCCAACCCGGCCAACTCCAGCCAGATCGGCGTCTACGACAAGAGCTACCCGCTGTCGAGCTCCGTCTTCTACGGGCTGGTCCGGCCCTAGCCGTACCGCCCTGCGCCCCTGCCGGTCACCGGCAGGGGCGCTCGCCTTCCGGCCGGTGCCGCGATCACGCGTACACGGGTGCCTGGCGGCGCCGGCCGGCCCCGCACCGACCTTCGAGAACGGAGCACCACCGATGAACAGAAGCCTGGCCACCGCCGTCACACTCGGCCTCACCGTGCTGGCCGCATCGGCCGGTCTGCCGCACGACGCGGCCCGCGCGGCAGCGGGCCCGGCGGCGGTCCGCCCCTGGCACGAGGACGCCGACCACATGGGATCGGGGCTCACCGCCCGCATGCCGGCCGGGGCCGTTCACGACTCCGCCTCCGCGGCTGCTCCCCAGGTCGCCGGAACGCTGAAAGGCCTCGACGTCAGCGCGTTCCAAGCGAACATCGACTGGCCGTCGGTGGCATCGAAAGGCGCGTCCTTCGCCTACGTCAAGGCGACAGAGGGCGTGAACTACACCAGCAGCCGGTTCACCCAGCAGTACACCGGGTCCGCGGCGGCGGGCCTGGTCCGCGGCGCCTACCACTTCGCCCTGCCCGACACCGCCGGCGGCAGCGCCCAGGCCGACTACTTCGTCGCCCACGGCGGCGGCTGGTCCGACGACGGCAAGACCCTCCCCGGCGCGCTCGACATCGAGTACAACCCCTACGGAGCCACCTGCTACGGCCTCAGCCAGAGCGCGATGGTCTCCTGGATCACCGCCTTCAGCACCGAGTACCACACCAGGACCGGCCGCTACCCGATCGTCTACTCCACGCGGGACTGGTGGTCGACCTGCACCGGCGACTCCGCCGTGCCCGGCCGGCTCGACCCCCTGTGGATCGCCGGCTACGGCGGTTCGCCCACCCCGCTGCCAGGCGGCTGGAGCACCTACACGATCTGGCAGAACGCCGACAGCGGCACCTTCCCCGGCGACCAGGACGTCTTCAACGGCACCACCGCGGACCTCAAGACCTTCGCCCACGGCCCCTACACCCCGCCCCCGCCGCCCCCGGGCAGCGGCTGGCCCGTCGTCTCACAGGGCGCGACCGGCCACAGCACCACAGCCATCCAGTACCTGCTCGACGCCCACGGCTCCACTCTCACGGCGGACGGCGACTTCGGCCCGGCGACGCGGAGCGCGGTGGTCGCCTTCCAGAAGGGCAAGGGCCTGACAGCCGACGGCATCGTCGGTCCCAGCACCTGGCAGGCGCTCATCACAACCGTGGAGGAGGGCGACAGCGGACCGGCCGTGAAAGCCGTCCAGGACGCACTGGCCGCGCACGGCCACCCCGTCACCGTGGACGGCGACTTCGGTCCGGCGACGCGGAGTGCGGTGGTCGCCTTCCAGAAGGGCAAGGGCCTGGCCGCCGACGGCATCGTCGGCCCGAACACCTGGGAAGCCCTCGTCTCCTGACCGCCCACCGAAACCGTTCGACGTGCGGGTTCCGTCCGCAACGCGCCCGAGCACCTGCGAACCCACGCTGTCGGCCCCGGCCGGTTCCCCGCACATCGCGCAGGGAATGGGAACACCCCGGGTCCTGGCCGGGACCCGGACCACCTCACCGCCGTCCGCCACATCACCGGCTGGCGACGCGCTCTTCGCCGTCCTGGCCCTGCTGCTCGCCGGTCTGTGCTTCTGGCGGATCGGCGGCCGACTCGCCTGACGCGAGTGGGCTCCCGAGCCTCCCGCTGTCCGGACCGGCGGAGCGACCGGCCTGCGGGCCGGCGTTCCCCGAAGGGCGCCGCGGACAGGCGAGGGCGTCCGGGGTCCTGGGGCGCCGACCCGCACACGCGGGTCGATCGATCGCGTCAGCGGCCGTGGCCGCCGCGGTGACCGTGGTCTTCATCGTCGTGGCCGTCGTGGCCGTCGTGATCGCCGCGGCCGACGATCGTCCACGGACGCATGAGGTCGTCGTCTTCGTGTTCGAGGAGGTGGCAGTGGTGGATGTACGTCGCCGGCAACTCCGCGCCGCTGTCCGGAATCGACGCGATCGTCTCCGTCGGCGGGACGAACTCCTGAATGATGATCCTGGTCACCATCTTCGCGTGGGCCTTGACCGTGTCCTTGTAGGACAGTGCTTCGTCCGGCTCCGGCGGAACGGGCGGGCCGGTGAAGTATCGCGCCAGCACCGGTCGGTCCTCCGGTTTGCGGCTGCCGTAGACCCACTTGTCGTAATCAGCCTGGTAGCGGGCCGCGTCGATCGGTTGCCTGTTCAGCACCTGGAAGTTGACGAGGTGGACATGCATCGGGTGGGCGTCATGGTTGGGATTGATGTACTCCCAGATCTCGGACGAGCCCTCCTCGATGAAGTCCTGGGACGGTTCCATGAACGGCACCGCGTTGAACGTCATGGTACTGAAGAGCTTGTGCTGGTACACGACCCATTCCCGCCGACGGGTGTGCGGTTCCGGCTCGATGGGTGCGACCGCGGGCAGTCTGAGTTTCTTGGGCGGCGTCGTACGGTCCCTGCCTCCGGACAGCGGCTTGGTGACCTGGAACTGCATGATCTCCGCGATCTCCGGTCCGCAGCCGGTGATTCCGGGGAAGTGGACCTGCGTCCCTGGGAAGTTCGTCAACGTGACGTTCGTACCCATGGGCATCCGACTGAAGTCGACGATCAGGTCGTACCGCTCGGCGGGGCTGATCAGGAAATCGAGCATTTGCAGCGGAGTGCGGAAGCCGCCGTCTGTGCCGATGAGCCAGAACGGCAGTTGGGGCTCGGGGAGTACGTCTCTGGGAACGTCGAACCTCAGCCGCCAGAAGCGCTCGTTCGAAGCGTTGAGAATGCGCAGCCGGTAGCGTCGCGGCTCGACGGCCAGGAAAGGGTACGCCTTTCCGTTGACGACCGGGGTGTCCTCGCCTTCCCGCTGGTCCATGGTGTAGGCGAGCGAGCCGTCCCGGTGGAAGGTCCGGTCCTGAAGGACGAGAGGGACCTCGAATTCGCCTTGCGGCAGCCCGAGCCACTCGTCGGCGTGGTCACGAACGAAGTAGAGACCGGCAAGGCCCGCGTAGACGTTGAGGCTGGTCATCCCCATGCCGTGATCGTGATACCAGAGCATGCACGAATGGTCGTGATTGGTGTAGCCGTAGATCGCTTCGTTGGCTTCGACCCGGTCCGGGTCCAGGGTGGTGTAGGACTCGGCGTGAAAACCGTCCGGGCTGTACGACTGCAGTGGCATGCCGTCGGACTGTGGTGCCGTGTAACCGCCGTGCTGGTGTACGACGTTCCACACGTTGATGTTCGCAGGGATGGGCGGGACGCTCTTGTAGGGAGGCGGGGCGATCGGGGAGAGCTGGGGGTCTCCCTCCCGGATCTTGTCGATCACGGACTGGAACATGTGGGTGGTCGGCAGCTCGTTGCGCCACTTGACGACCGTCGGGTGGTCACGCATCGTGTTGATGGTCGGCCCGAGATAGCCCATGCCGATCGGTTTGTGAGGAGCGTGCGGGTTCGTGGCCCAGTAACCCCACACAGGGGACGGCGCGAGATCCCGGTGGAAGCGCCACGACTCCTGCCGCATGGTGATCTCGTAGTAGTCGGCGCCCGGATAGACGGAAGGATCCGGGATGGCTGCTGCCGGCCTCGGCAGCGGGTCGACGTACTTCTTCAACGGAGGAGTATTCAGCGCCGGGGTGTCCGTGCACCCTGTCGGCGGGTGAGCAGTCGTCGCACCGGCTCGCGCTCCCAGAACACCTGGTGAAAACATGGCCGCTGCCCCCATGGTGCCGGCCGCGAGGAATTTCCTTCGCTCGATCATCGTCTCCAGCCTTCCATCGCCTCACGCAACGGCCAAGAGATACAGGGGCGATTCGGACATGTTGCCGCGGCACGCTGGCCCCGGCCGAGGAAAGCCACTCATTGAGCCGATCTCGGCGGAAATTCAGCCGACATTGGAATTGAAATCGAATTATTACCGTCAGTCTGAATACATGAGAACGCGGCATCCGGTGTGGACCACTTCGAGTATGCGCGGTCTTCGCCGGTAGACAGTCACACCGGTTCCGGCAGGTCCATGAGCGCGAGTTCGGCCGGGTCGACCACGGCGGTGATCTCAGTGATGTGGCCGTCGGCGTGCCGATCTCCGCGAAGGGTACGGCGAACACGTCGTGCAGCACGAACGCCAGTCGTTCGTCGGGGCGCAGTGAGTCGAGAACTGTGGGGAGCGCGAGGCCGACAAAGTCCCCGATCGCCGCGAGGTCTTCCGGAGCGGGAGCGTCGTCGAGCGTCACGGTGAATTCGGGCAGCCGGTCGTCGAAGGAGACTTCCGGGCGCGTCCGGCCCGACCGCAGGACATCGAGGCTGATGCGGCCGACCACGGTGGTCAGCCAGCCGCCGAGGTTGTCGATGGTGTCGGTGTCCTGGCGGGACAGACGCAGCCACGCCTCTTGGACCACGTCTTCCGCATCGGCATGTGATCCGAGCATGCGGTGGGTGACGGCGCGGAGCCGGTCACGGTGGGACTCGAAGGCGTCGGCGATCGGGTCTGCGGGATGGGTGCCGGCCATGTCGTCACCTCCGTGGAAGCTGCTCCGTCATAGGGATGACGCGCACAGGCACCGAAACGTAACCCGATGAAGGAGAGCACCCCCATGGAAAACCGGCTGAAGAACAAGAACACGAACAACCCCGGTGTGCGGAGCGCGGTCCAGCATCTCCAGAAGGCGATCGCCGCCGGGGGAGTCGCCCCGAAGCTGCTCGCTCCGGTGCACCTGCGCGCCAGCCAGATCAACAACTGCTCGGCGTGCGTCTACGCCGGTGTCGCCGGGGCGAAGAAGGCCGGTGACACCGACGAGCGGTTGCACAACGTGGCGGCGTGGCGTGAGGCGCCGTTCTACACCGACGCGGAACGTGCGGCACTGGCCCTGACCGAGGCCGCCACCCGGCTGCAGGACGGTGCGCCGGGTGTCACCGACGAGATCTGGGAAGAGGCCGACGCCCACTTCACCGAGGAACAGATCGGCGCGATCAACCTGGAGATCGCGCTGACCGACTTCTTCAACCGGATCAACCGCACCATCAAGGAACCGGCCGGCAAGACCTGGGGCTGAGCCCGGCGAAGTCCCTTGCCTCTCGCGTCAGCGGTGACGCAGCGGGCTCGCGCTAGGGGACGTTCCAGGCGGAGATGAACGGTTGCCCGTCCTCGGCGGCCAGGAAACTGAGGGTGCCGGGATGCGGGTGTCCGAGCAGTCGGCTCGCGGACGCGTCGAGTCCGAGCCAGCGTACGGTGAGCACGCGGGCGAGATGGCCGTGCGCGACGACGGCGACATCGCCCTCGCTCAGCAGCGGACGAATGCGGTCCAGCACGGCGTCCGTGCGCGCGGCCACCTGCGGGAGCTGCTCGCCGGGATGATCGGCGTCGCCGGGAATGACGCCGTCCCGCCACAGGTCCCAGCCCGGCCTCGACTCCCGGATCTGGTCGGCGGTCAGGCCTTCGTAGCCGCCGTAATCCCACTCCGACAGGTCGGGATCCGGTTTGACGCCGGTCAAGCCGGCCAACTCGGCTGTCCGCATGGCACGGTGCAGCGGGCTGCTGAGCACGGCGACCAGACGGCGGCGTGCCAGCCTCGGTGCCAGAGCCCTGGCCGCCGCCTCACCCGCGTCGGTCAGCCGCACGTCGGTCCGGCCGGCATGCCGGCCCGACAGGCTCCACTCCGTCTGGCCGTGCCGGATCACTATCAGCTCACCCATAGCCGCGCACGCTATCCGATCGTGTGCCACCCCGAGGCACCTTCCACGCCCTCGTCCGGGGCTGACGTCCATCGCCGGCCTGTGGACTGTGTAGACTGGTCCTACCGACGCGGGGTGGAGCAGCTCGGTAGCTCGCTGGGCTCATAACCCAGAGGTCGCAGGTTCAAATCCTGTCCCCGCTACGAAGGAAAGGGGCCCGGCACCAGCCGGGCCCCTTTCGGGTTTCCAGGGGCGAGCAGGTGATCGTCTTCGCCTTCCCACCGAGCGCAGACGAGCCCTGGTCCCCGGCGTATTGGTCGGAACAGCCGAGACGGAACGGCTCGGGAACCACCCCGACTACGACTTCCTCCGCAGAGGCCCCGCCGAGGGTCGCACGGGCGTACGGCCGGGTTTGCGGCTCAAGGCGATCGACGCCGTCGGTTCACCGGCCGCTGCCCGGCTGCGGCCCCCTTCGATTTCCACACACAAGACGATCAGCTTCGTTTCGTGTCGGACACATGCCGTCGCAACTTGCTCACAACCGTTGTCCCCGTACCTGAGAAGCGCATATGACGGCTGGTAACGTGCGCGCCGTTCGACCCACAGAACCACCCACAGAACCATGCAATCGATCCTTGGATTCGTTTTATGACTGGTACGCCAGACGAAACCCCCACGAACTCCTTCGTCCCGGGCGGCAACCGCCGGCACCGCAAAGCGAGAGTGAGCCGCATAGGCGCGCGCCGCTCCCTCGTCCTCGCGATGGCCGTACCCGTGGCTTCCGCCACGCTGGCCGGCACCTCGGCCTTCGCCGCCGACGGGAGCACCGGCGCTGACTCAACGGCCCAGGGCGTCACCGCCGGCCGGACCGGCACCCTCGACGCCGACGACGCGCAGCTCGTCAAGAGCCTCAACGAGCGCATCGCCGACAAGCGTCTCGGCTCCGACGTCAGCGGCGTCGTCCTCGACGGCGACTCCGACGCCACCCTGTGGGACCACAACGGTTCCACCGCGCTCATGCCGGCCTCCAACGCCAAGCTCGCCACGGCGACCACCGCCTTGACGCTGATGGGCCCGAACCACAGGTTCACCACCAAGGTCGTCTACGGCAACGGCACCCTCACCCTCGTCGGCGGCGGCGACCGCACTCTGACCAGTGCCGGCCTCGCCGAGATGACGAAGGCCGCGGTCGCCGGGCTGAAGGCGGCAGGCAGGACCGACGTCAAGGTCCGTGTCGACGACAGCCTGTTCGCCGAACCCAGCCTCGCCAACGGCTGGAACCAGGGCTACTACCCTACGGAGGTGACGCCGGTCCGTTCGCTCGTCGTCGACGGTGCCGCCGTGGAGGACACCTCCATCGACGCCGGCAAGGTCTTCGCCAAGCAGCTCACCGCGGCCGGCATCACCGTCGACGGCGAAGTCGGCCGCGCGACGGCGAGCCGCTCCGACGTACCGGTGGCGCAGCACACCTCCGCGCCGCTGTCGGACATCGTCAAGCAGATGCTCAAGACCAGCGACAACAACATCGCCGAGACCTTGCTGCGGATGGCCGCCGTGACGACGGGGAAGCCGGCCACCTTCGAGGGTGGCGTGGAGCTCGTCCGCCAGGTGCTGAGCTCGTACGGGGTGTCCCTCGACAACTTCGAGTTGCACGACGGCAGCGGTCTCTCCCGCGCCGACCGCATCCCGGCTGCGACCCTCGCGCAGCTCCTCGACAGGATCACGGAAGCCCCTGCCCTCAGCTCCATTCTGGACGGTCTGCCGATCGCCGGCGAGGCCGGCTCCAGCCTCGGCCCGGAGTGGGGACGCTTCGACGACGCGCACTCCAAGTGCGCCGTCGGCAAGGTGCACGCCAAGACCGGCACGCTCACCGGTGCCGTCGCGCTCAGCGGTGTGACGAGGACCGAGGACGGTGAGTGGCGGATCTTCTCGTTCATCGAGAACAACTCCACGGCCGCCCCAGCGGCCATCAAGGACGCCATGGACGGCCTCGCCGCGACGGTGAACGGGTGCTGGGCCTGATCAGTCGTCGATCCTGAGGCGCCGGGGCTCGCGTGCCGGCCTGCGAACCCCGGTGCCCTTCCCGGCAGTTGACTCCTCCGACAGCTCTTCGACACACCCGACTGTGAGGAGTTTCGGTGAGAGTTCTCGTCGGTGCCCCGACCGCGGAACGGATCGGCGGGTGAACCGGGCTGTGCCGGACGCCGGCCTCGACCACGTCGTCGACACCCTCCCCGCCCGCACCGCCGCTCTGCCGCCCGGCGGACGGCGTTCTGCTGTACCCCGCCGACAGCAACGACTGCGAGGTCACCGATCCGAGCCCCCGGGCCCGCGGCGCCGACCTGGGTGAGTCGTTCCGGTTCATCGCCGACCACCAGCGCCGCCAGGGCATGGAGGGGCTGCGAACCGTCCCGCATCTGTCCCGGCCCGGACGCTGCCGGTGGCTGAAGACCGCCCCGGCGCGGACCGCGAAGACGGCCGTCGGCACAGCGCTCACCCGACGGATTGGCCACGTCCGCACCGCTGACGCGGCGCTAGAGTGAAACGGTGACGTCCTTGCCGGAAGATCCGTTTGCACTGATCAGCGAAGACGACCGTGACGCGGCCGTGAACCGCTTGCAGGAGGCGTACGCCCAAGGAGATATCTCGCATCAGGAGATGGACGAACGCCTCCACCGAGTGCTCACTCTTACGACGCAGGGCGACCTAGTGTCGGCCATGGCCTCGCTCCCGGTGGAAAAGCCTCCCACCACGTCCACGATCGCCACCGCCGGCGGGTGGATCCGGCGACGCGGCGCATGGCGGGTGCCGCGCATCCTCAAGGTCGAGTCCGCATACGGGAAGGTGAATCTGGACCTGTCGCGGGCGGTCATCGAGCACCCTGTCGTCGACATCGAGCTGCAGCTTCCTTACGGCAGGGCCAGGATCACGGTGCCTCGCGACGCGATCGTCGACATCGAGGATCTGCACAGCGGGTGGAAGGACCCGAGGTACAAGCCGAGGCGGCGCTCCCGCTCTGGCGGGCCGAGGATCCGGATCTCCGGGGCCATGGGGTACGGACGGCTGAGGATTCGCCACGCGTGGCGTTGACTCTCGGTGGGCGGCCAGGACGTCGTGGTGGCGGGCGTTGGCGTTCACGAGCGAGTCGCAGAACGGCGTGTGGACCTGGCTGCTGCGCCCCGCCTGATACACGGGTGAGGCCCTTCGGAGGACCGCCGAGTCCAGGATCGAGAGGCGAAGGGGGCGGCCGGGAGCCGTTCCCCCGCACGAGACCGATCGAGCGATCGACGGCGGCCGGTCACAGGCCGAAGGCAAAAGGGGAGTCACACGTGCACAAGCGGATCAGTCCGAGGGCGGCTGCCGTCCTGACGACGGCGGTGATCGCCGCGACCTCGACCGTGGCGGCCACGCCGTCGGCGCAGGCCGTCGTGGGGGGAACCGAGTCGGCCCGAGCCTACTCGTTCATGGGCTCGTTCCAGCCGTCCTACCCCGCGCCGCCGCGCCCGGACGGACACGGCTGCGGGGTGGAGGTCCTCGCGCCGCAGTGGGTTCTGACCGCCGGCCACTGCGCCGGCCGGAACCCGACCGGGGCGAAGTCGGGTGTCCCACGGGGGTGGAAGGTCCGGGTCGGGTCGCTGGACACCACCTCCGGCGGCGAGGTCGCCGAGGTCGACCATTACTACCGGCTGGCGACCAACAACGACGAGGGAGGGTTCTGGGGCCGGGACATGGCGTTGCTGCACCTGCGGACACCGGTCCGCGCCAAGCCCGTCCGGATCGCCTCGGCCACGCCGGCCGACAACACGCCCGTCCGCATCCTGGGCTGGGGCATGACCTGCGACGACTACGCCGATCCGGCGTGCTTCCCGACACGGCTGCGGCAGGCGGACACCGTGGTGCAGCCGGACTCGATGTGTCCGTCGCACGCCTTCGGCGAGTTGTGCGTCGGCAGTGCCGACGGCAGCGTCGCCGCGTCGAACATGGACTCCGGTGGGCCCGCGCTGGTCCGCGAGCGCGGCCGGTGGGCGGTGGCCGGGGTGGTCAGCGGCCCCGACGAGAGCGGCAGGACGCTCTACACGGATGTCACCCGGCACGCCGACTGGATCAACGGCATCATCACCGGCACCGACGTGCCCCCCGACGATCGGATCCCGAACGTGGAAGGCGCCGTGGATCTGGGCAACTGCGTGGGTTCCGTCGTCAGCGCCCCGGCTTCCCGGCCGCGGGACCCCGCACTGTTGCTGACCAACGGTCACTGTGTGGAAGGACAGCGGCCCGCGCCCGGCACCGCGCTGCAGGACCGGCCGGCCGACCGCGAGGTACCGATCGCCGACCGGCAGGGCTACCCCCGGACCACCGCCCGCGCGAAGCGGCTGCTGTACGCGACGATGACCGGCACCGACATCGCCCTCTACCGCCTGGACAAGACCTACGCGCAGTTGAAGGCCGAGGGCGCGAAAGTCTTCCGCCTCACCTCCACTCCCGTGCGCGCGGGTGATGCGCTGACCCTGGCCTACACCGGCGGCCGCCTCGACTGCACCGCGGAGGCCGTGGTCACGCACCTGCGGGAGGGTGGCTACCAGCAGGACGACTCGATCCGCTACGCCACGAGCGAAGGCTGCGCCCCGTGGGCCGGAACCTCCGGTTCGGCACTGCTGGGCCCCGACGGCGCAACGGTCGTGGGGATCCACAACACCCACAACGAAGCCGGCGAGCAGTGCACCGACAACAACCCCTGCGAGGTGGGCCCGGACGGAGTCGAGACCTCCGTACGGGGACGTGGCTACGGCCAGCAGGTCTCCGTGATCGCGGCCTGCCTCACCGAGGGATCGAAGCTGGACCTCTCCCATCAGGGCTGCACCCTGACCGGCGCCACGTCACGGCGCAGCGGCGCCCGGGACCAGGCACATTGACCCGCTCGACGACCCCGGTGGCCCGGCCCCGGCCGGCTCGGGGCGGAAAGACGCCACCGTGCGATCACACCGACTTCCGCCCGCACGCTGCCAGTTGTGTTCTTCTCCGTCGGTGCAGCAGGTCGAGCGGACCCAGCTCCTTCAGTCAGGCAGGCGGCTTTCACGTGTCGCGTCGGCGAGCGGGCCCCGCTGTCCGGGCTTCGGTGATGGTGCGACGGCGCGCATGCGGCCGCGGGCTCGGGCGACCAGGGTCTCGGCGGTCACTCCGGACAGGGCCGTGCGGGCCGCGGCGAGCATCTGGTCGGCTGCGTCCAGGAGTTGGGCCTCGCCGATCGGGCGCAGCGGGACGCTCCGGGCGGACAGGAGGTCGGCCAGGGCGGCGTGCAGGTGGCTTCCGCCCGCCTCGCGTACGGTGAACGACAGATGGGCGGACGCGTGGGCGCCGGTGGCGAGGGCGCGGTGCGCGTGGCCGCGCGGGACGTAGAGGATCTCGCCGGGGGCGAGGTGAGCGGTGAATTCGGGCGCGTCGGTCACGGCGGCGGCGCCGGGGGCCCACCGGTCGGTGTCCGGGGCGCCGTACAGGTGCCAGTCCTTGGTTCCGCTGATCTGGACGACGAGGACGTCGGCGTCGTCGCGGTGCACCGGTCGGCCTCGGGTGCCCGGCGGGGTGACGAAGTAGAGCGCCTCCACCTGGCGGCCGAGTCGCTCCCGCATCGATGCGCAGAAGCCGCGGATGCCGGGGTGCCACTGGTCCACGTAGCGCAGCAGCAAGGTCGCCCCGGTCTGCAGTTCCCGTACCGCGGCTCCGTCGACGTAGCCGTGTCCGATGCGGTTCAGGACCGCACGGGGCGGGCAGTACCGGGGCAGTTCGACCTCTCCCTCCTCCGTGGCCAGTTGCAGGTACGGCACCCGCAGCAGACCGGTGTCGAGCCAGTGGTCCAGTTCGTCGAGCGGGAACAGCTCGCTCGGCGGGTCCGCCGGGCGGAACACCGCAGGTTCGCCTTGCGCGAGGGTGGTGTGGAAGGTGTCGGTGTCGTCGGTGAGGCGGTGCAGCACGTCCATGGCGTCAGGTCCTCGGTGCAAGCTTGATCAGCGGGTAGTACGGCCGGGCCGCTTCGATCGCGGCCGCGAAGGAGTCGAACCCCCGGTCCAGTGCGTGGATCTCGGCGTCGGCGCGGGTGCCGCCCCACTGGGCCAGCAGCAGGTCGGCGATCCGCTCGGGAAGGATCCGGTCCACCGTGAAGTCAGGCCTGTTCCGGGACAGTTCGTCGGTGAAGCGGTGGCAGGCGGCTGCCGTGCGCGCCGTCCGGGCGAACTCGGCGGTGGGTTCCAGGTCGTCGAGCAGCATCGCGTCCGCGCCGGTCCCGGGGTCGGTCTCGAAGCTGCGGGACAGGAACAGGCGCAGCTGGTCGTGCCGGTCGCCGCCGGCCGTCTCCTCCTCGGTGAGCCATGGGCGCAGGAAGGCGAAGCCGTCCTCGTGGCGACCTCCGGCGTCCGGTTCCGGGTACACGCCGCGATGCACGCCATGGGCGACCGCCGCGTCGCCTCCATGGTTTGTCGTGCGCTCAGGAGCAGGCAACCGCCGACGCCGGCCGGTGGGCCCGCCGGGTCAAGGACTCGCTGCACAAAGGTAGGGAGGGGCGAACTCGCTGACAAGGGGTCAGGTGCGTCCTCGCCCCGGGATCTCCGCCGGCCGGGCACCGGCTCGACCGGCCGACGCGAGGCCGGCCTCGGCCGGAACCGAGGCGAGTGGGCACATCACAGAAGTCGGACCAGAGCCCTACGGGATGGACGAAGCCAAGCGGGCCTTCCGGCCGATTCAGGTGGGTGCAGTCGGCCTGAAGTGACCTGCTCGGGCCGGGAAGCCGCGGGCCGGACCACGCCTTGGACGTCGTCTCAGACGGTCTTGACGGACCCACCGTCCATCAGCAGGTCTGTGCCGGACATGCCGGCCGCCAGGGGCGAGGCGAGGTAGGCGACAGCCGTGGCGACCTCGGACGGTTCCAGCAGGCGTCCGATGGTCATGCCCGTCGCGGCCGGGATCTGAGCAAGCAACTGCTCGTGCGTGACCCCCATGGAGCGGGCCAGCTCCGCGCCGTAGCCATCGGGGCTCTCCCACATCGCGGTACGCACCGCGCCCGGCGAGATGGTGTTGACACGCACGCCCTGCGGCCCGAACTCCTCCGCCAGTGCCTTGCCGAAGGCGGTCAGCGCGGCCTTCGCGGTGGTGTAGGTGACGGGCCCGGCATGCGGCATCCGGGCGCCGTTGGAGGAGATGTTGACCAGCGCTCCGCGGCGGCGCAGCAGGCTGGGCAGCGCCGCCCGGCTGGTCCGCACGGCGGCCAGGAAGTTCAGGTCGAGGGACTGCTGCCACTGCTGGTCGGTGAAGGAGAGGAAGCCGCCGGTCTGGCCTTCTCCGCTGTCGCCGCCGCCGACGTTGTTGACGAGCAGGTCGAGGCCGCCGAGTTCGGTGGTGGCGCGCTCGATCAGCTGGGCGGGGGCGTCGGGGGTCAGCAGGTCCACCGGTACGGCCAGGGCGCCCGTCTCCTTCAGCTCCGGGGTGATGGTGCGGGCGGCGGCGACCACGTGAACGCCTTCGGCGGTGAGCGCTTGGACGATGGCCAGTCCGATGCCGCGGCTCGCGCCGGTGACCACGGCGGTGGTGTTCGTCAGCTGCAGATCCATGGGTGCACTCCTGTCGTGGCTATGAACCAGTCGCGACTTCAGCGACGCAATGAAGCTATTAGACGCAACATCAGTGTTGCAAGTAATCCATGATGCGCGTCTTGGATGTACTGTCTGCTTCATGGAGACGAGGGGGCGCGCGCTGCGCGCCGACGCGGAGCGGACCGTGCGGACGATCCTGGAGGCGGCCGAACGCGTGCTGGCCGCCGACCCGGCGGCGACCATGGAACAGATCGCAGCGGCGGCCGGGGTGGCCCGCACCACCGTGCACCGGCGCTTCGCCACCCGCGAGGCATTGGTCGAGGCGCTGGTGACCTGGGCGACCGAGCGGTTCCACCAGGCCGTGGAGGCCGCCCGCCCACTCACCTCCCCGCCGCTGGTGGCCCTGCACCAGGTGACCGTCAACGTCCTTCAGGTGAAGATCGGCTGGAGCTTCGCGATGAGCCGGACCGCTCCGTCCGACCCCGAGGCGGCGCGGGTGCACGCCGACGTCCTGGCCCAGTGCGAGCAGCTCTTCCGTCGCGCGCAGGAGGCCGGCCTGCTGTCGGCCGACACCGACCTGGAGTGGGCCCGCCGGGTCTACTACGCCCTGATCCACGAAGCGGCCGAAGAAGGGCGGGAGGTGGTCGACACCGGCGCCGTCGACCAGCTGGCCGCACGTGTCGTGGCCACCCTGCTGCACGGAGTCGGGGCACCGGTGTAGGGCGTGGAAGGCCCCTGCGCTCGCGACCCCGCACGGAACTCACACGTCGGGACAGGGTCCGGTGGGAGGTGTGGGGGAATGAGTTTCCGGCTGGCGGCATACGCCGTGTGCATCGAGGACGGGCGGCTGCTGCTCGCCCGTCACGTGCCGGCGAAGGGCGAGAGCGACTGGACCCTGCCGGGCGGCAGGGTCGAGCACGCGGAGGATCCGTTCGACGCGGTGATCCGGGAGGTCGCTGAGGAGACCGGCTGCGACGCGGTGGCCGAACGCCTGCTGGGTGTGGACTCCCGGGTGATCCCCGCGGCCGAACGTGCCGTCCCCGGCGGACCGGAGCATCAGAACGTCGGCGTCTTCTACCAGGTCCGCATCACCGGCGGCCGGCTGCGGCCGGAGCCGAACGGCGAGATCGCCGAGTCGGTCCGGACCGCGATTCCCGATGTCGCCCGCCTGCGCCGGTCATCGCTGGTCGACATCGGCCTCGCCCTGGCTCAGACCCTCCCGGCGACCGGCCACGTCGCCGCCGTCCCGGTCGGCGGTCTGACCCGGCACTGAGGCACCACCGGCATCCCAACCGGCCGATCCGCGGGCGGCGTCGCGGTTCCACCTGCCGCCGCGGCTGAGCACCGCGCCGTCCACCGGCTGTCGCCCCGGAGGTCAGAGCGCGGCCGCCGGGTAGCGTACGAAGAGGATGCCGTGCGCGTCGCCGTGCGGGGCGCTGTAGAGGTGCGCGGTGTCGGCCGGCCAGCACACCGACTCGCCCGGCCCGACGCTGCCCGGCGCGTCCAGGGTTCCCACGACGGCCGTCCCGCTCAGGATCATCAGGCTCTCCGTCGTCCCCGCGACGTGTGCGGCGGACTCCTGCGTGGCACCCGCGGCGATGGTGATCCGGAAGACGTCGGTGACCGCCTCGGCGTTCTCGTGCCGCTCGATCAGGACCGCCGTGACCGCACTGCCGAAGACGGCGCCCTCGTGCTGCCGGGTGTACGGCGGCAGGTCGCCGCCGAGTACCGCGCTGAGCGGCCGGTTGAGTGCCGTGGTCAGCGCGTAGAGAGTCTCGAGCGTGGGGTTGCGGGTGCCGCTCTCCAGCTCCGAGAGCGTGCCCTTGCCCACGCCGGAGCGCCGTGCCAGCTCCGAGAGTGTCAGTCCCCGGGCCGTGCGCAGCTCCCGGAGCCTGCGCCCCACCTCGTCGTTCAGCCCCATCGCCGGTCGCGCTCCCGCTCTCGTCGCCCTGGTTGACGGTTCTCGGCCCCCCTGCCTAGTGTTCCACAAACAGAACGTTCCGTTTATGGAACGATCGGAAACACCCGCGCCCGGAACACCCGGAGCACCCGCAACGCTCGGAACACCCGCAACGCTCGGAAAACCCGCAACGCTCGGCGCCCCTGCCGAGCACCCGCACCTCACCGCCCCGCCTCGGAAGTTGCCCCGCATGCCCTCCTTCACCGCCCGTGTACGCGCGGCCGCCCCACCGTCGGCCGTGGCCGCCGGCCTGATCGCCGTCACCGTCGGCGTCACCAGTTCAGCCGCGCTCGTGTTCACCGCGGCGAAGGCGGCGGGCGCGGGGTCCCGGGAGATCGGCTCCTGGATGCTCGCGCTCGGCGTCGGGCTCGCCCTCACCTGCGTCAGTCTCTCCCTGCGGCATCGCGCACCCATCGTCACCGCGTGGTCCACACCCGGCGCGGCCCTGCTCGCGACCAGCCTCACCGGGGTGTCCATGGGACGGGCCGTCGGCGCGTTCGTCTGCTCGGCCCTTCTCGTCCTCATCACCGGCCTGACCGGGTGGTTCGCCCGCGCCATGGACCGCATCCCCGTACCGCTCGCCTCGGCCCTGCTCGCCGGAGTACTGCTGCGGTTCGGCACCGGACTGTTCAGCACGATGCAGGACAGTTTCGCGATCGCCTTCCCCGTCTTCGTGCTCTATGTCCTCGCGCGCCGCATCGCTCCGCGGTACGCCGTACTGCTCGCCCTCACAGGCGGCGTCCTCGCCTCGGTCCTCACCGGGGGATGGCGCCTGGACAAGCTGCGGGTCTCGCTCGCGACACCCGTCTTCGTCGCACCGGACTTCGACTGGAAGGTCCTGATCAGCGTCGGGGTGCCGCTGTTCGTGGTCACGATGGCCTCGCAGAACCTGCCCGGGGTCGCCGTGCTCCGCGGCTCGGGCTACGACGTGCCCGTGTCCCCGCTGATGACGTGGACCGGAGCGGTCAACGTCCTGCTCGCCCCGTTCGGCGCGTTCGGCTTGAACCTCGCCGCCATCACCGCCGCCATCTGCACCGGTGAGGAGGCGCACCCGGACCGGACCAAGCGGTACACCGCCGCCGTGTGGGCCGGGGTCTTCTACCTCTGCGTCGGTGTGTTCGGCGCCACCGTCGCGTCCCTGCTCACCGCCATGCCGAACGCCCTGGTGCTCGCCACGGCGGGTGTCGGTCTGCTGGCCACCATCGAAAGCTCCCTGACCACGGCCCTGTCCGACAAGTCGTCGCGGGAGGCCGCCGTCGTCACGTTCCTCGCCACCGCGTCCGGTGTCACGCTCCTGGGCATCGGCTCCGCCTTCTGGGGACTGCTCGCCGGTGCTCTCACCACCGTCATCGCGACCGTCGGACGACGCGGCCGAGCGACGCCCGCGGCCCCGGCACCCGCGGCCCCGGCACCCGCGGCCCTGACGCCCGCCCAGAACCACGCGGGGGACGCTTCCTCGCAGTAGGGGGACCGATGGGAGCCGCGGTCCTGCAGAAAGGCGGGTCAGAAGCCGTTTCCGGTCGTCCAGTATGTCTTAATCTGCCCATACGAGGTCTGGTGTCGCCGAAACCGGTCGACCGGTGGACGGTACGCGTCCTTCATGGACCTAGGAGGCCGCCTTGCTCAGTCCCTTCCTGGCCGTGCTGGCTGCCATGGCCAATGCTCTGGCGTCGGCGTTGCAGCGCAAAGCTGCCCGGGAGGAGTCCACCGAGGAGAACATGAGCCTGAGCCTGGTGTGGCACCTGCTGCACCGGCCCGTCTGGCTCGGCGGGGTGCTGTCACTGATCGCGGGGTTCCTGCTGCAGGCGGTCGCCCTCGGTTCCGGGCAGATCTCGGCGGTCCAGCCGCTGCTCGCGCTGGACCTGCCCGTGGCGCTGATCCTGTCCGGCTTCTTGCTCGGGAACCGGCTGGGCCGCCGCGAATGGGTGGCCTCGGCGGTCATGGCCGCGGGCGTGGCCGGACTGGTACTCGCGCTGGGGCCCGGTCAGGGCAGATCCTCGTCGGTGTCCTGGGTGGGATGGCTGATCGGCGGAGGAGCCAACGTCGTACTGATCGCGGCCGGCGTCCTGTGGGCGAGGGCGGTGTCGGGCACCCGCAGGGCCGCGGTACTCGGGGTGACCACAGGGTGTGCCTTCGGACTGACCGCCGCGCTGATCAAAGGGGTGACGACCCGCTACTCCCAGGGCCTGTCCGCCGTGTTCACCGGCTGGCAACTGTGGGCCATGATCGCCGTCGGCGCCTGCGCGATGTTCCTTCTGCAGTCGGCGATGAACGCGGGCGGCCTGCTGGCCACACAGCCCGGCCTGACCATGACCGACCCGGTCATCGGCATCCTCTGGGGCGTGCTGGTCTTCCACGAAAGGGTCCGCGGCGGACTGTTCATCCTCCTGGCGGTCCTGTGTGCCGCGGCGGCCGCGGCGGCCGTGATGGTGCTGGCCCGCTCCCCGCTGCTGAGCGGCACGTCAGGCGCACAGGGGGAAGCCGGTCAGGCGGACGACGACGTGAGCCCCGCCGCCCGGCCGGACGGCGACACGTGAGGCCGTACCGGCGCCTGGACCCCCTGACGGGGCGGTTCTGCGGTCCTCACCGTTGCCGCCGGCCTGCGCGCGAAGTACGGGACGGGTCCCACGCACCTGGGGTTCTGGAATCCGGTGACCGTGTTCTGCGACGGGTGAGCCGTAGTCCACCGTCCCTCTCCTGACGCACATGGGCAGGCAGAGGGCACGTCGGCCGCGGGGCCGCCCGCCAACAGCCCCCGTCCGTCGGCATGCTGCGTCCGTCAGCCGTTTCGGCATCCACCCTTGTGTGAGTTGCTGCCTGCCCCTTTTCCGGACCCAAGGGTTCCGGCAAGGATTTCCGGAGGGAAAGAAGACGTGGGACAGCGCCTTCCAGCGGCCAGGATCTCCCGGCCGCTGACGACAGCACAGAGGGGGCCTTCCATCACCAGGAAGACCCCCTCGTTTTCCTGAGGGTCGAGGGGCGAGAGGGACGTCAGTGCCTGAACGCGTCCTTCGCCTTCTCCTTGGCCTCGCGGGCGTCGCCGGTGCTCTTCTCGGCCTGTCCTTCGGCGGCCATACGGTCGTTGCCGAGGGCGCCGCCCACCATCTCCTTGGCCTTGCCCTCGGCCTGCTCGGTCTTCGCCTTGGCCTTCTCGCCGGCACTCATGGAATGGGCCTCCTCAGAGCTTCCGTTCGCTGTTGCGGTGACCGGCTCGTGCCCCGACTCTCTCCCCGCAAACAAAGGCACATTCGAGGAATGAGCACCATGATGCAGGGCAGTCGGAGGGTCAGGAGGTAGATAACTATGGTTCCCCTTTTGCTTGTCCTGCTTCTCGCGCTCATCCTTTTCGGCGCCGGCTTCGCCCTCAAGATCCTGTGGTGGGTGGCCCTGATCGTCCTGGTGGTGTGGCTGCTCGGCTTCGTCATGCGCTCCACCAGCGCCGGCGGCAGCCGCGGCCGTTGGTACCGATGGTGACCTGACACCGATGGTGACCTGGTACCGATGGTGACCTGACACCGCACACCTGCCCTGTGGGGCCCGGCCGAGAACACGGCCGGGCCCCACAGGGCTGTCCGGGAGGCGGCCGGGGGGTGCCGCCGGTCGTCGTATCGGGCGGATGCGTCCCCAAACAGGTTCCGGAGCAGGTGCGTTGCAGTCGGGGGCGGGGCGGACACGCGCGACAGGAACCCGTGCGACCTTCAGTTCACGTCCCCGCCCTCGGCCCCACCGGCTCGGTGTGACCGGGCCGCCTCGTCTGCTCGGACGTACCAGCGCGTCCCCAGCCGCCTCACGCGGGGCCCGAACCCGATGCTCATCGGTCACCAGGCGTGGCTGGACGGCCTCGTCGCCGCCAAGTGGCCAAGTCCAGTCAGGATGACTGGACTTGGTCGAAGAGAGCGAGGGCTTCGGCGGGGTCCGGGCTCACGAGGCGTTCCAGACCCGCCGTCGTGATCTTCGCCCACCTGCCGGCGCGTGCCCACATGTGTTCCTCGAAGGCGCGGACGGCCTCGTCCAGATCTCCGGGGCCGGTGGCGATGGACTCGGCGAGTTCGGCGCCTTCCAGCATCGCGAGGTTCGCGCCCGCCCCCAACGGGGGCATCAGGTGGGCGGCGTCGCCCAGCAGTGTCACCCCGGGGACGTGGGTCCAGGTGTGGGACACGGGCAGGACGTAGAGGGGGCGGTGGACGAAAGCGGTGCCGTGGCGGAGGAGGTCGAGGACGGGATCGGCCCAGCCGTCGAACAGAGCCAGCAGGCCCGATCGCACGGCCGCCACGTCGGCCAGGTCCAGGTTCGTGTGCCACTCCAGCGGCGCGCGGAACTTGGCGTACACTTTGACGTGGCCGCCGCTGTTGCGCTGGGCGACGAGAGATCGGTTCTCGCCGTACACGGCCACGGAACCGTCGCCGATCAACGGGGCGAGGTCAGGGTGGCGGGTGTCGATGTCGTCCAGGGAGGTCTCGACCGAGGTGACGCCGGTGTAGTGCGGCGTCGCCGACGAGACCGCCGGGCGGACCCGGGACCAGGCGCCGTCCGCGCCGACCACGAGGTCGAACGTCTCCTGTCGCCCGTCCGCGAAATGGACCAGTACGCCGTCCCCGCCCCCGTCCCGGGGCCCTGGCACCACCCGCGTCACGCCCCGCCCCCACCGGACATCGAGAGGGCCGAGCAGCAGATCGCGGAGTTGCCCGCGGTCGATCTCGGGATTGGCTCGGTCCTCAGGACGGGGCCGCCAGTCGCGCAGGACGGCCCCAGCCGTGTCAAGAATGCGCATGGCCTGTCCCTCGGGACGGGACAGTGCCTGGAACTCCGTCAGCAGCCCCGCCTTGTCCAGCGCGAGCTGGCCCAGCCCTTCGTGCAGGTCCAGCGTGCCGCCAGGAGGGCGGGCGTCGGGGGCGGAGTCGCGTTCGAGGACGGTGACGGGGTGGTCATGGCGGTGCAGGACGCGGGCGAAGGCAAGGCCGGCAGGGCCACTGCCGACCACAGCGATACGGTGCCTCATACCGATACACTGTATTATCTCTTTACGATGCATCGCAACGGTACGGTGGAACTATGACTGTGTGGGACCGACCCGAGCCGCCGAGACGCCCCGTACCGCTCGACCGGGAGCGGATCGTGGCCGCCGCCGTCGCGCTGGCCGACGAGGGCGGGCTGGAGGCGGTGTCCCTGCGCAAGGTCGCCGGCCGGCTGGGCGCCGGCCCGATGCGGCTGTACGGATACATCTCCACCAAGGAGGAGCTGTTCGACCTCATGGTGGACGAGGTCCACGCCGAGATCGTCCCCGAGGAGCAGCCCGGTGACTGGCGGGAGGCGCTGCGCATTGCCGCCCACCGCACCAGGCAGGCCGCTCTCCGTCACGAATGGCTCGCCGACCTTCTCGGGGGCCGCCCGGCCCTTGGGCCGAACGGCCTCGCCGTGACCGAGGCCAAGCTGGCCGCCCTGGACGGCCTCGCCGACATCGACACCGTCCTGCGCGCTGTGGAGACGGTCAGCGCCTACTCCACCGGCGCGATCAGGCGCGAGATCGCGAACCTGCGGGCCGAGCGTGCCACGGGCCTGTCCACGCCCGACTGGCAGCGCGCCTCCGGCCCGCATGTGACGAGAATGCTGGCCACGGGCCGCTTCCCGGCGCTGGCCAAGGCCGTCCACGACGGCACGGACGTGGACGCCGAGGCGTCCTTCGCGACCGGCCTGGACTGGGTCCTCGACGCCGTGGCCGCCCAACTCACCCGGCCCTGATCGTCTTCTCGGAGCGTCCGCCGGCAGGTCACCGGAAGCGGGGGCCGCGCGGGCGGTCGGGTCAGCGGTAGCGGCTGTGCCTGGCGGATGAGACCGGTGAGACGCTTGTGCGGGAGCCTCAGCCGCTGTGGGTGACCGGCTCGGGGTCGGCGTCGAGCGCATCGAGGACCGCGTCGCCGTTCGCCCTCGCCCACTCGGTCAGCATGTGGATCGGATCGATCAGCGTGGCCCCGAGCGGTGTGAGTTCGTACTCGACGCGGGGCGGCGCCTCGGCGTAGGCGTGGCGGCGGACGAGTCCGTGCGCCTCGAGCCGTCGGAGCGTCTGGGTGAGCATCTTGCGGGAGATGCCACCGATCAGCTCGATCAACCCGCCATGGCGCACCGGGCCCTTGCTGAGGCCGTAGAGCACGACCACCGTCCACTTGTCGGCGATCAGCTCGACCGCCAGACGCGCCGGACAGTCGGCGAGAAAGGGATCACCGGGACCGAAACCGCTCATGGCGGCAAAGGTACCTGCTGGTTCCTGTCGGAAACATAGCCTGGCTTCTCTCCCCCCTTTCCGAGCCAGTTCCGAGCCAGTTCCGAGCCAGGAGAGTCATGCGAGTCATCACCCAGCAGACGTTCGGCGGTCCCGAGGTGCTCACCATCGTGGACGCGCCCGAGCCCCGGCCCCTCCCGACCGAGGTTCTCGTCCGTGTCAAGGCGATCGGGCTGAACCCGCTGGAGGCGCTCCTGCGCGCCGGCGAGTTCCCCCCGCTGCTCGGCCGGCCGCCGTTCGTCCTCGGCTGGGACATCAGCGGCGTGGTCGAGGAGGGGTCGCTGACGTACAGGTTCAGGCCCGGCGACGAGGTGTTCGGGATGCCGCTGTTCCCGCGGGCGGCGGGTGCGTACGCCGAGGTCGTGTCGGCGCCGGCGTTGCACCTGGCACGCAGGCCGGCGTCGCTCTCGCACGTCGAGGCGGCGGCACTGCCGGTCGTCGGGCTGACGGCGTGGCAGGGGCTCGTCGACCTCGGTGGCGTGAGCGAGGGGGACCGCGTCCTGGTCCACGGCGGTGGCGGCGGGGTCGGCCACGTCGCGATCCAGATCGCGAAAGCTTTCGGCGCACACGTGATCACGACTGCCAGTGGGAGCAAGCGGAAGTTCGTCGAGGGGTTCGGCGCCGACGAGGTGATCGACTACACGGCGGTCGACTTCACCGAGGCGGTCCGCGACATCGACGTCGTGCTCGACACGATCGGCGGCGACACCGTCGAGCGGTCACTCGAAGTACTCCGCCCCGGCGGTCACCTGGTGACGGCGGTCGCCGAGGAGGATCCGGCGCTCATCGCCAAGTACGAGGCGGCCGGCATGCGCTTCAGCGGCATCGCGGTCGACCCCGATCCGGTCGCCCTGCGAGGTCTCGTCGAACTCGTCGAACAGGGCAGGCTCCGGGTCCACGTGCAGGAGACGTTCCCCTTCGAGCGCGTCGCCGACGCGCACCGGCTGCTCGACGCCGGTCACCTCCAGGGCAAGCTCGTCCTCACCGTCTGATCCCGTCGTGGTGCCTCGCGTGAGCGAGGCGAGGCCCCGCTGATGAACGGCTGGTAAGTCCGGGGTTTGACATCGATGCTGAAGGACGGTCTGTGACGTGTGCCCGGGCGGGCCCGTGCGGAAGCGGCGGACTCGCGGCCGCCTGGCGTCGAACGGGCATCATGTGGCACGTACCGGCTTCGTCGTGTGTGCGGCGGGGGAGGAGCGGAATGCCCTGCGGTAGGCGGAGGGGGGTGCTCTCCAGGGCGTCCCGTATGTGCCGGCGCAGGTTCGTGCCGCTTCCCAGGCAGGTGCGGGCGGCGATGTCGTCCACGGGCAGCTCGGTCGACTCCAGCAGGTGGCGCGCGTGCTCCAGACGGGCCGAGGTGAGCCAGGCGGCGGGGGAGAGCCCGGTCTCCTGCCTGAACCGCCGGGTGAACGTCCGTACGCTCATGTGGCAGTGCGCCGCGGGGTCCTTGAGGGCCAGCCGCCTCTCCAGGTGCGCTGTCATCAGCGCCCGTGCCCCGGCCGTCGAGGACCCGCGTCCCCGGAGACCGGGTGCTCGATGTACTGCGCCTGCCCGCCGTCGCGCATGGGGGCGACGACGTGGTACCGGGCGACCCGGTTCGCCACGGAACTGCCGTGGTCCTCGCGGACCAGGTGCAGGCACAGGTCGATGGCCGTCACGCCGCCGGCCGGGATCCCGCGATCGGCCACGTACAGCGGGTCGGTGTCGAGGTCCACCGTGGGAAGAGCCGCCTGAACTGCTCGGCGTAGCGCCAGTGGGTCGCGGCCCGGCCGCCCTCCAGCAGGCCGGCGGCCGCGAGGACGAACGAGCCGGTGCACGGGACACCAGCCGGACGCGCGCCCGGGCCGCACCCTGGCGGGCGAGGAATCGACCACACAGCGGAACCGGTCCGGCTTCCGCACCGGGTTCGGCTCGGTGAGCAGGACCTCGCGCGGTCGCTGCCAGGCCCCGGCCTCGTTCCAGCCCCGCGGCCCGCGCCGGCACCTCGTGCCCGGACCGGGCCTCAGCTCCTCGCAAGGCGCCCGCCGCCTGAGTTGCGTGCGGCCGCGGCAGAGCCCCGGCGCCGGAGGCGTTCCGGGGCTCCGCCCGCCTCCCTCGGCCCGTGCCGCCCGCCGCGGGGGTCAGCCGACGGTCAGGACGATCTTCCCGGTGGTGCGGCCCTGCTCACCGATCTCGTGTGCCTTCGCGGCCTCGGCCAGCGGCAGGACCGTGTCGACCACCGGCTTCACCACGCCCTGCTCCACCAGGGCGGCGATCTCACGCAGGCCGAGGTGGTCGGGCTCGACCAGCATCCACACCGCCCGCACGTGTTCGGGGACGGCAGCCGGGACGTCGTCCGGGCCGGGCAGGGTGACCAGCCGCCCGCCCGCCCGCAGCACCTTCAGGGAGCGCTCGGCGGTCTGGCCGCCGAGCCCGTCCAGCACCACATCCACGTCCTCGACGGCATCCTCGAACCGGACCGTGCGGTAGTCGATCACCTCGTCCGCGCCCAGTTCCCGAAGCAGGTCGTGCTTGCCGGCGCCGGCGGTACCGACGACGTACGCGCCGCGCGCCTTGGCGATCTGCACGGCGAGGTGGCCGACCCCGCCGGCCGCCGCGTGCACCAGCACCCGCTCACCGGCGCGCACGCCGGCGGTGTCCACCAGGGCCTGCCAGGCGGTCAGCGCGGCCAGCGGCAGCGCCGCCGCCTGGACGTGGGTGAGGTTCGCCGGCTTGGGCGCGAGGTGGCGGGCCGGGGTGACGACGTACTCGGCGTAGGCGCCGGCCTGGCGCGGGAACAGCGGCATGCCGTAGACCTCGTCGCCGGGACGGAACACCCCCACGCCCGGTCCGACGGCCTCGACGGTGCCGGAGACGTCCCAGCCGACCGCCGGCACCTCGCCCCACTCGATCAGGGCCCCACTGGCCCGGGTCTTGAAGTCCACCGGGTTCACTCCGGCCGCGTGGACCCGGACCAGGACCTCGTTCAGTCCGGGCTCGGGCCGGGCCACCTCACGCTCGACGAGCGTCTCCGGTCCGCCCCACTGCTCCACGACCACCGCACGCATGCTGTCCGCCTCGCTCTTTCCGTCTGATCGGATGTGCCACCCGGGTCGTTCCCGGTGCGACGCCGTCCACGATCCGGTACCCGCCCCCTCCACGGTGTTGGCCGCTTGGCCACTATGTGACAGGATCTGGCCATGAGCGAGACGCAGTCGCCATGCACCGACCCCCGCGCCGACCGGGCCGACGACGCACCGGAACCGCACCGCATCGCGGTCCTCGCCCTGCCCGGCGTCCCGCCCTTCGAGCTCGGCATACCCTCCCGGGTCTTCGGCAGTGTCCTGGACGCGGGCGGACGCCCGCTGTACGAGGTCACCGTCTGCACCGCCGACGGCGCCCCCGTCCTCAGCGACGCCGGGTTCACCGTGCAGCCCGCGGCCGGCCCGGAGGCCCTGGCCGCCGCCGACACCGTGATCGTCCCGCCCACGCACGCCATGCCCGAACTGGGCCGCGGCGGTCCGCTGCCGCCCGAGGTCACCGCGGCCATCGCCCGGATCCGGCCCGGTGCCCGGCTGGTGTCCATCTGCACCGGCTCCTACGTCCTGGCCGCAGCAGGCCTCCTCGACGGGCGGCCCGCCACCACCCACTGGAACCTCGCCCCCGAGTTCCGCCGCGCCTACCCCCGCGTGAAGGTCGACGAGGACGTCCTCTTCGTCGACGACGGCGACGTCCTGACCTCCGCGGGCGTCGCCGCCGGCGTCGACCTGTGCCTGCACATGATCCGCCGCGACCACGGCGCCGCCGCCGCCAACCGCGCCGCCCGCATGTGCGTCGTACCGCCCTGGCGCGACGGCGGGCAGGCCCAGTACATCGACCGCCCGGTCCCCGAACCCACCGTCGCCACCACCACCGCCACCCGCGCCTGGGCCCTGGAACACCTCGGCGAACCCCTCTCCCTGAACCGCCTCGCCGAACACGCCCGGATGAGCCTGCGCTCCTTCACCCGCCGCTTCCGCGACGAGGTCGGCATGACCCCCGTGCAGTGGCTCACCGCGCAACGCCTCGAACTCGCCAAACAGTTGCTGGAGACCACCGACCTGTCGATCGGCCTGGTCGCCCATCGCTCCGGCTTCGGCTCCGCGAACTCCCTGCGCGCCCACATGAGAGCGGCCTTCGGAGTCTCACCCGCCGCCTACCGCCGCACCTTCGGCCCCGACGACCCCGTCGGAGCCCGAGCGGCCGTGACGGTCCGATGCTGATCGGTCGACGCCCGGCGACGCGTGCGGTTGCGCGTGCGTCACCCAACCGGCGTGTTTCTGGCAGTTCGATCCCAGGAGGAAACAACATGGCACCACAGATCCTGCGTGCCAAGGACAGGACGCCCGCACCGTGGAAGAACGGTGGCGGCGTGACCTCGGAAGTGGCAGTCCATCCGCAGGGCGCGGGGACGGATGACTTCCTGTGGCGGGTCAGCGTCGCGGACGTGGCGTGCGACGGACCGTTCTCCGCGTTCGCGGGAGTCGACCGGATCATCACCCTCGTCGACGGACCGGGCATGGCCCTCACCGTCGACGGGGCCCTGCACAGGGTGGACGCGCCGTACGAGCCGTTCGCCTTCTCCGGCGACGCGGTCACGGAGTGCCGTCTGCTCGGCGGGCCGATCGTCGACTTCAACGTGATGGTACGGCGTGCCGAGATGACGGCGCGGGTCCGCGTGGCGCGCTCTGACACATCCGTGCGGCCGGCCGCGGGGACGGGTGTTCTGGCGATCGTCCTGGACGGGTCCGCCGTGCTCCAGCGTGCCTGCGTCCGCCTCGGCCGCCTCGACGCGGTACTGCTTCGGGAGGGGGAGGGCGACAGCTTCGGCGTCGACGGGGTCTTGGCGGTCGTGGACCTCGCGGCCAGGACCGGCCGGTGACCGGGCCTGCGTTCGCGTAGGGGAAGCCGCGGCCGCCAGGCCGCGGCTCTCGTCGCTTCGCACGGCCTGGCGGCCGGTTCGGGGGGCGGGCCGGGCCGGCGCCCGCGGGGTGTCACGCCAGGGTGGTCGCCATCCGGTGGATCAGGCGGGCGCCGGCGCGGGCCGTGCGCTGGTCCACGTCGAATTCCGGGTTCAGCTCGGCGATGTCGCAGACCGCGAGCTTGTCACTGGCCGCCACCCGGTGGCAGACCCGCTCGACGACTTCCATCGGCACCCCGTAGGCCGCGGGCGCGCTGACGCCTGGTGCGACCGCGGCGGGGAGCACGTCGAGGTCGATGCTCAGGTGCACGATGTCGCAGCTCGCGAGGAAGTCGTCGGCGAACCTCTCGGCGCGCTCCAGGTCCGGCAGCCCGCACTCGGTGTCCGGCAGCCAGCGCACGCCGAGCCTGTCCGCGGTGCCGAACAGCCGCTGGGTGTTGCTCGGCTGGCTGACGCCCAGCACCCAGTAGTTGAACTCCCGGCCGTGCCGCTCCTCGCTCTGCGCGATCTGCAGGAAGGGTGTGCCGGAACTGGGCCGGATGTCGTCGCGCAGGTCGAAGTGCGCGTCGAGGTTCAGCACCCCGAGACGGCCGCCCTCGCGCAGCGCACGCGTCTGCTGCAGTCCCCGGTAGCTGCCGTACGCCACCTCGTGGCCGCCGCCCAGCACCATCACCGGGTGACCGCGGTCGACGAGCGGGGCGACCGTGCGCCCCAGGCGCTCCTGCCCTGCCTCCAGGACGCCCTCGCCGTTCCCGGTGACCTCGATGTCACCGGCGTCCAGCGCCCGCAGCGGCTTCGGCAGTGCCATCGACGCCAGAGCGCGGCGCAGGGCGCCCGGGCCGTTCGCGGCGCCCTGCCGGCCCTTGTTGCGGCGTACGCCCTCGTCACTGCGGAAGCCGACGAAGGCGACCTCACCCGGTGCCGCCTCTTCCGGGTCGAGGTGAACGGCCTTGTGCCAGCGCAGGTTCTCGGCGCCGGGGCCGTCGTCCCGTCCGGTCCACGGCGTGGCACGCACGTCCGGGGGGACGTGCCGGGCTTCCTGCCGCGTGAACGCGGCGCTCACGCCGCACCGCCTTCGGTCTCCGTCATCGGGATGCGCACGCCCCGCTCCTCGGCCACCGAGGCGGCGTGCTCGTAGCCGGCGTCGACGTGCCGGATGACGCCCATGCCGGGGTCGTTGGTCAGGACGCGGGCGAGCTTACGGGCCGCGAGTTCGGTGCCGTCGGCGATGCAGACCTGACCGGCGTGGATGGAGCGGCCCATGCCGACGCCGCCGCCGTGGTGGATGGAGACCCAGGAGGCACCGGACGACGTGTTGACCAGGGCGTTGAGCAGCGGCCAGTCGGCGATGGCGTCGGAGCCGTCGAGCATCGACTCGGTCTCGCGGTAGGGCGAGGCCACGGAGCCGGAGTCGAGGTGGTCGCGGCCGATGGCGACCGGGGCGGACAGCTCGCCGGAGGCGACCATCTCGTTGAAGCGCAGACCGGCGCGGTGCCGCTCGCCGTAGCCCAGCCAGCAGATGCGGGCGGGCAGACCCTCGAACGCCACGCGCTCGCCGGCCAGCTTCAGCCAGCGGTGCAGGTGCTCGTTCTCCGGGAACAGCTCCATGATGGCCTTGTCGGTGGCCTCGATGTCCTTCGGGTCTCCCGACAGGGCGGCCCAGCGGAAGGGGCCCAGGCCCTCCTCGAACAGCGGCCGGATGTGGGCCGGCACGAACCCCGGGAAGTCGAACGCCCGCTGGTAGCCGGCCTTCCGGGCCTCGTCGCGAATCGAGTTGCCGTAGTCGAAGACTTCGGCGCCGGCGTCGAGGAAGCCGACCATCGCCTCGACGTGCTTGGCCATGGAAGCACGGGAACGCTCGGTGAAGCCGGCGGGATCCTTGCGGGCCTGCTCGTGCCACTCCTGCACGCTCACGCCGACGGGGAGGTAGGACAGCGGGTCGTGGGCGCTGGTCTGGTCGGTGACGATGTCGATGGGCGCGCCCCGCTCCAGCAGGTCGGGGAAGACCTCCGCGGCGTTGCCGAGCAGGCCGATGGAGAGCGGCTTGCGGGCGTCGCGGGCCTCGACGGCGAGGCGAAGGGCGTGGTCGAGGTCGTCGGCGGCGACGTCGAGGTAGCGGTGGGCGATGCGGCGCTCGATGCGCGTCGGGTCGCAGTCCACACAGATGGCAACCCCGTCGTTCATGGTGACGGCCAACGGCTGGGCGCCGCCCATACCGCCGAGGCCGGCGGTGAGGGTGACGGTGCCGGCCAGGCTGCCCCCGAACTTCTTGCGGGCGACGGCGCCGAACGTCTCGTAGGTGCCCTGGAGGATGCCCTGGCTGCCGATGTAGATCCACGAACCAGCCGTCATCTGGCCGTACATCGTGAGCCCACGGGCCTCCAGCGACCGGAACTCCTCCCAGTTGGCCCAGTCGCCGACCAGGTTGGAGTTGGCCAGCAGCACGCGCGGCGCCCACTCGTTGGTCCGCATCACCCCGACGGGCTTGCCGGACTGCACCAGCAGCGTCTCGTCGTCCTTCAGCGTCTTCAGCGTACGGACGATGGCGTCGTACGCCTCCCGGTCGCGTGCCGCCTTTCCGGTGCCGCCGTAGACGACGAGGTCCTCGGGGTGCTCGGCGACCTCGGGGTCGAGGTTGTTCATGAGCATCCGCAGGGCGCCTTCCTGCTGCCAGCCGAGGCAGTTGAGTTCGGTGCCACGCGGGGCGCGGACGACGCCCGGTGCCTCGGGGGGAACGCTGGTCATGTGCACTCCTTACGGAGGGATGGAGCAGTTGCCCCGCCATGACACGGCAACGGGGGGCGCCGGACCAGCGGCGCCGCCTGCGTTTCTCGGATCCGAGACCCTTCCTTCCGCCGCCGGTATCGGTCCGTTCGTGGTCCGGTGCGCAGGGAGAGGGGCCGCGGGAAGAGCGGCACCCACCCGGGCCGGGCGAGGACGACCGGTCCTCGCCCCTCACCCGGTCGTCGGCGCGTGGCCCGAGACGGCCGTGGTGAGCCGTGCGGCACCGAACCGCAGGGCGTCCCGCACCTCGTCGGTGTCGTGCCGGGGGTGGGAGCGGCGCCAGGTGGTGCTGATGGCCGCGATGGGCCGCCCGTGGTGATCGAACGCAGCCACCCCCATCGAGCAGAACCCCCGGGTGACCAGTTCGACCTCCTGCGACCAGCCGCGCTCACGCTCCCGGGCCAACTCCGCCACGAGTCCCGCCGGCGTGCGCGGCCCCTTGCCCGTGCGGGTGGTCAGGTCGCCCGGCCGGGAGAAGAGCGCCCGCAGCTGCGCCTCGGAGGAGTGGGCGAGAATGGCGCGCCCGTTGGCCGTGAGGTGGGCCGGCAGACGTACGCCGACGTCGGTGACGAGGGCGATGTCGACGTCGCCGGCCCGGCCCGCGGACGGCCGCTCCTTGAGCAGGTAGACCGTCTCGGCGCCGTGCAGGATGCCCAGGTGCACCGTCTGGCCGAGCCGGCGCGCGAGAGTACGCAGGATGGGCCGGGCGAGCCGCTCCAGGGGCTCGTGGCGCAGGTAGGCGGAGCCCACCTCGAAGGAGGTGACACCGAGCCCGTACGCCTGCTCCGCCGGCACGTGGGTGACGAAGCCGCGATCGGCCAGAACGGTGAGGATGTGGTACGCGGAGGACCGCGGGATGCCCAGGTCACGGGCGAGCGTCGAGGCCTGCACCAGGCCGGGGCGCGCCGCGAGATACACCAGGATGTCCAGCGCCCGGCCGACGGCTGGCGACACGCTCGAGGACGTACCCGACGACATACCCGGCGTCGTCTCGTGTTCGTTCACCGGACCACCCCTTGACGTACCTGCACAGACAGGAAAATACAGGGCGTGTCGTCGGCGTCCGTCGCATCCTGGCCTCGCCCGGGGGCGAGGCCAAGTGGTGGGCGGCGATCGAGGAGCCGCCGTTCCACCACTGCGGTGAGTGACGGTGGGCCCGGAACTCGCCCGGCGTGGTGCGCGGTCCTGGTCCGCTTCCGCCCAGCGCGTGAGCGGCTGGACGGAAGCGGGGCGGTCCCCTTCGGTGGTTCTTCAGCACAAGGGGGCCGCGCGGCCTCCCAGACCGGAAGGTGCGACGCCGGGGCGTCACTTCCATAGTGCGCTCTCCGGTTCGTCCCGCACCGAGAAGGACGGGATCGCCGTCAAAAGTGTTCATTCAGCCGTGATTTGGTGTCGGTGACGGCCGAGATTGACGTGCTGCGGCGCCTGCGACGTGGCGGGGGCACGGGGCCATTGTTCCGCAACTCCATGATCACGTTGAGTGATGCGCGGTGGGAGCACCATGCTGTGGTCCAGCTTTCCCGGCGGCGCTTCAGCACCGCCGCCGGGGAGGCGCCCCAGACACTTCTCTTCCCTGCGCACGGAAGGCGCCATGACCAGTAAGCAAGTGATGACCGTGGCCGTACTGGCGACGGTCCTCGCGTGGAGCACGGTGATGACCGTGCTCGGGCATCTCGCGGCCGTGGCCGCGCTGCTGCCCTCCCTCGGACTCCTCGTCCAGCAGATCGTCGCCGCGTTCGACGGCGTCGGTGCACAGTGCGACCCGGCGGCCGGGAGCGAGGGACCGTCGCGGTGAACATACCCCGGATATCCGACCAGCCCGATGGCGAGCCTCCCAGCCGCAAAGGACGCCCGCCCGGCCCCATCTGCGACACCGTCGGTGTGACCCACCGGACCTGGCTGGAGCAGGTGCGCAGACGGCTCGCCGCCAGCGGACTGACCCTGGACGAACTCGTCAGCCGCTCCGGCTACTCCAAGACCAGGCTGTCCGAACTGCTGCGGGGCAAGGGCTACTACCCGGGCTGGGCGATGACCTACAGCGTGGTCAAGGTCCTGGACATCCCTCCCTGGCCGTTACGGCGCCTGTGGACGGCAGCCGCACGGGAGGCAGCGAAGAAGGACACCTGGATCGAGGACGGTATCCACGCCGTGCAGCCCCTGGGGCCGGAGGAACCCCCGATCGCCCACCTCGCCTTCAAGCAGGTCATGGGCCGCCCCTACACCGCGTACGCCCAGGCGTTCCTGCAAACCGAAGCCCGTGCCCGCCGGGTGGTCGCGGAGACCTTCGACATCCTGTGGCTGAACTGGAACGAGGCGACGAGCAGCAGCAACACCCCGCGCCACGCATGGAACCTGCTGCGGGCCAAGGTCATGGCGCGGGCCGACACCCATGACGGGCACCCCGACCTTCGCACGGCGGCCCTGCGGACCACGGCCGTCGCCAAAGCCGCCGGTCCCGACGACTGCCTGGCGCGGGCCGCCAGGATGGTGGCCTTCTTCGAGGCCGTCTCCCGCCTCCCCGACGATCAGATGGACGTCACCGTCCTGCGCTTTCTGTGCGGCATCGACGAGGGCGCCGTGCCCGGCATCGTCGGCCTGCCCCCGGCCATCACCCACAGCCTCACACGCCACGCCAGGGGTGCCCTGCACGGCCTCCACCCCGGCATCCGCCCCGACACCCTGGAGTGATCAGCCCCCCATGAGCGCCATCGACGATCTCCTCGCCCAGTCCCGCCTGCTGGACCACTACGTCCCTGCGGACGTCGTCCCCTACGACGACTCGGCCTACCACGCCTTCGACGACGTCGCCCAGGCCGGGAACAAGCCCGGCCACGACCCGGCCGGCGAAGACGCAGCCGCAGAGCTCGCCGCCCTGTGCGAGACGGCCGTCGCCCACTGCAGCGCCGCACAGCTCGTCGACTTCCTCACCGACCAGGTGCCCCAGCCACGCGCCGCCTGGATCCTCGGCTGCGTACTGCAGATCGCCGGCGGCGACGACGGCGCTCGCTTCTGGTGGCAGTACGCCGCCGGCGCGGACGACGCGCCCGCCTCCTACTGCCTCTACCTGCACCACCTCGCCCGCGGCGACGCCCACGCCGCCGCACTGTGGCAGACCCAGATCAGCGCCTACGCACGAGGAGAGGGCAGCGCCTCCTTCTACGGCCCGACCTCGCCCGCCTCCAACGTGGTCAACGCCGACACCAGCCTGCCCACCCTGCTGCGGATCCTCAGCCGCCTCACCCCGGCCGGCCCCCGCCAGCACACCCAGACCGCCACCGCCGTCATCAAGTTCGTCTCCCGTGCCGTCACGATCGGCTACCACCGCCACCCCGACCTCGAAATCCCCGCCCCGGGCACGCACTTCGCCGAACAGCTCCAAGTCATCCTCGCCGCAGCCCCCTCAGCCCCGGACGGTCCCGCGGCCCACGGACCCGCAACCCGTACCACCGGGGCGGGTGGGCGGGCCGAGGAACTGCCCAACAGGACGGCGCCGGAGGCCGCTGACGAGCGCGCCCCCGCCCAGCAGCAGACCCCCGAACCGCGAGGGCTGCTGGTGGAAGTCACCGCCGGCGACCGCGAGTCCGCCCCCCAGTTCTTCAAGGAGGCGAGCGCCGTGTGCTGGAAAGACGCCACCGACGCGCGGCCCAGTGGACGCGGCAGCACCCTCGTCTACTACCTGCACCGCTTCCTCAGCCCCCGCATCCGCACCGCGCCGGCGCATTGAAGGCCCCGACGGCACTGCGACCGCCGGATCGGCCTCAGTCGCAGGGTGCCGTGGAGGCGCTGCGGGGCCCGGCACCTGCCGCCGAAGCCGATCTCGCGGTAGACGCACACGTATTCGCTCGGGCAGTCGATCCTTCCCGTGACGGACCGGCCGCGGGAGAGGGCGGGACGGCGGGCAGCCGCAGGACCACGCCATGGTGACGAGCGGTGCGGGCGGTCCCTGTGGCTGTTCGGTCCCTGAGATCGACGCCCGGGCGACATCTGCGTCACCTGCGGTCTGCGCGCCCTCCCCCTGTTCGCAGCGGACGCATGACGCCGGTCACGACCGCATGCCCACCGCTTGCGTTTGCACGGCCGGGCGCGGGGGACCCGCCGCCCGTGGAGGCTGCCGGCGAGCCTGGGGGCACTTCTCGCAAGGAGTCAGGCATGTACGCTCCGCAACATCACGGCCCTGGGCGCCGACGGCTGCTTCTTCCTGACGTCGGCCCGCGGCGCGGGACCGCTCCGGCCGCAACGTGCGGGTGAGCCGGTGCCCCGGTGGACCACGCGGCGCCCCCCGCTGCTGCGTTTCGAGGGCTGGATCGCGGGCCTGGGCACGTGCTCCGGGACGCGCATCGTGCTCGGCCACTGGCAGCACTCACCGTTCGGCCCGTTCAGCGACGTGATGCTGGAGCGGCCCGAAGGCGAGCGGCTGCTGCTGGCCCCCACGCGACAGACCGCGGACTTCATCGCAGGAACCTACGTCTTCGACACCGTGCGCGTCGTCCCGGTGCGGGTCCGGATCGCCGACGGCTCCTGGACGGTCACCGCGGGCCCGTTGCAGCTGCGCTTCGTCGCCGGCAGGCGAGGGCCTCTGGGTCTTCTCCTGCGGGCCCTGCCCGGCACTCTCGTCCGCCGGCCGGCGTGGAGCACGCTCACGGACTGGCCGGCCCGCCTGCTCCTGCGCGGTGTGCGGACCCGGGGCAGTGCCGGTGCGGGCCGCCGCGAATGGTACGGCGCACGGGATCTGCGGCCGATCCGCGTCATCTCGGCGTCCTTCGAGGGCGCCGACCTCGGCGCCACGTCATCCGTGGAACCGCCCGTCCGCTTCGGCTTCGGATCGGTGCCGAGGAAACCCTCGCTCACCCGGGTCACGACGACGGTGGCCCTCGGCCCCGGGTAACCGGAGCCGGCCGGCCCAGGGCACTGAACTCTGCGAGACCGGAGTTCCTTGACCCAAGAGATCAGAAGATCAAGAGATCAAGGGCCTCCCACCGCAACGGGACATGTGACATAGTACTGATGTGGCCATTCCTCTTCGGATCGTCGTCGTGGGCGCCGGTATCGTCGGCGCGGCGATCGCCCGTGCCCTGGTCCGGTCCGGCTGCGACGTGACCGTCGTCGACCGCGGCCCCACAGCCGGGGGAACCTCCGCCGGCGGAGAGGGCAATCTGCTCGTCTCCGACAAGGAACCGGGCCCCGAGCTGCGGCTGGCGCAGCGTTCGCTCGCCGCCTGGGCGCGGATCGGGGACGAGCTGCGCGACGAGCTCCCCGCCGGATTCCCCGGCTT
Source organism: Streptomyces sp. NPDC021356 (assembly GCF_040641015.1). Taxonomy (NCBI): domain Bacteria; kingdom Bacillati; phylum Actinomycetota; class Actinomycetes; order Kitasatosporales; family Streptomycetaceae; genus Streptomyces; species Streptomyces sp. NPDC021356. The sequence goes on along the minus strand of NZ_JBFACU010000020.1, from coordinate 98,987 downwards.
GGAACTGGAACGCAAGGGCGGCCTCGTGGTCGCGACGACCGAGGCCGGCGCGCAGGCCCTGCTGGCGTTCGCGGACGCCCAGCGGGGTGCCGGGGTGCTGGCCGAGACGGTGGACGACGCCCAGGCCCATGAGCTGGAGCCCGACCTGACACCGCACGGCACCGCCACGGTGTTCTACCCCGAGGACATGCAGGTGCAGCCGGTGGCCGCGACCGAGGCGCTGCTGGCCTCGGCCCGCCGTCACGGTGCGCGTGTACTGCAGGGCGTCGAGGTGACCGGGCCGGTGCTGTCGTCGGGTCGGCTCGCCGGCGTACGGGTCGCTTCCGGGACCCTGCCCGCCGACGCCGTGGTGCTCGCCGCCGGACCCTGGTCCGGCCTGGTCGCCGAGCGGCTCGGTGTCCTCCTCCCGGTGCGTCCGCGTCGCGGCACGGTACTGGTCACCTCACGGATGCCGGCGCGTGTTCGGCACAAGGTGTACGACGCCGACTACGTGGGCGCGGTCGGCTCGGGCTCGGCCGATCTCCAGGTCTCCAGCGTGGTCGAGTCGACCGCCGGCGGGACCGTCCTGATCGGCTCCTCCCGGGAGCGCCGCGGCTTCGACGAGCGCATCGAGGCCCGGGTGCTCGCCGCGCTGGCCGCCAAGGCATTGCTGCTGTTCCCCTTCCTGGCCGACGCACAGGTGATGCGCGCGTACGGAGGGTTCCGGCCGTTCGTCCCCGACCACCTGCCGGTCATCGGTGCCGACCACCGGCTGCCCGGCCTGTGGCACGCGACCGGGCACGAGGGCGCCGGGGTAGGCCTGAGCCTGGCCACCGCCGAGCTGCTGCGCGACCAACTCCTAGACGGGGCCGCCGATCCGCTGGCCGCCGAGTTCAGACCGGACCGTCCCACCCTGCTGCCGCACCTCGAAGGGGCCGCCTGATGACGGGGATTCACATCGAGGTCGACGGGGACCGGATCGCCGGTCTGGCCGGGCAGAGCATCGCCGCGCTGCTGCTGGCCGACGGGCGGGTGGCCTGGCGGCGTACCCGCACCGGCCGCCCCCGCGGTGTCTTCTGCGGGATCGGCGCCTGCTTCGACTGCCTGGTGACCGTCAACGGCCTGCGCGACGTGCGGGCCTGCCAGCGACGGGCCGTGGACGGCGACAAGGTCGACCTGCAGGAGGACGATCGTGACTGAGGTACTCGTCGTGGGCGGCGGACCCGCCGGGATGGCCGCGGCGCTGGCCGCCCGCCGCCGCGGCGCCCGTGTCGTGCTGCTCGAAGCGGGCGACGACGTCGGCGGGCAGTACTGGCGGCATCTGCCGAGCGGGCGCGCCGACACGAGCGAGCGGCTGTGGCATCACGGCTGGGACCGCTTCGTCGCGATGCGCGACGAACTGCTGGCCGACGAAGGCTGCGAGGTCGTGACCGGCGCGCACGTCTGGTCGGTCGACCGGCGTGATGACGCGCCGCCGCTCGTGCACGTGCTCGTCGGCGAGCCGGACGGGCAGGGACGCGAGCCGCGTACCTACGATCCGGCGGCCCTGGTGCTCGCGACCGGGGCGTACGAGCGCACCCTGCCGTTTCCCGGCTGGGACCTGCCCGGCGTCTTCACCGCCGGGGCGGCGCAGGCACTGGCCAAGGGCGAGCGGGTGGCCGTCGGCCGCCGCGTCCTGGTGGCCGGTGCCGGGCCGTTCCTGCTGCCCGTCGTCTCCAGCCTGCTGCGGATCGGCGCCGAGGTCGCGGGCGTGGTCGAGGCGGCCGGCCCGGCGCAGCTCGTCGGAGGCTGGGCGACCCGGCCCTGGCAGCTGCTCGCGGCTCGGCACAAGGCCGGTGAACTGGCCGGGTACGCCCGCCGACTGGCCGCCCGCCGCATTCCGTACAGGACCGGGGCGGCAGTCGTCGCGGCGCACGGCACCGATCGCGTGGAGGCGGTGACGGTGGCGCGCCTGACCCGGGACTGGACGCCGGTCCCCGGTACCGGACGACGGATCGAGGTCGACGCCGTCTGCGTGAGCCATGGCTTCGTCCCGCGCACCGAGCTGGCCGCGGCGGCCGGCTGCGCGCTGGGCGTGGACGGTGCGGTCACCGTCGACGAGCGGCAGCGCACGTCGGTGCCCGGGCTCCTGACCGCCGGCGAGCTGACCGGCATCGGCGGCGTCGACCTGGCCCTGGCCGAGGGGGAGATCGCCGGGGCCGTCGCCGCCGGGGGCGTGCCCGCACCGGGCGCGGTCCGCGAGCGCGCGGTCTTCCGGAAGTTCGCCGCGCGGCTCGCCGCCGCGCACGGCATCCGCCCGGGCTGGCGTGCCTGGGTGGACGACGACACCGTGGTGTGCCGCTGCGAGGACGTCACCGCGGGCGCCCTGCGCCGGACCGCGGAGCTGACCGGATCCCGCGGGCTGCGCTCGCTCAAACTGACCACCCGGGCCGGACTGGGCCTGTGCCAGGGCCGCACCTGCGGCCGCACGGTCGAGGACCTGCTCACCGGTGCGAACGAGCCCGGCCTGCTCGACCCGGGCCGTACCGCCCACCGACCGATCGCCATCCCCGTACGCCTGGGCGAACTCTCCGTTTCGACCAGGACCAGTGACCGAGAGGACGTCCCATGAGTTCCGCACCGACCGATCTGCGCGGAGTGATCGTCGCCACCGCCTTGCCCTTCAAGGAGAATTCCTCGGCTCCCGCCGGACTGGAGGTCGACTACGACCGTTACGCGGAGCACTGCGACTGGCTCATCGCCGAGGGCTGCCACGGCGTCGGTCCGAACGGATCGCTCGGCGAGTACTCCGCACTGACCGACGCGGAGCGTCGCAAGGTCGTCCAGGTGGCCGTCGAGGCGGTCGGCGGGCGCGGAGTCGTGGTCGCCGGGGTGCACGGGCCCGGCTGGCACCAGGCCCGGCACTGGGCCGAACTGGCCGCGGAGGACGGCGCCGACGCGGTGCTGGCGTTGCCGCCGACGATGTACCGGGCCAACCGCGAGCAGGTCGTCGAGCACTACGCGAAGATCGACGAGGTCGGGCTGCCGATCATGATCTACAACAACCCGGTCGACACCAAGGTCGACCTCGTCCCCGACCTGGTGGCCGAGATCGCCCAGTTGCCCAACGTCACCGCGATCAAGGAATTCAGCGGGGACGTACGCCGGCTGTTCGAGATCACCGAGCGGTGTGACATCGACGTCGTGGCAGGCGCCGACGATGTGCTGTTCGAGCTGATGGCCGACGGGGCGGTCGGCTGGTTCGCCGGCTTCCCCAACACCTTCCCCGCCGAGTCGGTGGCGATCTACGAGCACATGCTGGCCGGGCGCTTCGAGCAGGCCCGGGAGCTCTACAAGCACCTCGTCGCGGTGTTCCGGTGGGACTCGCGCACCGAGTTCGTGCAGGCCATCAAGCTCGGCATGGAGATGGTCGGCCGGTACGGCGGCCCGTGCCGCCCGCCGCGCGGCCCGCTGACCGCCGAGCACGAAGCCCAGGTGCGCGCCGACATGCGACGGGCCGTCGCCGCGCTCGAGGCGCGCCGCGCGGTGGCGGCCTGAGATGCGTACGTCGCGGCTGTTCTCCGCTGTCGACTCGCACACCGAGGGCATGCCGACCCGGGTCGTGACCGGTGGCATCGGGGTGATCCCCGGCGCCACCATGAACGAGCGGCGGCTGTACTTCGTCGAGCACCTCGACCATGTACGGCGGCTGCTGGTGAACGAGCCGCGCGGTCACTCGGCGATGAGCGGCGCCATCCTGCAGCCCCCGACCCGCCCCGACGCGGATTTCGGTGTGTTGTACATCGAGGTGTCCGGGTGCCTGCCGATGTGCGGGCACGGCACGATCGGGGTGGCCACGGTCCTGGTCGAGACCGGGATGGTCGAGGTCGTCGAGCCGGTGACCACCATCCGGCTGGACACCCCGGCCGGGCTGGTGGTGGCCGAGATCGCGGTCAAGGACGGGCACGCCGAGAGCGTCACGCTGCAGAACGTGCCCGCGTACTGCGACCGGCTCGACGAGACCGTCGAGGTGCCCGGCCTCGGCGAGGTCAGGTACAGCCTGGCGTTCGGCGGGAACTTCTACGCCATGGTGGACCTCGACGACGTGCGGCTGCCGTTCGACCGCGAGCGCAAGGGCGAGATACTCGGCGCCGGACTGGCGATCATGGACGCGATCAACACGTCGGCGCCGCCCGCTCACCCGGAGATCGAGGGTGTCGGCCATTGCCACCACGTGGAGTTCATCGCGCCCGGTTCGAACGCCGCGCACTCGCGGCACGCCATGGCCATCCACCCGGGATGGTTCGACCGGTCGCCCTGTGGAACCGGCACCTCGGCGCGGATGGCCGAGCTGCACGCACGCGGCGAGCTGGCGCTGCACCAGGATTTCGTCAACGAGTCCTTCATCGGCAGCCGGTTCACCGGCCGTCTGGTGGGGGAGACCACGGTCGCCGGCCTGCCCGCGGTGCTGCCGACCATCACCGGCCGGGCCTGGGTGACCGGGATGGGCCAGTACATGCTGGATCCCACCGATCCCTACCCGGCCGGTTTCGAGTTCTGAGGAGAGAAGAGGGAGGTCACGCGGCTCTTCGCTGCCGGGCCCCGCTGGGCAGAGGCCGCGCCGGATCGGCCCGGCACGCCACCACGCGTGCCGCCGGCGGACGTGACATATCAAGGGACATCCCCTGTTGGTGTTCCCCCTGGCACCCGCGCCGACCGGCGAATGGGATACTCGACACTGCGCCGGTCGGCGGGGTTGGCGGGGTGTGACATTTTAGTCATGGGAGGACGGCGCGGATGAGTTCATCGATCATCGGCCCGGTGTCGGTGGGAGCGAGCCTGCGCGGCACGGTGGAGGACGCGGTGGCCGCGGCCATCGTCTCGGGCGAACTGGCCCCGGGCACCCTGGTCACCGCGCCGACGCTGGCCACACGCTTCGGGATCTCCGCCACCCCGGTCCGTGAGGCCCTGCTCAACCTGCAGGGACGTGGATTCGTCGACGTGGTGCGCAACAAGGGTTTCCGGATCACCGAGGTGAGCGAGCAGGACCTCTGGGAGATCGTGCGGCTGCGCCAGCTGCTGGAGGCCCCGCCGATGCGGGACATCGCGCGCACACTGCAACCGGAGGCCGCCGCCGAACTGCGGCGCAAGGCCCAGGCGATCGTGGAGGCGGCCGCCGCGGCCGATCTGGCGGCCTACCTCTCCGCCGACATGGCCTTCCACCTGCGGCTGCTGGAGCTGCACGGCAACCGCCGGCTGGTCGCGATGGTGAAGGACCTGCGGCAGCAGACCCGCATGGTGGGCCTGGCCGACATGATCGGTACAGCCGAGCTGGCCCGTTCGGCCGCGGAGCACCACAGCCTGGTGGATCTGCTTCAGGCGCGTGACGGGCGGGGCGCGGAAACGCTGCTCACCGCCCACATCGGACACGTTCTCGGCTGGTGGAACGGCCGCTCGGAGGACTGAGACGCCGGTATGACGAGCCCGCCCGGCCGAGCCGGGCGGGCTTTCGGCGCGTGCGCGTGAACCGAAGGGCGTCGCAGTAAATTCTGGCGTGAACCCTTCTCCAGGAAGGTGTCACATACTACTGTCTCCTCAAGCGAATCGGGATCACAGGGATCCCGGTCGCTCCGTGGGACCGGTTGCGGCTGTTCTGCCAGCCGGCCCACCGGACGCGCAGCGCATCCGCTCACCATTTCCGCACACAGTCGCTGGTCCGCCGGCCCGCCACCCTCCCGCTCATCCGGACGGCCGGGCTGCCCGCACCCGACCGGAAGGTAGGACCCCTTGAAGAGAATCTCGTCTTCAGCGGCGCTCGCTGGGCTGGCGGCCGGCGTACTCGCCCTTTCGGCATGCACCGGTGGCGGCTCCTCGTCCGCGGGCGCCGGCGGTGGGAGCGGTGGGACCGCGGTCAGGGGCGGAACCGTGCAGGTCCTGCAGTCGACCGCCTTCTCCTATCTCGACCCGTCCCGCGGCTTCGACGGCGGCGTCAACGCGTTCTACCGTCTGCTGTACCGCCAGCTGGTCACCAAGGCGCCCAACGATGCCAAGGACCCCAACGCGATGGTGCCCGACCTCGCGGAGAGCCTCGGCAAGGTTTCCGCCGACGGTCTGACCTGGACCTACAAGCTCAAGGCCGGGATCAAGTTCGCCAACGGAGCGCCGATCACGTCCAAGGACGTCAAGTTCGGCATCAGCCGCAGCTGGGACCCGGAGATCGGCATCGGCGCGCCGTACCTGAAGCAGCTGATCGCTGCCCCGAAGGGGTATCTGGGGCCGTACCGCTCGGGCGAGTTGCGGACGATCGAGACACCGGACGACCGGACGATCGTCTTCCATCTCAAGGCCCCCTTCCCCGAGTTCGACGCGGCGCTGTCCATGCCGAGCGGCACCCCGTTCCCGGTCGGCACCGGCGGGGGCGACTCGTTCATCAAGAACGTCATCGCCTCCGGTCCCTACGACGTGGAGAAGACAACCCCGGGCAGCCTGATCCAGCTCAAGCGCAACCCTCACTGGGACGCGAAGAGCGACACCGTCCGCAAGGCCTACCCCGATGCGTGGCGCTTCACCATCGGCGTCGACGGCGCCACCATCGACGAGCGCCTCATCGCGGGCCAGGGCGCCGACATCAACGTGGTCGCCGGCAGCGTGCAGACGGCCACCGTCGCCCGCCTGCAGACGCCGCAGCTCAAGGCGCGGACGATCAAGGCGCCGTCGACCTGTCTCACGTACATGAGTCTCAACACGACGAAGAAGCCGCTCGACAACGTGAAGGTGCGTCAGGCCGTCAACTACGCGGTGGACAAAGGCTCGGTACTCAACGCCAGCGGCGGCAGGCAGTTCGCGACGGTCTCCGACACCATCCTGCCGTCGGCGGTCTCCGGGCACGTCGACTACGACCCCTATCCGAGCGCGAACCACGCCGGTGACACCTCCAAGGCCAAGCAACTGCTCACCGGGGCGGGCTTCCCGAACGGCTTCACGATGACCCTGGACGTACGGGCGAAAGAGGTCGACCAGCGCCAGGGCGAGGCGATCCAGCAGGCGCTCAAGCGGGCCGGTATCAAGGTCAGGCTGAACGTGATCGACGCGTCGACCTTCTACGAGACGATCGGCACACCGTCGCAGCAGCACGACGCGGCGATCACCGGCTGGTGCCCGGACTGGGCGTCGAGCGCGTCGACGTTCCTGCCGCCGCTCTTCGACGGCCGGCACGTCACAGCCAAGGGCAACCAGAACCTCGCCCAGCTCGACGACCACGCAGTCAACGCCGAGTTCGACCGCATCAGCGCGATGACCGACCTGAGCGCGGCGAACAAGGCCTGGGGCGAACTGGACAAGAAGATCATGGCGTTGGCCCCCGTCGTTCCGCTGAACGTCGCGAACCGCATCTACCTGCCGGGCACCAACGTGGCGGGAGTGATCGCGCCCAGCGGCGACCTCGACTACGGGATCATCGGTCTCAAGGACCCGGCGAAGGGCTGATATGACGATCTCGTCAACCGGTCCGCAGGCACCGGAGGTGTCCGTACCGGGCGCCGCCGGGACCGCCCCCGACCCTCGCCGGAGCATGGCCCGCGCCCTGCTGCGCGACCCGGTGGCCGTGGCCTGCCTCGGCTACATCGCACTGATCGTGCTCATGGCGGTGTTCGCACCTCTCATCGTCCGCATCAGCGGCTGGGACCCGTACGAGTTCGACCAGAGAGCCGTCGACCCCGACCTCGGCGGCATCCCCGTCGGGTCCTGGGGCGGTGCCTCCTCGTCCCACTGGCTCGGTGTCGAGCCCGGTACCGGCCGGGACGTCTTCGCCCGGATCGTGTACGGCGCCCGCTCCTCGATGCTCATCGCCCTCGGCGCCACGCTGCTCACCACGGTGCTCGGCATGGTGTTCGGCCTGCTGGCCGGATACTTCGGTGGACGGACCGACATGCTGATCTCGCGGGTCATGGAGTTCCTGATGGCGTTCCCCGCGCTCATCTTCATGATCGCCGTGCTGTCCGCACTGCCCGCGGACGACCGGCAGTACCTGCTGGTCGTGGTGATCTCGCTGTTCGGCTGGCCCTACCTGGCCCGGATCGTACGAGGACAGACCATGTCGCTCAAGGAGCGGGAGTTCGTCGAGGCGGCCCGCGCGTCCGGTGCCTCCCGCACCACCATCGTGTTCACCGAGATCCTGCCCAACCTGCGCTCGACCATCGTGGTCATGGTGACCCTGGCGATACCCGGTTACATCGGTACCGAGGCCGGCCTGTCCTTTCTCGGCGTCGGCCTGGTGCCGCCCACGCCGTCCTGGGGGCAGATGATCTCGAGTTCGGTGAACTGGTACGCGGTGGTTCCCACGTACTTCCTGGTGCCGGGCGTCTTCCTGGCGCTGCTGGTGCTGTCCTTCATGGTCCTCGGCGACCACATCCGCAAGGCCGTCGAGCCGGGGGGCCGCTCATGACCCGCTACGTCGTGCACCGCGTGCTGGGCATGCTGCTGGTGCTGTTCCTGGTCTGCCTGTTCACGTACATCATCTTCTTCGCCCTGTCGCCGGACCCGGCCGTGCAGATCTGCGGCAAGAACTGCACCCCGGAGCGCATCGACCAGATCCGCGCCAACCTCGGCCTGACCGACCCGTTCCTCACCCAGTTCCTGCACTTCCTGCAAGGGCTGTTCCTGGGCCGCGACTACGGCAGCGGCCCGTCCACGGTGCACTGCCCGGCCCCCTGCCTCGGCTACTCCTTCCAGACCTCGCAGCTCGTCACCGACATGATCGTGCAGCGGCTGCCCGTGACCGCGGTGATCGCCGTCGGCGCGGCCGTGCTCTGGCTGGTCATGGGCGTGCTCGGCGGTCTGCTCAGCGCCGTGCGCGAAGGGAGGTTCGCCGACCGGTTCATCGCCGGACTCACCCTGGGCGGCATGTCGATCCCCAACTACGTGCTCGCCCTCGCGCTGCAGTACGTGCTCGTGGTGTGGCTGCGGTGGCTGCCGTTCCCCCAGGCCGTGCAGTTCGCCGACGACCCGGGGCAGTGGTTCCTCAACTTCATCATGCCCTGGACGGTGCTGGCGATCGGCTACGCCTCGTCGTACACCCGGCTCACCCGGGCCAACGTCATCGACACCCTGGGCGAGAACTTCGTGCGGACCGCGCGAGCCAAGGGCCTGCGACCGGACCTGGTGTGGCGGCGGCACGCGCTGCGGCCCGCGCTGACCCCGATCGTCACGATCGCGGGCATGGACTTCGCCGGCCTGCTCGGCGGCGCGCTGATCACCGAGACGGTCTTCGGGCTCAACGGCGTCGGCAAACTCGCGGCGGACTCCATCACCAAGAACGACCAGCCGGTGATCATGGCGGTGACGCTGCTCGCCGCGTTCTTCGTCGTGGTCGGCAACATGGGCGTCGACCTCGTGTACTCGGCGATCGACCCGCGGGTCAGAGTGGGAGTGGCGTCATGAGCGACCTGCTGCGCGTGCGCGGCCTGACCGTCGCCTTCCACGGCGTGCCGGTGGTCGACACCATCGACTTCGCCGTACCGCCCGGCGGTGCCCTCGGCATCGTCGGCGAGTCCGGCTCGGGCAAGTCGATGACCAGTCTCGCGATCATGGGGCTGCTCCCGAAGGGCGCCACCCGCGCCGGCAGCATCGAGTTCGACGGCGACGAGCTCACCACGCTGAACGAACGCCGCATGCGCGCCGTTCGCGGCGACCGGATCGCGATGGTCTTCCAGGACCCGCTCTCCTCGCTGAACCCGTACTACACGGTGGGCACGCAGATCGCCGAGGCCTACCGGTCGCACCGCTCCGGCGTCAGCCGCCGGGCAGCCCGCAAGGCGGCGATCGAGGCGATGGAACGCGTGCACATCCGCGACGCGGCCCGCCGAGTCGACGAATACCCGCACCAGTTCTCCGGCGGCATGCGCCAGCGCGTGATGATCGCGATGGCGCTCAGCACCGAGCCCAGCCTGATCATCGCCGACGAACCGACCACCGCGCTCGACGTCACCGTCCAGGCCCAGATCCTCGAACTGCTCGCCGAGGTACGCCGGGACACCGGTGCCGCGCTCATCCTCATCACCCACGACCTCGCCGTGGTCAGCGAGGTCGCCGACACACTGATCGTCATGCGGCACGGCAAGGTCCTCGAGTCCGGCACCACCGAGCAGATCTTCTGCGACCCGCGGCACCCGTACACCCGGGCGCTGATCGACGCGGTCCCGCGGATCGACGACGAGATCGGCGAACTGCAGACCCTGGGAGGCGACACATGAGCTCCGAACCGCTGCTGCGGGCCCGGGACCTGGTCAAGGAATTCCCCATCGCGGGTACGGCCGGACTGCTGCGCCCCGCGCGCAGGTTCACCGCGGTCGACTCCGTCTCCTTCGACCTGCACGCGGGCAGGACCCTCGCGCTGGTGGGGGAGTCCGGGTCGGGCAAGTCGACCACCGCGCGGCTCGCCGCCCGGCTGATCGACGCCACGTCGGGCACCGTCCACCTCGACGGCCGCGACATCACCGCGTTGCAGGGGCCCGGCCTCCTGGAGGTACGCCGCCAGGTACAAGTCGTGTTCCAGGACCCGTTCTCGTCGCTCAACCCCCGGCACACCGTCGAGCGGATCGTCACCGCGCCCCTGCGCTACCAGAAACGGCCGATACCCCAAGGCACCCGGGCGGTCGCCCGAGCACTCATGGAACGGGTGGGGCTCGACCCCGATCACGTCGATCGCTACCCGGCGCAGTTCTCCGGCGGGCAGGCACAGCGCATCGGCATCGCCCGCGCGCTCGCCGTGAGCCCGCGTGTACTGGTCTGCGACGAGGCGGTCTCGGCGCTCGACGTCTCGGTGCAGGCACAGATCATCAACCTCTTGCGCGAACTGCAGCGCGAGGAGGGCTTCGGCTGCCTGTTCATCGCCCATGACCTCGCCGTGGTCCGGCAGATCGCCACCAGCGTCGCGGTGATGACGGCCGGCCGCGTGGTGGAGGCCGGCGAGCGGGACGCGGTCTTCGGCGATCCGCGCCACGAGTACACCCGCAAACTGCTGGCCGCCGTGCCGCGTATCCGCCCCGAGTGGGACACGCGCCGACGCGACTCGACCGGAGCCACCGCATGAACCTGGTGGAATACCCCCTGCCCGGCGCCTGGGTCCGTGAGTTCACCGTCGCCGCACCACTGGACTGGTCGGATCCCGGCGGCGAGAGTATCGAGCTGTTCGTCCGGGAGTTCACCGACCCCGAACGCCGCCACGACGAACTGCCGCTGCTGACCTATCTGCAAGGCGGCCCCGGCGGCGCGAACCCCCGGCCCGCCCCGGTGGAAGGCTGGCTGACCGAAGCCCTGCAGCACTACCGGGTCGTCCTGGTCGACCAGCGCGGCACCGGGCGCAGCACCCCGGTCGACGGAACCGACATCGCGGCGCTCCCCGACGCCCGGGCGGCCGCGGACCACCTGCTGCACTTCCGGGCCGACTCGATCGTGCGCGACCTCGAACACGTCAGGGCCCGGTGCTACGACGGCAAGCGGTGGGCCACCCTCGGGCAGAGCTTCGGCGGGTGGATCACCCTGACCTACCTGTCGGGCGCCCCCGAGGCACTGACCGCCTGCTACGTCTGCGGCGGAATCCCCGGCACACCACCCGATCCGGAGGAGGTCTACCGGCGCACGTTCGACCGGGTGGCCGGCAAGACCGCCGACTTCTACCGGCGCTATCCGCAGGACGTCGCCGCGGTGACGGCGATCGCCGACCGGCTGGCCGCCGGTGACGTGACGCTGCCCGACGGCTCGCCGCTGTCGGTGCGCCGGTTCCAGACCCTGGGCGGGGAGCTCGGCTTCGGAGCCGGCCACCAGCGCCTGCACTGGCTGATCTGTGAAGCGATCCGCAAAGACGGCAGGCTCGACGGTCGGTTCCTTCAGACGGTGCTGGTCAAGACGTCGAACGCGGGAAACCCGCTGTTCTGGACCCTCCAGGAGTCGATCTACGGCGACGGCGCGAACGGTCCCTTCCGCTGGGCGGCCCAGCGCGAACGGGACCGGCGGCCGGAGTTCGCCGAGGACCGCCGGCCGCTGCTGTTCACCTCGGAGATGACGTTCCCGTGGATGTTCGAGGAGATCCGGGCGCTGCGGCCGTTCGCACCCGCGATGGCCGAGCTGGCCGAGCAGAAGGTCTGGAGCCCGCTCTACGACCCGGCCCGGCTCGCGGCCAACGACGTCCCGCTGGCCGCCGCCGTGTACGCCGACGACGTGTTCGTCGACGCCGATCTGCAGCGCGACACCCTGACCCGGGTCGGCAACGCGCAGACCTGGGTGACCAACGAGTACGAACACGACGGCATCGCCGACGGCCGGGTGTTCCACCGGCTGCGGGAGATGGTCCGCGACCGAGGAGGCGAAAAGCGTTGACCGAGATCACCACCCCGCCGTACGCGGGGACGAAGCCGCCGCGTCTGGCCGACGAAAGCCCCGGCTTCCTGGCCCGCATCGGGCAGGGCTGGGCCGAACGCGACGTCCCGGCGCCGGTGAGTCCGGCCGCGGCACGGGCGGCGGCCGAGCACAGGGCCCGGTTGAGCGCCTGCCTGCCGGACCGGACCGTGGTCCTGGCGGCGGGCCGCGCCCGGCACCGTAACGGCGACGCGGACTACCCGTTCCGGGCGGACAGCGACTTCCTCTGGGCCACCTCGTGCCAGATCGAGGGCGCGGTCCTGGTGATGAAGCCGCGGCCGGGCGGCCACGACGCGGTGCTGTACATGCCCGCTCCCGCCCGGCCCGGCGAACGCGACTTCCACGCCAGTGCGGCGCACGGGGAACTGTGGGTCGGCCCTTCGGCGGGGCTCGCGGCGTGGGCGGCCGCGCTGGACCTGCCGGTGCGGCCGATCGGCGAACTCGGTGAGCTCGGTGAGCGGGACGGCGGCCGACCGGACGAACTGCGATCCGTGCTCTCCGACCTTCGCATGATCAAGGACGACTGGGAGATCGCACAGCTGCGTGAGGCCGTGGACCACACGGTCACCGGATTCGCCGCCGTCGCCGACGAGATCCCGCGGGCCGTCGCCGACGCCCTGGGGGAGCGCTGGCTGCAGGGCACCTTCGACCGGCACGCCCGCACCTTCGGCAACGGGCCCGGCTACAACACCATCGTCGGCTCCGGCGAGCACGCGCCGATCCTGCACTGGGTCCGCTGCGACGGCCAGGTCCGGCCCGGTGAGACCTTGCTGCTCGACATGGGCGTCGAAACGAACTCGCTGTACACCGCGGACGTGACCCGGACCATACCGGTGGCCGGCACCTTCACACCGGACCAGCGCCGGGTGCACGACCTGGTCGAGGCCGCGCACCGCGCAGGCATGGACCAGGTGCGCCCCGGCGCCACCTACACCGACTTCCACTTCGCCGCCATGGAAGTCCTCGCCCGCGGGCTGCACGACTGGGGGCTGCTGCCCGTCTCGGTCGACGAGGCCCTCGCACCCGAGGGCCAGCAGCACCGCCGCTACCTCGTCTGCGGTATCGGCCACCACCTCGGCCTGGACGTGCACGACTGCGGCTCGTCGTCGTACGAGCAGTACCAGGGCGCGCGGCTGCGGCCCGGCATGGTGCTGACGGTCGAGCCCGGCCTGTACTTCCACGCCCACGACGAGACCCTCCCCCCGGAACTGCGCGGGATCGGCGTACGCCTGGAGGACGACCTCCTGGTCACCGGGACCGGGCACGAGGTCCTGTCGGGCGCGCTGCCGATCGACGCCGCCGGACTCGAGGAATGGGCGGCCCGATGACCCGCGCACATCCCTTCGCCCTGCGGGACGTGGACCTGCTCGACGGCGTGCACTCCCGGACCCGGGACCAGATGCTGCACCTCGCCAGGGTGTTCCCGGTGGACCGGGTGCTCGCGGTCTTCCGGGCCAACGCCGGGCTCGACACCCACGGGGCGCTGCCACCCGGCACCTGGGAGGACTTCGGCCACCCCGACGAGCGAGCGTGGTCCGAGGCCGACTACCCCGGACCGGGCGTGGCACCCACGGCGAGCCTGCTGCGCGGACACTACGCGGGGCACTTCCTGTCGATGCTGTCGCTGGCATACGCGTCGACCGGCGAGGAATCCCTGCTGAGCAGGACGAACGAGATGGTCGCGGGCCTGGCCGAGGTGCGCGATGCGCTGGCGGCGACCGGACGCTACAGCCACCCGGGATTCCTGGCGGCGTACGGCGAGTGGCAGTTCTCACGGCTGGAGGAACTGGCGCCCTACGGGGAGATCTGGGCGCCGTACTACACGTGCCACAAGATCATGGCTGGGTTGCTCGACGCGTACGAGCTGACGGGCTCCCAGAAGGCGCTTGAGATCGTCACCGGCATGGGCCACTGGGTGGCCGGCCGGATTCTGCGGCTGGAGCGGACACAACTGCAGCGCATGTGGTCGCTCTACATCGCCGGCGAATTCGGCGGCATGAACGAGACCATGGTGAGACTGCACCGGCTCACCCGCGAGCCGTTGTTCCTGCGCACCGCCGGGGCGTTCGAGGTCGACAGCGTGCTCGACGCCGCCGTCGAGGGCCGTGACGTGCTCGACGGCATGCACGCCAACCAGCACCTCCCCATGCTGGTCGGGCACCTCGACCAGTACGACGCCACCGGCGACCGCCGCTACCTCGACGCGGTGGTCGCCCTCTGGGACCAGATCGTGCCCGGCCGGACCTTCGCGCACGGCGGCACCGGCGAGGGCGAACTGTGGGGCCCCGCGGACACCGTGGCCGGGTTCGTCAAGCGGCGCAACGCCGAGAGCTGCGCCACCTACAACCTGCTGAAGATCGCCCGTTCACTGTTCGGGCACACCCTCGACAGCCGGTACGCCGATTACGCCGAGCGCGCCTCGCTCAATCACATCGTCGGCTCCCGCGCGGACGTCACCTCGGACACCAGCCCCGAGGTCCTGTACATGTACCCGGTGGACCCGGGCGCCGTCCGCGAGTACGACAATGCCGGCACCTGCTGCGGCGGCACCGGCCTGGAGAGCCACGTCAAGCATCAGGAATCGGTGTGGTTCCACGCACCCGGGCAGCTGTACGTGACGCAGTACGTACCCTCGCGGCTGCGCCGCGCCGACGGTGAGGTGGTCCTGCGGACCCGGTACCCCCGCGACGGGAAGGTGGCACTCGAGTTCGGCCTCGCCTTCTCGGGCGAGCTGCACCTGCGCATCCCGCCCTGGGCCGCCGGCGCCCGGGTCGACGGCGTCGAGACGCCGGTGCCGGACACCGGATTCGTGACGCTGCGGCGCGATCTCCGCCCCGGCGACATCGTGGAACTCGACCTGCCGATGCCGCTGCGGCTGGTGCCCACCCCCGACGATCCCACGCTGGTCAGCCTGGAACTCGGCCCCACGGTGCTGCTGGCGCGCGACGAGGCCACCACCACCCTGCCGGTCGCGGCGGCCGCCCATCGGCGACTGGACGGCAGCATCGCCGGGCACACCACCGACGGCGACCTGGTCTCGGTGTTCGGCCGGACCTTCGAACCGGCCTGGTCCGGCGGCGACCACCGCTATCACATGTACCTGCGTCTGGCCGACCCGGAGATCGCCTTCCTGGGCAGCGCGCCGGGGGTACCCGACCGCCATGACGCCGAGGGCTGGTCGTTCCTCACCGGACTGTGGGCGCACGGCGGTTACGCCGATGTCACCGCGTTCTTCACCGCGGTCCACCAGGGGGTGGTACGGGCGGCCCGGGCCGGGCTGCTGAGCCGGGACGAGGCGGTCGCGGTGCTCATGGCCGCCGCCGCGAGCACCCTCGACGGCCCGGCCGTGCCCCGCCGCGGTGTGGTCGGCCCGGACTCGGCGGACGGACCGCGCGTGTCCCGGGTGACCTCCGCGGACGGGCGGCCGGTCGAGGACGTCGTCGAGTGGTCGCTCCCGGCTGACGTCGGCGTGGGAGACCCGCTGCCGGTGGTCCGGGTGGAGGTGACCGGCGACCGTGCCCCGTCAGGGTGGTACACCCGCGAGCCGGGCTTCGCGGTGACCTCGGTCTCGCCCGCCACTCTGGAGGCCGCGGTGGGCGAGGGCACATGGCAGCCCGCGACCGGCGTGATCGCGCTGGCCGGCGAGGGCCGGCATGTGCTCCGGGGCCGGGCCACCGACTCTTCCGGACGGGTCGTCCACGTCACTCGCGAGGTCGCCGTGGACACGCGGCCCCCGACGGTGCGTGCCGAAATCCGGCCGCTCGGACCGAGCAACGTCGAGGTGACCCTGTACGCCGCCGACGACGTGTCCGGCGTGGACCACGTGCAATGGCGTACCCCGGAGACGTTCTGGGGCATCTACCAGGAGCCGTTCACCAGGGCGCTGCGCGACGAGCCCCAGACCCTTGAGTTCACCGCCACCGACCGCGCCGGGAACACCACACCGGTCCAGCGGGTGGCATTGCCGCCGCTGCTGTGAGAACCCCGTGTGAGAGGTGTTCTGTCCGTCATGCCTTGTCGGGCCATTCACATGCCGACGGACATGGCACGACGGTCCTCGACGGGCGGTGGGCGGACGCTCCGTTCGCCGGGCGCCCGGCGTACCTGCGGGCAGTGGTCACCACCGCCCGCGCGTGGGAGAGCGCCGCCTTGCCGAGCCGGGCGGAGGCCGCCGCTGTCGACGCGGCCACCGCCGCGGCCCCGATGACGCGGCGGGTGCTCGCATGACGGCAGAACTCGACGACTACCTCGCCTCCTTCGCCGAGCCGGCCGGATACCTCAACTTCGGCAGCTACGGACCACCGTCGCGCGCGGTCGTGGAGACGATCGGCCGGCTCACGGCCGAGGCGAGCGCCGGTGTTCCCTCGGCGGGACTGCACGCGGAGGACGAGAACGCCCTCGCGGCAGTCTCCCGCCTCACCGGGTTCGACCGCGGCGCGGTGGTGCTGACGCCCAGCACCTCGTTCGGCCTTCTCCAGATCGCCTTCGGGCTGCCGCGGGGCGCGGTGCTCGTCAGCGCTGCGGAGTTCCCCTCGAACCTGTACGCGTGGTGGCGGGCGCAGGAGGCGGGGCTCATCACCGTGCGTCCTCTGCGGGCCGTACCCGGGGACGAACTCGCGCCGGTGACGCCCGAACGTGTGGCAGCCTCGCTCACGCCGGACACCGTCGCGGTGGCGGTCAGCGCGGTGGACTTCCGAACCGGGGTTCGCGCCGACCTGCCCGGCATCCGCTCCGCGATCGGCGACCGCCTCCTCGTGGTGGACGGCATCCAGGGATTCGGTGTCGTCGACGCCGACTGGACCCTGGCCGACGCGCTCGTCGTCGGCGGCCAGAAGTGGCTCAGAGCGGGGTGGGGCACGGGCTTCGTGGCGCTGTCCCCCCGGGGCCTCGCGCGCCTCCGGCCGACTCTCGGTGGCTGGACCGGTGTCGAAAGACCCTCGCGCTACGACGGCGTACCCCACGAGCCGCTCCCCGGTGCACAGCGATTCTCGACGACCAACGGATCACCGTTCGCATCCGGGGCACTCGCGACGGCCCTCGCCCAGCTGGAATCGGTCGGGGTCGCCACCGTCCAGCACCGCATCGAGGACACGGCGACCGCCTTCATCGACCGGCTCCTCGCCGCAGGCATGCCGGTGCTGTCGCCCGTCTCACCGCACGAACGCGCGGGTCTCGTCGTGGTGGGCATTCCGCACGGCGACGCCCCGGCCGTCCACGAACGGCTCGACGCGGCGGGGGTGACCGCGACCGTGCACGGGGACGACCGCATACGTTTCAGCATTCACGCCACCACCACCCCGACCGCACTCGACGCGGTCCTGGCCGTTCTGGGAAAGTCGCCATGATCGTGTCAAGCCGTCTTCGTGACCGGCGGGGCGGCGGTGAACCGCCTTTCGCCACGCAGCATCACCCCCGGCACGTCGACCCGGCGGCGGGCGAGCGCGAGCAGTGCCCGGTGTGCTCGCTGATGAGGCGAGCACACCGACAGCCCTGCGCGCACCGACGACCGACGCCACCCCCGGCTCGGGCCCCGCAGCCCATCTCCTACGAACAAGCACGCCGAACGACACCAATCACGCTGTCCGAAGCCGCAGAACCCCCGTTCAGGATCTGGTGTCAGGACCCAAGCGGAGAGCTGCCCCTCTCGGCCTGTCGAATGGCTGCCTGGGCCGGTCCAACAGCAGTCCGGAACAAGGGCCGGGGCAGCTTCGTACGGGGCGTCAGCGGAACGGGCTGTTGCCCACGCACTTGGCGTGGGCAACACTCGCGTGTCAGGTGTAGATCCGGGGAGACTGCACGTTGCCGTAGTAGCCGTAGTGGCCGTTGACCGTGGCCCAGTATCCGGATTGCACTACGTAGGTGCCGCCTGCCGGGGCGGACCAGGCGCGGTCCGTACCGTTCCACTCGTTCTGCGACGGTCCGCCCTGCCCCGGCCCGACCCAGCCCCCACAGACGAAGTCGTGAATCTGGGTCAACGAGCCGTCGCGGTTGACGCGCATGAGCTGTGCGCAGGGATCGACCTGGTCCGGATCACCAGGGTTCCACTGATGTTCGACGGTGGTGACATCCGGGTAGATGCGTGTGCTGTTCCAGCTGTTGCTGCTGTCCGCTGCGTAGGCGCAGGAGTCCATTTCGACATCGCCCGGCTCCATCACATAGGCGCGGCAGCCGCCACCCCAGACCTCGGCGGATGCGGTGGTGGTCCCGAGTGTGACACCGGCGAACGCGAGGCTCGCGACGATGCCGAACTTGGCCATGTGGCTGATTCTCAAGGCTTTGGCCCCTCCCCCTCGGGCCGTGCGGGTGCACGGTCCCTGGCGGGAGCGTTTCACGGTTCGCGGGGCATGACCAGGGCGCATCGCCCGGGAATTGAGGACCTCCATGGTTGATGGAAGGCCTGGCGAGCACCAGTAGATCCAGCGGACCGGGGAGTGGCACACCTGCGCCAGCAGGCGATGTACGCGAGAACGGAAGTCACCCGCTCTCGGCCCCGGAGTCCTCTGTGTGATCCCAGTCGCAAAGTAGCTGCTGCAGCTCGGAAGTTGAGCTGTCCGGAGGCTTCGGGCGCGGCGCGATGGGCCTCGGCCTGGGTGCGGAGACTGCTCGTTCCCCTGAACGCGCGGGGCCGGCCGCACACCGCAGCACCGATGTCGGACCTGCTGGGTACGGTGGCACCGGACGATCAGGCGTACAGGCGGCAGAGGGGCGGGGCCACGACACGCACGGTCATCACGGACAAGGTGTTTCCGCACGAGAAGCTGATCGGCTCACCGCACTCGCTGGGTGGCGCCGATCTCGTCCGTTGCACCTTCCAGGGCGGAACGCTGTCCCAGTACGAGGCCCCGGAGTCGGGGCTGAGAGTGCACGATCTCTCCCTGCGGGACTGCCGGGCCGGCGGCGTACTGCACGGCGTGCAGTTCAGCGACGTCTCGGTGCACAACCTCGCCTCCGGCGCCCGGATTTCGCCGTTCGCCTGCGTCTTCCGGCACGTCACGCTCTTCGGGCGCATCCCGCAACTGGTGGTGCGGCCCGCCCACTCCACCCTCCCGGCGGAGGTCCAGGAAGCCTTCCGGGACGCCGCGGAGCGCTTCTACGCCGCGGTCGACTGGGCGCTGGACATCACCGCCGCGAAGTTCTCCGACGCCGAGTTCTCCGGCATCCCCGGTCACCTCGTCCGCCGCGACCCGGAGACCCAGTTCCTCCTCCACCGAGACCGGGCCGAGGCGGCGGACTCTCAGGCCTTCTCCCCCCGGGCGCGCTCCTACCTCGCCAAGGCCCGCACGTGCCCCTACCCGCCGACGGTGGTCGTGGCTCCGACCCGCTCGAAGTACTTCAAGGACATGCTCAAGGGCCTGGAGAGCCTGCGGGCCGCCGGAATCGCCGAACAGCGGCCGTGCAGAGCCCGAGCGCCACCAGAGGGGCTGTTACGTCACCCGGTCCGCCTCCGCGAACCGCGGAGCGCCCCGCAGCGAGGGGGTACGACCTGGAGGAGCGGCGGGCTACGGCCACACGCGGCCCGCGGCGTGCGGATGCGCGAGACGTTCCTGCTTCGCGCGCGACGGAATCCGAAGGCTTCGCGCGCCGACGCGGTGGACTCCCGCGAGTCGTGTCTTCAGCGTCGGCTGCGGTCGAGGCCGACCTCCAAGACGGCCTCAGCAACAGCACGGAAGTCCTTCCTGAGGATCGCGCCGTGGTTGCTGGGCACCTTGGTGCTGTGGATGTGCGCGTTGCGGGAGGTCACCGCGGCGAGGCTGGTGCGGATCCGCTCCTGCTCGTCGCCGCGGCTGCCGAAGGACGTTCCCGACGCGACGACGTAGCGCACCGGGACGGTGATGCCGTCGAGCACGGGACCGAGTTCGCGCTCGCGGGAGAGCCTGCCGAGTTCGATGTTGCTGTCGGCCTGCTCGGCGGGCGTCATCCGCGGGGTGAGCCCTGTCGGGCGCAGCAGCGGGGTGAACCAGCCCATCCGCTTGAACAGCTTGCGGATGCGCTGCTCCATCGCGTCGTCGAGCCAGTCGTAGGGGTACGCGCCGTCGACCAGGACCGCGCCCAGGGCGCGGTCAGGGTTGCGGTGGGCCCAGTGCGCGGCGACCAGTGCTCCGTAGGACCAGCCCACCACCACGGCCCGTTCCACGCCCCGGGCGGCGAGGACGGCGTCGACGTCGCGGACGGCGGCCTCGAAGGAGTAGTCCGCGGAGCGGCCCGACTTCTTGCCGCGCGCTCGTTCGTCGAAGGTGATGTGGCGCCACTCGCCGCCCAGTTCGGCGAGGACCCGCCGCCAGTACCCCTGGGTGGCGAACTGGCCGTTGAGGTAGATGACCGGGACGCGGGGGCCGCCGGTGTCGGTGACGGCCAGGGCCGTGTCGTCGACCGGCACCATGCCGGTCCACTGCGCGATGGACGAGGACGCGCTGCTGTTCGTCATGGGCTTCCCCCTGGTCGCGTGAGGCGTTGTACGTCTGGTTTCGGACGGCCGGCCGGGGTGGTCGGCGACGGGCCGCCATGGGCCCGGCCGGATGTCCCGTGCTGCTGCTGTTTCAGAGGCTGCGGGCGGTGATGTCGCCGCGGGAGGTGGTGGCGCGGATGTCGAGCTCGGTGGTGCCGTCGTTCTTGAGTGCATTGCTGATACGGCCGTAGGAGGTGCTGCCGTCCAGGGCGGACGAGACGCCGGCGGCGGCGCCGACCGAGATGCTTCCGTCCTGGGTGCGCAGCTCGACCTTGCCGCCCATGGCCTCGCTGATACGGATGTCCCCCCGTGCGGTGCTGATCTGCGCGGGGCCGCCCAGCCGTCCGACCTCGACGTCGCCGTCGACCGCGGTGAGGCGCATGCTCGCGGCCTCGTCGATCTTGATCTGCCGGTACGCCCCCTCGAAGACGACGTCGCCCAGACGGCCGACGCCGCGCAGCTCGCAGGAGGCGGTCTTGGCCTCGATGGTCGAGCCGGCGGGCAGTTGGACGGTGACCTCGATGGATCCGGAGGGGCCGAAGTACTGGTTCTTGGGCTCGGCGGTGCGGATCTGCAGGACGCCGTCGGCGAATTCGACCGTGGTCTGCTCGGCGGTCGTCAGGTCACGGCCCTTGGCGGGGTCAGCCGGCCGGACCTCGACGGTGGTGTCGGCGCGGTCGGCGGCGATGACCTGGATCCGTCCGGCGGGGACGTCCAGGACGGCGGCGATCGGGGCGGGGGTGTCGAACTTCTGCATCGTTCTGTCCTTCGGCTCGTCGTTTCTGACAATGGAAACACTACGTTGCGTTCACGACTCCAGCAATAAGCGTGTTGCATGGAGCTGTCATATATGCAGGTCAGTGCATGGATTTCATTGCAACGGTTTTGGCGATTAATGCAACGCCGCCCTACGGACGTTGCAATGGTCTAATGGTGAACGCTAAGCTGAGCCCCGCCACGAGCCGTCAGGAAGCACGAAGGAGACCGCGATGCCGGGAGGCAGGCTCACTCAGTCCGAACGTCAGCAGATCGCGCTGGGCCTGGCCGACGGCCTCGCCTACGCGGAAATCGCCAGACGCCTGGAACGGCCCACCTCGACGATCACGCGTGAGGTCATGCGCAACGGCGGCCCCACCGCCTACCGCGCCGACCTGGCCCACCGCGCCACCGAACGTCGCGCCCACCGCCGCCGGCAGGCCGTGCCCCGCGATGCGTCGAGGCCCCCGCAGCCCCACGGGCGCGACCCCGAGGCGGTGCGTGAGTACGAGGAGACGCTCACCACCGTCTTCATCGCCTCCGGAACGCCCAAGATGATGGCCCGCGTCATGGCCTGCCTGTGCATCAGCGACACCGGCAGCCTCACCGCCGCCGAACTCGTCCAGCGTCTCCAGGTCAGCCCGGCCTCCATCTCCAAGGCGGTCGCGTTCCTGGAGAGCCAGGACCTCGTCCGCCGGGAGCGCGACGAGCGCCGACGCGAGCGGTACGCCATCGACGACGACGTCTGGTACCAGTCGATGATGGCCAGCGTCCGCTCCACCGCCCAGGTCGCCGAGACCGCACGCCAGGGCGTCGGCATCCTCGTGCCCGGCACCCCGTCCGCCGTCCGCATGGAGAACATCGCCCGCTTCCTCGACTACGTCTCCGAAAGCCTCGCCCGCGCCGCGGACCAGGCCCGCGAGGTCCTCCACACCAAACCCGAAACGACCTCGAACGCCGCCCAGCCAACTCCAGACCGCCGGGGTCAAGTGGGTTGATCGTGTCCGCCGCTGCTCACGCGCCGCCGCCGTGAATCCAGGACTTGCGGGGCGGCACGCGGCACGTTCAACCCGTAACGGGGTCCCGTCCGCAGACGGTGACGGCCGTCCCCTCTTCGTGGAGTGAGGCCGACGCGCGGGCCGGCAGTCGACCGACCGTCAGAATCGTCCTGGACGAGGCCTGCATCGAGGACCCGGACGTCTTCGAGGAGACCGCGGACGCCTCCAGCCGCGCCCCGGCCGAAGCTCGCCAGGCCAAGCTCGATCTGTGGATCCAGGTCCCGGTAGGGGCGTCGTGGAGCCCGTCGGAGGTGATCTGCGAGTGGATGAAGTGCTTACGTCCCGGGACTCGGACGGCAGGCGCTCCGGTGCCTTTTGACGCGGGCGCTGTTCCAGTGTTCTCCGACAGCGATGATCTTCGCGTTGATGACCTCCAGGTCGAGCGGGGACGGCGCGAGTGCTACCAGCGGACGGTCTGGCCCTGGCGGTCCAGGTAGTGCAGTCCGCCCTTGCCGGCCTGGGCCTCGATCGTGTCGACGACACCGGGGATGCTTTCGTCGATCGTCAGGCGGGCGTTGGGGCCACCCAGGTCGGTCTTCACCCAGCCCGGGGCCATGAGCAGGAGCGTGCGCGGGTCGTCGGCGTGCCGGGCGGCGAAGCTGCGCATCAACTGGTTCAGCGCGGACTTGCTTGCCCGGTAGACCTCGAAGCCGCCGTTCGTGTTGTCGGCGACACTGCCCTGCCCCGAGGACATCACCCCGATGGTTCCGGTCGCCGGGACCAGGTCCTGCAGCGTCTCGACGGCGCGCATGGGGCTCAGGGCGTTGGTGACCATGACGCGGGTGAAGTCGTCGGTGGACACGTCGGCGAGGGTCGCCGAGGGGTCGGTGGTGTAGTTCGTTCCGGCGTTGACGAACAGCAGGTCGAGCGTCGTACCGGCCAGGCGCTCGCGCAACGCTGTGACCTGCTCGGGCACCGTGATGTCGACGTTCTCCACCGCGAGGCGGCCCTTTGCCGACCCGGCCAGGGTGTGCAGCTCGGACTGCTGCCGCTCCGTCGCGGTGACCTGCCAGTCCCGACTCAGGAGCTCGGCGGTCAGCGCGTGGCCCAGCCCTCGGGACGCGCCCACGATCAAAGCGGTCTTGCCGTCAGTTGCTGTCATCACTGTTCCCTGCTCCAAGGGCGTCGGGCCCCGAACGTCGATCCCGAAGCTATGTGATCCGGACCGGATCCACGCTACGAGGCGCGGAATTTACTTGTCAACTGACAGCTATCTTTCGACAGGGAAGTTAGGGTGGAGCGGTGGAAGACAACCAGACCTCGCGGCTTTTCGAGCTGGCCGACCTGATCCTGGCGGTGGGCCGGCACATCGAGGCGTCCAAAGAGGCCGCGGCCGAGTCCGGGACGCCCCTGGAAGGAGCGGTGATGCGTTTCATCGACCGCCATCCGGGCACGACGGCCGGCGCGGCGGCCGAGGCCACTCAGCTGATCTCCAGCAACTTCAGCAGGGCGGTGCGCGGGCTGGAGAGGAAGGGCCTGGTGCGGCGCGACGTCGACCAGCGCGACGCCCGCAGGGTGCGCCTCTATCCCACCCCGAAGGCACAGGAGAACCTGCGGCGACTGCGTGACGCCTGGACCCGCCTGCTCGATGGCACGGTCACCGATTCCCACGAGATCGACGCCGTGATCTCAACCCTTCAGCACATCGAGACCCGGCTCGTCGCTCAGTCCCCCAGCGGCTCCCGAGACGGGGGAGCCCAGTAGGCGGAACGGTCGGGGGAACCGCAGCGAGATCGATCTCACCGGCACTTGCCGGCTGCTCCGCTCCCTGAGGTCGGAGGCACGGCGGGCGGGCGGCTTCCACGCTGGGTGCCGGGGTGCCGGGGTGCCGGGGTGCCGGGGTGCCGGGGTGCCGGGATGTCTGGGATACCGCATAGCCGCAGTCCCGGGTGGGTGCACCGCACCCACGCCCCGGCCCATGGGCTGGATCTAGCGTGGTGGACATGGAAAGCAACAACGAGCTCGGTGACTACCTGCGTGCTCGTCGCGCGATGATCACACCGCGGGACGTCGGTCTGCTCGACGGCGGGGACCGGCGGGTGCCGGGGCTGCGGCGGGACGAGGTGGCGCTGCTGGCCGGGGTGAGCACGGACTACTACATCCGCCTGGAGCAGGGTCGTGAGCGGAACCCGTCCGAGCAGGTGCTCCGGGCGATCGCTGCGGCGCTGCGGCTGGACGGTGCCGCAGCCGGTCACCTGTTCCGGCTCGGCCTGCCCGTCTTCGCCACGGCGGCCGCAGCGCCGACCGTCGCCCCGGAGCTGGTGCGGCTGATGGACGGCATGCGCGACGTGCCGGCCTTCGTGGTCGGCGCGGCGCAGGACGTGCTGGCGGCCAATGCGATGGCGCGCGAGCTGTACCGCGGGTTCGCCCGGTACGACAACCTGCTGCGGATGATCTTCCTCGATCCGTTCGCGCGGGAGTTCTACGTCGACTGGGACAAGGCGGCGCACACCGCGGTGGGCAACCTGCGGGCGTCCTCCTCGCAGTTCCCCGAGGACGAGCGGATCGAGCGGATCGTCGGCGAACTCAGCGTGCGCAGCCCCGCCTTCACCGGCCTGTGGGCACGTTACGAGGTCCGTCCCCGCACGCAGGAGGACAAGCACTTCCGCCACTCCCACGTGGGTGAGGTGCGGCTGCACTTCGAGGCGCTGGCCGTCACCAGCGCCCCGGGGCAGCACCTGTCCGTCTACAGCGCGGAACCTGGCAGCGCCAGTGCCGATGCCCTGGTCCTGCTCCGCCGACTGGCCGAGCAGGGCTCGGCTCCCACTGTCCAGGACACCCCCGCAGAGGAAGAAGACGTCCGATCATGACCGCCGCCCTGTCCGACTCCGCCGGCACCTTCGAGATCGCCGGCAAGGAAGTCACCCGTCTCGTCTTCGGCGCCATGCGCCTGACCGGGCTCGGCGTGTGGGGCGAGCCCGACGACCGCGACGAGTGCGTCCGCGTGGTGCGCCGGGCCGTCGAACTCGGCGTGCAGCTGATCGACACCGCGGACTCCTACGGCCCCCACGTCAGCGAGGAGATCATCCGGGAGGCGATCCACCCCTACCCCGATGACGTGCTCATCGCGACGAAGGCCGGGCTGACCCGCAACGGCCCGGACACGATCAGGACCCGCGACGGGCTGGTGCGCCTGGGGCCCAAGGCGTGGCCGCCGGTCGGGCGCCCGGAGTACCTGCGCCAGCAGGCCCTGATGAGCCTTCGCCGGCTCGGCCTGGACCACATCGACCTGTTCCAGCTGCACCGCGTCGACTCCGAGGTCCCGTTGGAGGACCAGGTCGGTGAGCTGAAGAGGCTCCAGGACGAGGGAAAGATCGTCGCGATCGGCCTGTCCCAGGTCACCGTCGACCAGATCGAGCACGCGCGCACGATCGCGGAGATCGCCACCGTCCAGAACCGCTACAACCTGACCGACCGCGGCTCCGCCGACGTCCTGGACCACTGCACCCGGCACGGCATCGGCTTCATCCCCTGGGCGCCGGTAGCCGCAGGCGAGCTCGCCCGCCCCGGCGGACCGGTCGACCGGATCGCGACCGCCCACGGCGCCCGGCCGTCCCAGGTGGCGCTGGCCTGGCTGCTCGCCCGCTCCGAGGTCGTGCTGCCCATCCCCGGCACCTCCAAGGTCGCGCACCTGGAGGAGAACCTGGCCGCGGCGACGCTGCGCCTGACCGACACGGAGCTCGCCGAACTCACCGACGCCGCGTGACCCGCGCCCACCCCGCCGGGCCCACTGCTGCCCTCCACTCCGACTGGCTCTCCCTCCCCACCCACTCACCGAAGAAGGCACCTCAAGCCATGCTGCTTCCCTCCACCGAGGCAGGCCGGGGACGGCCCGTCGTCCTGCTGCACGCCCGGCCCACGGACCGCACCATGTGGGACGCCCACCTCCTGCTGCTCGCCGAGGCGGGCGTGCGGGCCATCGCCTTGGACCTGCCCGGCCACGGCGACGCGACCGTGCCCGGCCGCCGCGAGGTGGCCCCCTGGTCGGACGTGCTAGACACGCTCGACCACCTCGGGGCCGACCGCTTCGTGCTCGCCGGGAACTCACTGGGCGCCCTGGTGGCGCTCCAGGCCGCCGTCACGGCACCCGAGCGGGTGGAGGGCCTGGTGCTGGTCGGGTACCGGCCCCACGACCAGCCCGCCTCCCCGCGTCTGGACGCCGCCTGGGAGGCCGAACGGACGGCGCTGGCCGCCGGCGACCTGGACGCCGCGGTGAAGGCCGGCGTCGAGTCGTGGACCTCGGCCGGGGCGACCGAGGAGGTACGCAACCACGCCGCCCGTATGCTCCGCCGCCGGCTGACCGAACAGCTCACCCACGGCGAACCGCAGCAGGCGGCGGATCCCCTCGGCACGGGCCCGGCGGCGCTGCGCACGCTCAGAGGCGTGCCCGCACTGGTCGGTGTCGGCGAGCACGACATGCCCGACTTCCACGAGGGCGGCGCGGGTCTGGTCCGCGATCTCGATGCGGGTGGGACCGCCGTCATCCCCGGCGCCGGACATCTCGCCCCGCTGGAACAGCCCGCGGCGTTCTGCGCCCTGCTGCTGGACTTCGTCCGCCGCCTCCCGCTGCAGTCGTCGCCCGCACACAGGTAGGACCTGCCTCCGGCCGTCGACGTCACCAGCTGGCTCAGGCCGGAATGCCCACACCTCACCCGAGCTCGTAGACCGTCTCGAAGGGGACGCACCGGCCGCCGTTGGCGACGATGCTGCCTTGCGGCAGGCGGCCCCCTGATGGGCGGCGAGGACGACCGCCCGGTGCCTTCACGTTCGTACACGCCGAGGCCGGCGACATCACCGGTCCAACGGCACCTTGACCAGCCGAAGTCAGTGACTACCCGGCCTTGGGTCAAGGCCCCCTTCGATCTCTGGCAGATCTGCGACATCACCCACAGGACTCAGGGGTGGTGTCGCAGATCTGCCAGCTCTTGGCTTCTTCGGCCTGTTGAACTGATCACGCAACGACGGTCCCTTCACAGGACGGAACTCATGGTTTCGACAACCACCGCAGGCAACGACCTCGGCGGAGCCGGTCTACCGACTCGATCACCCCTGCTCGGCTGGTTGGCCGTCGTCTCGGTGATGCTGGGACTCTTCTTGATCGTCACGACTGAGATCCTGCCGATCGGTCTGCTCACGTCGATCGGAGCCAGTTTCCGCATTTCTGACGGGATGGCGGGGCTGATGATGACCATGCCCGGGTTTCTCGCAGCGATCTCCGCGCCCGTGGTCACGATGGCGACCGCACGGGTCGACCGCCGCCTCATGCTCTGCGTCTTCGTTCTCCTGCTGGCCATGGCCGATTTACTGGCCGCTGCCGCACCCGGCTACTGGCTCGTTCTGGTCTCCCGCGTCATGGTGGGCGTCACCATCGGCGGCTTCTGGTCGATCGGGGCCGGTCTGGCCGAACGCCTGGTGCCCGCTGAATCGGTCGCCCGGGCGACCGCGGTCATCTTCTCCGCGGTTCCCTTGGGCTCCGTGCTCGGTGTACCGGCCGGGACCTTCATCGGTGATGTGGCGGGCTGGCGGATCTCGTTCGTCGTGATGGGCGTGCTGACTGTCGGGGTGCTCATCATGCTCCGCCTGGTCGTGCCGGTACTCCCGCCGGCCGAGGCAATGCGGCTGAGTGTTCTGCGCACCATGTTCCGCAGCGTGAACACCCGCTTCGCGCTCCTGCTGACCTTCCTCATCGTGTTGGCCCACTTCGGGACGTACACCTACGTGACCCCGTTCTTGGAACAGGTCACACACGCGAGCCCGAAGCTGATCACGGTGTTCCTGCTGATCTACGGCGCCGCGGGGATCATCGGTAACTTCCTGGGCGGCGCAATGGTCACCCGTCGGCCGCGTGCCGGCTTCGGCCTGGCAGCCGGCCTGATCGCCGCGGCCACCTTGCTGTTGCCGATCCTGGGTCGCTGGGACATCGGTGCCGTAGCCCTGCTGATCGTCTGGGGTGTCGCCTATGGGGCCGTGCCCGTGTCGTCCCAGACCTGGTTCGCCAAAGCGACGCCGCATGCACCCGAGGCTGCCTCAGTGCTGTTCACCGCCTCCTTTCAGGTGACCTTCTCACTCGGGGCCCTGGGGGGTGGCTTCGTCGTGGACGGCAGTTCCCCGGCCACGGCCATGACGCTTGGCGGGATCATCGCCGCCTGCATGGTCATGGCGGCATGGGCTCACTTCGTACGACGTCTCACCTGGCCTGCATGAGCGACACGGAGTGGGCCGTCGGACGCGACACGATGCCGGTGCCCGGCCGGCTGGAGGGCCGCGGCGGGGATGGTCATGACGCGGAAGACATCCGCCCGCTCCAGCTCAGGGAGGACCATCACACGCGACTCGTCGGCCGTGTACCCGTCGCGGATGAAGACGAGCACCGAGCACCGCCGCGCGTCCGGCGACCGGGGCCGAGCACTCCCTGTCCGGGCGCCGTGAAGGTCCTGGTGGTGTTCTCGGTCAGGACCGCTCCCAGATCGGGCACAAGCAGCTCGCCCAGGGCGGGGGCGGAGTTCGCCACCGTCTGCTGGAGTTACGCGATCACGAGACCACCGTCAGCACGATCTTGCCTTGGATGTGGCCCTGCGCGGCTCGTGTGTGTGCGCTGCCCGCCTCGGGCAGCGGGTAGGTGCTGTCCACCCCGACCTGGAGCTTGCCATTTTCGAACAGGCGTCCGATCTCGGCCAGCTGAGGGCCGTTGGAACGCACCTGGATGTTCGAGACTGTGATGCCCAGACTCGCCGTCTCCTCCGGGTCGTACTCGGCGAAGAACACCGGAAGCATGGTGCCGCCGCGCTTGAGCACGGTCAGGAAGCGTGAGCTGTCCGGGCCGCCGACGGTGTCGATCACCAGGTCGACACCGCTGACCACGTCCGCGGCCTGCGTCCTGGTGTAGTCGATGAACTCATCTGCGCCGAGTTCGCGCAGGAACTGCTCGTGCCGGCCCGAGGCCACCGCGATCACGTGTGCCCCCTTCCATTTCGCCAGCTGCACCGCGAAGTGGCCCACTCCACCGGCGGCTCCGTTGACCAGCACGGTCATCCCTGGCGTGATCGGCACCGGCTGGTGCACCTGGCCGGTGAAAGGAGAGGGCACGTCGTGGCCGAGGTCGACCAGGTACTGCCAGGCCGTGAGCACGGCCATCGGCGCCCCGGCCGCCTGCACGTGGTCGACACCGGCCGGCTTGTGAGCCAGGTCCGCAGCCGGGGCGGCCACGTACTCGGCGTACGTCCGGCCGTCGAATCCGGGGAACCGCAGCATGCCGAAGACCTCGTCACCGACGGCGAACCCCAGCACGTCCGGAGCGACCGCCTGGACCACGCCCGACATGTCCGTTCCGGGGATCAGGGGGAACTCCAGCGCCGGCCTCATTTCGGCCGGCATGACCTTCATCCCCTCACGCAGGTACCAGTCCGGCGGGTTGATGCCCACGGCGTGCACCCGGACGAGCACCTCACCCGGGCCGATCTCGGGAACCGGCACCTCGTCATACCGCAGAACTTCCGGGCCGCCCGCTTCGTGGAACTGGATCGCCTTCATCGCGCCTGTCGCTTTCTCGGGGAAACGTTGCTCCTTGAGTCAAGACCCCGGACGGCATGGTCGTCCAAGACCGGTTCGGCAACCTGAGCATTCCGAAACGGCATGACCCGTACGCTGGAAGGGTGAACGATCTCGGACAGGACCTGGAACTGCGGCTGGTGCGTTACTTCACCGTGGTGGCGGCGCACCAGCACTTCGGCCGGGCCGCCGCCGACCTGCGCGTGGCCCAGCCGGCGCTGAGCCGCCAGATCCAACGGCTCGAGAAGCATCTCGGCGCACGACTGCTGGACCGCGCACCTCAGGGCACCCGGCTCACTCCGGCCGGCCAGAGGTTCCTCCCCCTGGCCCAGGCCCTGCTGCAGGCCGCCCGCCAGGCCGAGCTGACCGTGCGCGAGCAAGCCGAGACGGAACGAATCGCCATCGGCTACGTCGAAGACCTGGTGATCACAGCCGCCGTAGGGGAACTGCGCCGTCGTCACCCGGACGCCGAGATCGCCACCCGGTACCTGAGCTGCCGCGACGTCGGGGCGCTGTCCGACAAGCGCGTCGACGCCCTGATCGCGCGGGCCCCACTGCCGCTCGCCGCCGGCGACGTGTTCACCACCCCGCTGTACGAGGAGCCCCGGATGCTCGTGGTCCCGCGCGGCCATTCCTTGGCCGACCGTGCGTCGGTGACCGTGGAAGAACTGGCCGGCGAGGAGGCGGCGCCGTGCGCGTTCGAGACCGCGGACTGGTCTTCCTACCGGGTCCTCGGGGCCGGCGTGCCACCGATCGAGAGCTACGAGGACAAACTCGAACTCGTCGCAAGTGGCAGGGCGATCGCCGTGCTACCGGTCGGCGATCGGCGTAGCTCACTGCGTCCCGACCTCGTCACCGTCCCGATCGAGGGCGCTCCTCCCAGCCAGGTCGTCCTGGTCAGCCGCAAAGGTGACCCGAATCCGATGATCGGGAATCTCCGGCTCGCGGCCGAGGCCGTCCTGACCGGCCCGGCAGCCTGACCGGAACCAGCCGGACCCGCTTGGCGCTGGACTGTACCGAGCGGCGCTCATACGTGCCGCGTACGTCGCGCATCCGCCGGTATCGCTCGGGGCCAGGTTGAGCCGGTTCAGCGTCCGGCCCTTCGGAACGGCGATCGAGCACGCCGTCTCGACCAGGACTTGTTGCCCAGGACACCTCAGCCGCCGGACACCGCGCAGGCGGAACCAGGCGGTGGGGGCCGGCCCCGCGGCCGGGCGGGGGCACCGTGCGGTGCTTCTGTCGTGGGTTCTGTGGGCTCAGTGTGCCGGGTGACCGATTCCCAGGGCCCGTCTGGTGGCGCCGGTGAGGGCTGCGCGGGGGTCCGGGGCGGTGTGGGGGGCGCGCCAGGCGATCACGTGGTCGGGGCGGACCAGTAGGGCGCCGTGGTCGCTGATGCCGCAGGCGTCGGTGTGCCGTGTCAGTGCGGGCGCGGTGGGGTGGGGCAAGGCGACCGTGTCGAGGAAGGCGCCGTGCGGATCGAGCTCACGGGCAGCTCGTGCCCACAGGTGTCCCTCGGGTCCGGTGAGGAGGAGGTAGCGCCCGTCGCGGACCAGGTCGAGCGTGGAGCGGGGTCCGTCCGGGCCCGCGAGGGACAGGTGCGGCAGTCGGGTGCCCGGCTCGCCGCGCCAGCGGTCCGGTTCGTCGGCCGCCGGCAGGCCGGCGGCCGGGTCGTCACCCGGCATGGGGTAGCGGTAGCCGATGGCCAGCGCTGCCTCGCTGAGCAGCCGGTGGTCCTCGGTCGGGGCCCCGGCATGGCTGGGGGCGCGCAGCAGCGCCTGTTCCACTGTGATCCGGCCCACTGCGCGGCGCTCGGGCTCGTAGTCGTCCAGCAGCTTCGGGGCGGCGTGGCCGCGCAGGACTGAGACCAGTTTGGTGGTGAGGTTCCAGGCGTCCTGGATGCCGGTGTTGGCGCCGAAGCCGCCGGTCGGCGGGGTGACGTGGACCGCGTCACCGAGAAGGAAGATCCGGCCGGCGCGGTAGGAGTCGGCCAGCCAGCCGCCCATCTGCCAGGGCCGGTGTCCGGTGAGGGTGAAGTGTGACGGCGGCAGCCCGAGCGCGCGCGAGACGATCTCACGGCAGTACCGGTCGTCGAATGCGGCCGGACCGGTCGTCGCCGGGTCGTAGGTCACCGACACCGTCCCGCGGTCCTGTGCGCTGTCCCAGGACAAGAAGGCACGTTCTGGCCCGGCGGTGAAGGCTAGGGCGAGCCTGCGGCCGTCGAGGGTCCGGCGCAGATCGGCCACGAAGCCGATCTCCATGACGTGCTCGAGCACCGCGGTGCCGCTGCGGCCGATGCCCAGGCTCTCCCGGACCGCGCTGCTGTTCCCGTCCGCGGCCAGCAGGTACTCGGTCGCCAGTGTGTACGTGGCGCCGTCGGCGCCACGTATCCGGGCTGTGACGTGGTCGTCGCGGCGGTGCAGGCCGAGGAGGCGGTGCCCCAGGCGCAGGTCGGCGCCGGCGGTGCGGGCATGTGCGCGGACGACCTCCTCCAACTCGGCCTGCTTGACGAAGGCGCTGGGGCTGGGTGAGACGTCGCTGAAGTCCTGCGCGGCCGGCAGCGGCCAGCGCCGCAGCTCGGGGCCGGTGAGCGAGGTGACCACTGCCGCGTGATCGGCGGGTGGGTGGTGCTGGGCGGCGTAGACGTCCTGGTCGGCGCCGACCGCGCGGTACGCCTCCATCGTGCGCGGATGGAACAGCTTGGCGCGCAGCCTTGTCGAGACCGCAGGGTGCTTCTCGACCAGGACGGGGGCGACGCCGCGGGCCGCGAGGAAGAGCGCGGCCGAGGCCCCGACGATGCTGCCACCCACGATCAGGACGGGAAGGCGGGCCGCGGACACCGGCGGATCCGCAGCGGCCGCAGTTATGGGAACGGACACGAGAACCTCCTAAAGGAAACAGAACAGGTCTGTTCCATTATTGCCACGCACCCGAACCCAAACGCAACAACCCTGTATCGTTACGGGGGTGAACTCGGAACCACCGGCTCGGCGCGGCGGCCGGCAGCGCGACCCCGCCGCCGACTCGGCCATCATCGAGGCGGTCCTCGACATGGTCGCCGCCGGCGCCACCCTCAGTGGCCTGTCCTTGGTGGCCATCGCCAAGCAGGCCGGAGTCTCGCGCAACAGCGTCTACCGGCGCTGGAAGACCAAGGACGAGCTCTACCTCGACGTGCTGGAGACGATCAACAAGCCGCGGCCGGCACCGGACGGCGCCGGCACCCGCGAAGACCTGGCCGCCGTGCTCCGGGTCCTGGCCGAGCGCGTCGTCGACGACCGGGCCGGCAGCATGCTGCGCGCCCTCAACGCCGAGGCGGTGACCTTCCCGCAGCTGCACCGCCGCTACTTCGAGGAGATCGTCGCCTCTCGCCGAGAGGCCATGAACCGTGTCCTGCGACACGGCGTCGAGCGCGGCGAGATCCGTTCCGACGTCGACCTCGACCTGCTCGCGAACCTCCTCGTCTCACCCCTGCTCGCCCGCATGGCATCCGGCGACACCGACCGGCTCGACCCGGAGGAAGCCGGCCGGCAGATCATCGACCTCGTGCTCGACGGCGCGGCGGCTACGCCGAGATGACGGCCCCCGATCCGGGCCGTGCAGTCGTGCCGTCGGTCCATGACACCTCGCCGCGGCCCTCCGTGTGCTCCCGGCCCGGCGCTGCGATCGAACTTCGCTGAGGTCCGTCGACATTCGTCGAGCCTTGGTGCAGCGGCCGGTGTTGCAGGCGGAGGCGGCCGCACCGGAGCGCGAGCGGCACGGTGAGGCCGGCCGTGCGTCGCACTTCGGGCAGGGGCGGCGCTCGACGTCGTCCGCGTCCGATCGGCCGGACGCGGAGAGGTCGTGAGGGCCCGTCATGGCCCCGGGCTTTCGCACCATGCAAGTCTCAGAAGGGGTTCGACAGGGGGCAACAGACATGCCGGGCCCGGAGGCCAGCGGCCCTCTTGCAGGACCGCGAAGAAGATAACGGGGGGCGCGTCAGCGGGTGCGTTCGTAGTGGCGGCGTGCCTTTTCCCGGTTGCCGCAGACCGCCATCGAGCACCAGCGGGCACGGTTGGCACGGCTGCGGTCGAGCAGGAACAACTGGCACTCGTCGTTGGCGCATGGGCGTAGCCGGCCGGGCATTTGCTTTTTCACGGCGGCCCAGGCGAGAACCACCTCGATGGCCAGCCGGGCGTGCGGCGGAGCCTCGACCGTCCACTGAAGACCGTCCGAAGTGATCTCCGGGGTCTGGCAGACCCCTTCGAGCAGCGGGCTCAACGCGGTGGGCGAACGTTCTCCGCGCACTACGTCCCGCAGGAGGTCCCGCGTCTCGCGCAGCAGCGCCAGTTCCGCGAGGCTGCCTTCGCCGCCGTGCTCCCGTGCCCAGCGTCTGCCTCCGGCCGGGTCGCCGAGCGCATCCTGTTCCTCGCCGTTGACCAGTGGCCTGCTGTTGAGCAGGTCCAGCAGCGTGTCCACCGGGCGCCACTCTCCCTCTAACCAGATCGAATCAATTGACAGGTTAGTTCATCCCGTGCTTGCATGGCGAGTAACTAACCGGATTAATCACTCAAAGGGGTTAGGTATGAACTCGGTGCACCACCGGACCGCCACCGTCGACGGCCACGAGATCTTCTACCGCGAAGCCGGCCCCGCCGACGCCCCCGCGATCGTCCTGCTGCACGGCTACCCGACCAGCTCGTTCATGTTCCGCGAACTCATCCCGCTGCTGGCCGACGACTACCACGTCATCGCGCCGGACCACCTCGGCTTCGGCCACTCCGACGCCCCCCTCGTAGCGGACTTCACCTACACCTTCGACGCCCTCGCCGAACTCACCTCCGGGCTGCTCGACCAACTGGGCCTGGACCGCTACGCCCTCTACGTCCAGGACTACGGCGCCCCCATCGGGTGGCGTCTCGCGCTCAAGCACCCCGAACGGATCTCCGCCCTCGTCACCCAGAACGGCAACGGCTACGAGGACGGTTTCGTCGAGCCGTTCTGGACCGACGTCTGGGCCTACGGGGCGAACCCCGGTCCCGACACCGAACCCGCCGTCCGCGCCGCGCTGAGCATCGACGCCATCCGTTGGCAGTACGTGCACGGCGTGCCCGACCCGAGCGTGGTCAGCCCGGACACCTGGGAGCACGACTTCGCGCTCGTCTCCCGCGAGGGCAACGACGAGGTCCAGCTGGCGCTGTTCCGGGACTACCAGAACAATCGCCCGCTCTATCCGCTGCTGCACGAATTCCTGCGCACCAGCGAGGTCCCGGTGCTCGCCGTGTGGGGCCGCAACGACGAGATCTTCGGCCCAGCGGGCGCGCGGGCCTTCGCCCGCGACGCCAAGGACGCGGAGCTTCACCTGATCAACGGCGGTCACTTCCTGCTGGAGAGCCACCTGGACGTCGTCGCGGGTCACCTGCGCGGCTTCCTCGAACGGGTGCTGGGCTGAAGCCGCACCTCATACGCTCCGGGCGCCGGTCTGCGGAGAGTGACGGCCCCGCCCGACGCCCGGCAGTCCGGCCGCGGTCTTACCAGGCTCGCTCGCCCCGAGCAGCAGGGTGCGCAGCAGTCGCAGGCGCCGTCTCACTGACGAGTACGGAGGTGGAGGGGTCGAGGAGACCCGCTGGAGCCCCCGGGTGACAGACGAGGGTGGCATGGCCGTCAGGTACGGGTCGGCACCGGGCCGCACAGCTGATTCCCCGGTTCCGCCGGGTCGTCGCTGATCCAGAACTGGATCCACAGCTCGGTGAACTCGGGTCGGCTGAGGTGACCGTCCCCGTCTTGGTCGAGTTGGTCGAAGACGCCGGCGGTGTCGACGCTCTCGCCGTGCCACGTGTCGACCAGCAGCCGGTGCTCGGTGGGGGAGATGCGGCCGTCGCCGTTCTCGTCGACGGCGTCGAAGATGGTCTCGGCGGTCGCGGCGACGACCTCACGCATGATGGGCAGTCGGTCCACCATGGCGAGTATCTCGTCCAGGTCGACCTTGCCGTCGTTGTCCGTGTCCACGTGGGTCGCGAGGTGGTCCCACCAGCCCAGCATGACCGTGTCGACCCGTGCGGCGAGTTCGGACCCCGGCCGCACGCCGGGCAGGCCCCTCCAGCGTTCCGCGAGGGCTTGGAAGTCGCGCTGGTCGAGGTAGCCGTTTTCGTCCGTGTCGAACGCGCGGAACATGTTGACGAGCTTGTCGCGCTGGAACTCACTTGCCACGGCCGGCCCTTTCTGTCGGGGTCCACGGTGATCCTGCCCGCGAGCGGTCGAGCCTCAACGGCGCATGGTGGCGCGGGAGGGCGTGCCTGGCTCCCGATCGTGTGCCCGACGCCTCACGCGCCCTGTTTGCCCACGCGCCCTGTTTGCCCGCACGGGACAGCGCGCAGCGGTGACACCCCTTCGGCATCCGGTCGGTCAGGTCGGCCACCCTCGTGGACGGCAGGGCTTTGACATCCACCCGCGTACCCAAGTCGGAGAACTGCATCACCCTGTGGACCTTGACCGCACCGCACGGGCAGCTTGGGGCCGAGTCCGTCTCGCAGCCGGGCTCCGCCGGGGAATACGAAATCCTCACGCAGGAGTGCGCGGCCTTCGCAGGGCAGTGACGGACCTCACACGGGATCTTCAAGTGGTGCCCGGTTTCGTCTAGTTCAGGCAGTGGACAAGCTCGTCGGGCGGCGATGACATGTATGGGCTCGGCAAACCAGGGATCTTGAAGGACGGCATTTCCGGACGATTTCGATGATGTCTGGGCGAGGGGAAAGCGACTGATGGTCGCCGGGGGGCGGGAGCTGTCGAAGTGCGGGGGAATTTGCAAGTGCTCGAGTTCGGCGGACCAGTGGGACTGCCGTTTCCGAGCCGTTTCCGGTTGACGCTCACGGAACGGGTGCGCACAGCGCGCCGCGGTCCGGGCACCGGGCCGGCACCCGACGTGGGCGCACTCGTCGACGACGCCCCCTGCCCGGTCACGACACCGCGCTCGCGATGTGTGACGGACACCCGCGACTCCACTGTGGAGAAGACCCGTTGACTCGCCCCGGCCGTCGAGGCGGTGCCCGCCGCGCGCGGCGGCCACGGCGCGAACACCCCGCGCACCCGACGGATCCCGGCTGGGTGCCCTGATTGAGCAGGACACCCAGCCGACCCCGCGCCGGGCGCGCACATCCGGCAGCCCCCCGTGGATCGACGAAGGAACGGGATGAAGGCCCACGTCGTGACCGCGGCCGAGCCGCATCGCAAGAAGTTCATCGCGCGCGCCCTGCCTGCGGCCATGGCCGCAGGCGAGGTGGTGTGGGGCTTGTCCCCGGCTTTCCCGGCTGGGGCGCAGGGCAGCGGCGAAAGCGGCCCGGCGGTGCCTGTGGCCGGCGAGGCGCCCGGCCACGGGTTGGCGGACTTCAACCACCCGGGGGCCGACCGGATCCTCCAGGAGCGGGGGCGTCGCCCTCGAGTGAAAGTCATCGCGAGGCGCCAGGAGGACACCATCTGCTTCCGGCCGGTCGGCCCCTCCGGCCGGCTCGGCCTGAAGACCCCCGGGACTCACGCGATGCGCTCGTCCGATGTAGCGCGTCGAAATTCCAGCTCACCACCGCATCCAAAGGAACCAACATGCATCGAATCAAATCAACCCCTTTGACGAAACTCGCCGCAGTGGCAGCGGTCCTGGTGTCGGGGCCCCTCCTCCTTCCCACCGCCCCCGCCTCCGCTCTCGCCGGCACGCCCGTCGCTGACACCGGTTACACGTTCACCGCGAAACTCGCCATCGGTGACACCTTCAGATCCTGCACCGGAACACTCATCAACGCCCAGTGGGTACTGACCGCGAGCAGCTGCTTCGCCGAGAACCCGGACCTCGGCTACCAGGCCGCCCCAGGCGCGCCGAAGTGGAAGACCACCGCGACCATCGGCCTGACCCGGCCGGGCTCCACCGTGAGCCAGGTCAGGGATGTCGTGGAGCTGGTGCCGCGCGCGGACCGGGACCTGGTGCTGGCCAAGCTGGCCTCCCCCGTCACCGGTATCGCCCCGCTGCGGGTCGGGGCGACCGCGCCGACGCAGGGTGAGCAGATGCAGGGTGCGGGTTACGGGCGCACCAAGGACACCTGGGTGCCCGACACCCTCCACACCGGCGCCTTCACCGTCAACCAGGTCGACGACACCCAGCTCCTGATCGACGGGACACCGGTGTGCAAGGGTGACACCGGAGCCCCTGTCCTTCGTGAGAAGAACGGCTTGCTGGAACTCGCCGCCGTGGCCAGTACCTCCTGGCAGGGCGGCTGTCTGGGATCGGCCGCGACCCGCACCGGCGCCGGCGCCACCCGCGTCGACGACCTCGCCGGCTGGGTGAAGCAGTCCACTTCCTCCACCCTGACCCCCTGGCGTCTGCAGATGGTCGCCACCACCGCCGGCAAGAACCTCTTCCACACCATCCGGGACAGCAACTGGGACTGGTCCGCCTTCGGTGACGTCGAGCAGGAGGCCGGTGACATCGGCGAGGTCGCCGTCGCTTCCGACGCCGCGATCTCCGGCACCAACACCATCGTCGCCCTCGGCAAGGACGGCACCCTCTACCAGGCCGTCCGCAACCCCGACGGCACCTGGGTCGCCTTCCGCCCCCTGACCACCGAACTCGGCGCCCTCGCCGGGATCAAGAAGATCGCCGCCACCTCCGTCGGCAGCGAACTGCAGCTCGTCGCCATCACCGACAGCCGCGTCTACCACGCCACACGGGACGCCTCCGGCCAGTGGTCCAAGTGGGGCGACCTGACCGCCGGCATCGGAGCTCTGCCCAGCCCCACGCAGGTGACCATCGCCCGTGTCGGCGACAGCACGCACGTCGGCGTGGTCCTCGCCGACGGCAGGGCCTTCCACACCATCCGCCACAGCGATCGCACCTGGGACAAGTGGGGCGAGATCACCAAGGTCCCCGGCGCCCCCGCCAAGGTCAGCGACATCGCCTTCGCCGGCACCGGCAATGATCTCCAGGCCGTGCTCACCGAACCCACCGGCGGGATCAAGCACGTCGCCCGCCTCTCCACCGGCGCCTGGACCGCCTTCGGTGACCTCGCCGCCTCCGTCCTGGGTACCGGCCCCGTCACCGCCGTCGCCGCCACCTCCGTCGACGGCGAATTCCATACGGCCATCATCAGAGACGGCGTGATCAAGCACACCATGCGCCACACCAACGGCACGTGGGAACCGGCGGACACACCCCCCGGCGCCCCCGCCGACCCCACCACCCTCGCCATCACCGGCAGCTGGAACTGACCCCAGCACACGAAGTCCGACAACCGGGGTGGTGGGCGGCCGATCCGCCTGCCACCCCGGACCCGCCGCGTCATGCTCCGCTCATGCCCGCCTCGCCCTGCCCTGTCCTGCCCCGATGTCTGCCTACGCCCGGCATCCGCCGTGACCTGTCCCCGGTGACCGGGAACACCAGGGTTCACAGGACTGCGAACCGTGACGGAGCACGGGCGCGGTGGCGTGCCGCCGCTTGTCGACCGTGACGGCGAAGATGACGGAGAAGGCGTCGGGTTCGTGGTCGCCCGACTTCTCGCTGGGCCGTCGGCCACAGGCGCGGGACGTTCACCGGTCCGGTTGCGGACCCGGACCGGACGCGGCGGCGAGGTGGTGGGAGTCAGGCGTGGGTGGTGAGACCGTCCGCCCCTTGTCGACCGTCAGCTCCGTCAGCGCGAAGCAGCCGACGGACAGGGTGAGCAGTCCGGCGATCAAGTCGGCGGTGTTGGCGACGCCCAGCAGGGCCGACGTGGCCGGTGAACGCCCCACGTCCATCCAGCCGCTGGACCCGAAGACGACACCCGTCCCCGTCCAGGCCATCGCCAGCGGCACCCGCACCCGCGCCCATCCCCACCGGCGGAACACCAGCGCGTGCAGGCCGGCCGCTCCGGCCAGCGCCGCCAGGCCGTGCACCAGGTCGCCCGTCCGGCCGACAGCGTTCCGGTGGGCGATCCACTCCGCGTTCATGCCGACTCCCGACCCCAGTCCCCACGCAAGGTGCAGCACCCCCGAGAAGACGAGGAACCCCAGGGCAAGCCCGGCGAGTACCCGCTGCACCCCCTGGGTACCGGCCGGATCGGTCAGGTCCCGCACGCGCGTGCGCAGCAGTCCACCCCAGCGCTCGTCGGCGTACAGCGCGAATGCCGCGAGCAGGACCAGTCCTTCGGCACCGAGCCCGCCGTAGACGACACCGAACACCCAGGGTCGGAGCGTGTCGTTGGTCATGACCGGGTTCTTCGCGCCGGTCGCCGCGATGACGCCTTGGCTCACCGGCAGTGCGACCATCAGCGCGACGAGCATCCCCGTCGCCACCCACATCGGGAAGAGGATCAGCCAAGCGCGCACGGTCCGCCCGCCGGGCCGGTTCAGAACGTGGGCGATCAGCGCCGCGATCGCGTCCATTGCGAACGTCACCGCGTTGGCCGCGACCCACTCTGCGCGTGACAGGGTGCCGAGGTCCTTCACCCCGACATCGGCCCCGGCGACCCACAACAGCTTCAGTGTCAGATACGGCAGGCACGCGACGACGGCGAACCGGGCGAGGAGCCGGCGCCTGCGGGCTCGGCGTTCAAGGTGACCACACATGGACACGACTTTGTTGCACTGAGCGCGGCGGCACGTCACACCACGGGACCAGGCCGCTCCTCCGCACGGCGGAGGAGTTCCGATCCGTGCCAGCCGTCGTACATGCTCCGGCGGGCGCGGGTCGGACCATGGCCCAGAGGGCTGAGGCCTGGCGGTCGACGGCGCCACAACCCCGACGAACGTCATCCTGGCGAACCCGACGTCCGACCCGGCTGGTCGGCGATCGGCGGTGGTCTGGGAGTGGCCATGCCACCGAATTCCGGCACTGCGGGCACGGACAGACCGCCACCGGCTCACAACTTCGGGCACAGCTCCCCGACACTCCGGTCACCTGCCGACAAGCAGTGCCACGGTCACGGGATATCGAGCAGGACCTTCCCGACCACGCCCCGCTCAAGTGCGGCGTGGGCGTCAGCGGTACGCTCCAGCGCGAAGCGGTGCAGCGGCACCCCGGCCTCCTCGCCGACGCGCAGCGCACCCGCGTCCACGGCCGCTGCGACGTCAGTGAGCGCCTGCTGCTTCGCGGCACGCGGCACGGTGTAGACGAAGACGCTCTGCCACCGCAGGTTCGCCGCCAGCGAGGAGAGTACCGGGACGGACAGATGCTCGT
Source organism: Streptomyces sp. NPDC021356 (assembly GCF_040641015.1). Lineage (NCBI taxonomy): Bacteria > Bacillati > Actinomycetota > Actinomycetes > Kitasatosporales > Streptomycetaceae > Streptomyces > Streptomyces sp. NPDC021356. The sequence goes on along the minus strand of NZ_JBFACU010000020.1, from coordinate 57,637 downwards.
CCTCGCCGCCCGAGTAGTAGGCGACCACAGCGCCCGGGGCGGCCACCGCGATGTCGAGAGCGGAGTTGGCGCCCGGTGCGACCTCCACGACGATGTCGACGCCCTCGGGGGCGAAGGCCAGGATGTCCGCAGCCGCGTCCTGCGTACGGTAGTTCACCACGTGGTGGGCGCCTGCCGCACGCGCCAGCACGGCCTTGGCAGGGCTGCTGACCGTGGTGACCACACGCGCTCCGGCCCAGCGGGCGAGCTGGATGGCCGCGTTGCCGACCGCGCCGGCGCCGCCTGCCACCAGTACGGTCGCGCCCCGCAGGGTGCCGGGCGCGATACGCCCCGGTCCGCCGTCGTGAACGGTCAGCGCGCGGTGGGCGGTCAGGGCCGGGATGCCCAGGGCGGCGCCGAGTTCGAACGGAGCGTGGTCGGGCAGGTCGACGGCGTGCGGGGCGGGCACGAGCGTGTACTGCTGTGCCGTTCCCCAGGGCCGCTCCCACGCGGCCTCCCAGATCCACACCCGCTGTCCGACCCGCACCGGGTCGACCTGCGAACCGACGGCGTCGATCACCCCTGCGCCGTCCTGGTGGGGCACCTGCTCGGTCATCCCCGGCGGCAACGGGCGCCTGCGGCTGCGCCAGTCCGTGGGGTTGACACCTGAGACGTGGACACGGACCCGTACCTCGTCCGGGCCGGGTTCGGGCACCGGACGCTCGACGAGTCGCAGGACCTCGGGTCCGCCGGCAGCCGTCCGGATGACGGACTTCATCTCTCACTCTTCCTTCGCTCGTCCTGGGGAGAAGCTGTCGCCCGGGGAGAACGCCGCTCTGTATCGGACTCGCCCTTCAACTCCCTTACGGAGCGAGGTATTCCGGGAGTGTGTCCGGAGACCAGCAAGGTGCTTTCGCTGTTCTGCCCGCACGGCCTGTCGTCGGGCGACTTGGTGCCCGCGCTGGAGCAGTTCCCCGGCTCCTCGGCGGCCTCTCGCCCGCCACCGTCACAACGTCAACGCGGCAGCGAGAGTCGGCGTCGCTCTGTACCTTCTATCGTTGCGATGACACGGTCGGTCAGGCTTTCCCAGGGGTGCGGAGCGAGGACCGGCACGTCTGCAGTCCGCGCCTGCGCGGCGAGCCATCGGCCGTACAGCACGCTGACGCGTGCGCGATGGCGCTGTGGTCCGGCCTCCGGCTCCCGGCACAGGTAGTTGGCCGCCACCTGCGCCTCGTCTTCCTCATGGAGGAAAACGGCACGGACGGGGCCGCCGGGGGGCGTCGCTCCGGGCAGGACGTAGTCCCCTTCCAGGATCACCGGAGTGTCGGTGTCCACATGGTTGGCAACCACCGCCGTGATCGCCGGCGCCAGCGTCTCGGCGACCGCGATCTGCCGTTCGACCACCGACTCGGGCGTCTGGCGGGCGGCGTCCGGGTGGGTGCGCCAGAAGTGGATCTCCGGCAGCTGCTCCGGAAGTGTTATCGCGAGGAGTGCCTCCACGATGTCGTCGACCTCCACGACGGGGATGTCGTATCGTCGCGCCAATGCCCGCCCGACACTGGTCTTCCCCATCCCGGACGCGCCTCCGACGATGAGCACTCGCCAGTCGGGAAGAGTTCTCGCCTCATCCTTACCGTTCATGCGGGCACAGTAACGGCCGGTCTGCGTGACGATGACGAACTCCGCCGGGGCGCTGACGGACCGGGCCGACGCCGAACGACGGAGTAGCCGCCACCCTGAGTCCCAGTTCGCGGCCGGGGCGTCCAGGGCACCGGCACCCGGCAGGTCGGCTGTGGCGGGTTCTGCCGGGCGAGGGTGACGGTGATCGGGGTGTCCGGGCACTGTTCGACGGCCTTGGTCAGAGTCGTCGGTTCACGGTGCCGGTTCGTCGCGGACGGGCAGGGCCACCGTCTCGTATGGTGACGAGTACCCCTTCGCCCCGATCTTCGTGGCCACAGCATCAGCGAGCGCGCAGTCGATGGGCCTTCTGGCGGCAGGCGTCGCTGCAGTACCTGCGGGGACGCCCGGTTGCCGCGGCCGGCAGCGGGCTGGTGCACACAGGGCAGAACCCCTCGCGAGTTTCGTTACGGACCGACGCGACGCTTTCGTCATGGTCGGGCGGAGTCGGTTCCCATTCGGGTGCCGTTGTCGCGGCCGGCAGTTCGCTCGCCGCTGCCGGGCGCAGGGCGTCGCAGGTCAGGGCCACCATGCGCCCGCTGGAGTTCCGGCTGGCCTCCATGGCGATACAGCCGGTCGCAAGCGCCACCACGTCGGCCTCGTCCACGTCCGCCCGTACCGCGCCTGCCTGTTGGGCTCGCAGCAGCAGCGCGGCGACCGCCTCGCGGAACTCCCGCTTCAGACCGGAAGTCGTCGCGGGGCGGATCTGCGCTCGGCCGTCCAGCGCTGCTGCCAGGGCCTTGTTGAACGTGACCCTCTCAACCATCTCGGCGAAGAACGTGAAGAACGCCCCGCCGGGGTCGTCGGCCGTGATCATCGCGCGGGTGTCTGCGGCCATCCGCGCGACGCGGTGCACGATGACAGCTTCGAGCAGGGCGTTCTTGCTGGGGAAATGTCGGTAGACGGTGCCCGCGCCGACCCCGGCCCGGCGGGCCACCTCGTCCAGCGGGACATCGGCCCCCTCGGTGGCGAACGCCTCCTCGGCGGCCCGCAGCACCCGGGCCCGATTGCGGCGGGCGTCCGCGCGTGGTTGCCGACCGGTCTGGGTGCCTGCGTCCGCCATGGGGTCGGCCTTTCTTCTCCCGTAGGCCCCTGATTGACAAGCGGGGCGCCCGTTCCGTAACTTCAAGCGGGTCGTACGTTCCGATTCTATCCCCCGGGGGTCTGCCATGCCCGCAGCCAGCACGCTCAGCCCGCGTGAGGTCGCCAAGCGCTTCCTGCGGGTCGCCGCAGAGGGCACTTCCGACGAACTCGCCGACCTGTACGCCGAGACCTCTGTGATCGAGATGCCGTTCGGACCTCAGCCCGGCGTACCGCTGCGCTTCGAGGGCCGTGAGGGTCACCGCGCGCGGTTCAAGAGGTTCGCGCCGTCGCTGCGGGTGGAACGCATCGACAGGGTCACCCTCCACGAGACGGCCGACCCCGAGGTCGTGATCGTCGAGTACGACTACCACGCCACGGCGGTCCCCACCGGACGCCCCTTCACCAACCGTTACATCATGGTCATGCGCATCCGGGACGGCCTCATCGTGCACTCCCGTGACTACGTCAACCCCCTTGTGAGCGCTGCCGCATTCGGCAACCTCGACCGCCTGCACCAGGCTGCCGGGCAGTCCCTGGCCGACTGACACATCAAGTCCGCCCGTACTGACGGGCTCCGAGTCGGTCTGCGTGGCAGTCGCTCAGTCCCTGCTCGGCTTGGGCCTTGACTTCTGATCTGGAACACGGGGCGGGGCCGCTGGGCCCCGACGAGAACGAACGCCGACGCCGGGGTGCGGCGCGTGGTCGGCGGGCACGTGTCTCAGGTTTCCCGGGCTGTGAGCTGGATCGGCAGTCGACCGGCCGCTGCGAGGTGGTGAAGCTCCTGCCGGCTCCTGCAGGCTCCTGGCGTGCTGGTCACTGGACCAGCTCGATGTGGGGATGGGACGGGTCGGCCGGGCAGGCGTGGAGCTGGAGGTTGTAGCCGCCGACGATGTCGATCAAGGTGAAGTTGCCGTCCCGGGCGCCCAGGGGAGGCGGGGCCTGGTTCGTCGGTTCCTCCTCGGCGATCCAGGACTTGCTGATGCCGTCCCACTCCGAGGAGGCGATGGTGAGGAGCGGGACCTCCTCGGTACCGCACTCCGGGCAAGGGCGGTCGACGGGGTCGATGTCGCCCCAGGTGGTCCAGCCGCCGGTCTTCCAGCCGGGGGCGGTGGAGAGGTTGCCCAGATAGAGCTCGCCCAGATCGTCCGTGTACGTGCTGTACTGCGCGGGGTCGATCGTCTCCCAGCGGCGCACGTCGTTCAACTGGTCCCGAAGCTCGTCGTCCAGCTCCCTGGGGTGGGGAAAGTCGGTGACCTGCTCCGGTGAGAACAGGCACGGCTGCGGGAGGTAGTAGTCGAGCTGGACGATCGGCGGCTCGGGCGGTGCGTCGAGGACGTCGGTGACGGTGGCGGAGGAGCGCCAGAAGAGTGTGGTTTCGGGGTGGGCGTCCGCGTGGTCGAAGGGACACCACAGGACCTGGAGCAGGTCCGCGTCGGGCGGGCACGGGAAGGGGATGTCGCGGGCGTAGAGCTGGGCCACGGGCAGGAGGGGGATCGGGCCGTCGAACCACGGGCGGCCCGCCCTGATCCGCTCCAGGGTCGCCAGTTCCTCGGGGGTCCACTGGGCTGCCTCGGGGTCGAGGTGCAGCCGCTCGGCCGATGCGGCATGGACGCGGCGGAGGAGCCGGATGTCGTCCGGGGAGTGGACCACCGGCGCCACGCGACTGTCGTGCGGCTCGTCGCAGTACGGCCACGGCTCGTCGGCGGGCCACAGGAGCGGCCCGCCGACGGAGCTGTCGTGCACGGTGGGCGATCCGGGGCGCGGATGCAGCCGGGTCGCCGTGCGCGCCAGGGGGGCCAGCTGAGGGAAGAGCGCGGTGATGTCGAAGGGCCGCGGTGGGGTGGTGAGACTCATGCCGGCTCCCGTGGGCGCGAACTGCTGCGGATCTGTGAATCAGTTACCGAGGTTGAGCGTCCCAGTATTCATCAGGGTGTTGGTGACGTAGACGTTGGGGAACAGTTCCTCGGTCGTCCCGTTCGCCCGTTGGACGTCGGCGCGCATCGTGACGCCCACCGGGATGGTGCTGTTCGCGTCCTTGTAGACGGGCGTCACCTGGTAGAAGATCGCGTCGTTCGCTCCGAGAGTGGAGCTGGGGTCCTGGATCATTCTCTGCGCCATGTCCTCGTAGGTCCGCATGCTGGGCGTGCCCGTGTTCATCCCGGACTGCCAGCAGGGGACGAGATTGGACCGGGTCAGCGCAGTCGTGCCCATTCCGCCGAGGATCCTTGCGATGAGATGGCACCGGGCCAGCCCGTTGGTGACTCCGTTCGCCTTCTTGAACGCCTCCGCGTCCTTGTACCCGGTGACGGGATCGCTGGTTCCGCTTCCCTTGGTGGTCTTCTTCCCCAGGCACGCCTGCGCCTGGGTCGGCCGCTGTCCGGGCCCGTCCGCCGGGGCAGTCTGGTTGACGAGCGGAACCGGCTCGGTCGTGTTCTTGAACCAGCCGTCGCCGTTGGGAAGCGCCCCGGCCGGCGGGGGGTCGTTCAGGCAGCTGGCCTGCGGTCCGGTGTCCGGCGTCGAGACCGTCAGCTCGAACTTGTCGGCGTCGATCACCCGCTGGGCCGTGAAGCCGTCGGCGAGCTGCGTCTCGGCGAACTGCTTGTCGGCGGGGGTGACATGGGACTGCACGCAGGGTGAGGCGGGGTCGAGGACGTGTCCGTCGTTGAGGACGTAGGTGTCCCATTCGCCGTTGCCGAGGTTGGGGATCACCTCGACGCACCGGTCGCCGGCGGCGCCGCCCTCCTTCGCCTCCCCGAAGGGGAAGTCGGCGCAGGTGTCACTGTCGACGAGCTCCGCCTGGGCCGTGAAGCCCGCGCAGGTGGCGGCGGTGCGGTCGGCCACACCGCTCGTCGACCGGGTCAGGGGGCTGCCCTTCTTCCCCCAGGCGCCGCTGAGGTTCTTCTGGGCCCAGCCATAGGTGGCCACGGCGCCGCCCGCGTCCGCGCTCGTCGCCTTCATCGGCACGACGGCCATGACCGAGGGGACGGCACAGCCCGCCACCGAAGTGCCGCCGACCGCGTCGTCGCACCTGATCTGACGCGCGTTCTTCCACGACGCGTTCGGGTCGACCGCCGTCGCGCCCGGCGACGTCACGTACATCGCGTACGCCGTGTAGAAGGAGGCGGAGGAACCCGCCGTCTGGGACGAGGAATAGGTGACGGTGCCGGTCAGGGTCTGGCCGAGGACGATGCTGCCGCCGAACCAGGGAGCGGTCTTGGTGGCCGTGCAGCCGGCGTCGCAGGAGGCGCGGAACTTGGCGTTCAGCGCGGCGACGTCGCCGGTGGCGCTGATCATGGTGACGGAGACCTGCTCGCTCCAGGTCGTGGCCGTCGCAGAGAGGTCACCGCCGGTGGAGACCTCCAGGACGCCGCGGCCCAGCTCGACGCCGTCGCTGTTGCGGAGGATGTAGGTGACGTTGATGCCGGTCACGCAGTACGAGAAGCGCTCGTAGCTGTAGTTGCCGGGGCTGGTGATGTCGCAGCTGCCGGCGGTGGCCGCGGCGGTGGCGGCCACGCCGGTGCGGGTCTTCGCCTTCGCAGGGGCGGGGGCGACCGTCACGCATGACTCGACGGCACCTGCGCGGCGCTCCTTGGAGCCCGGCGCGGTGGCGGTGCAGTCCTCACCGGAGCCGGCCGCGAACCTGCTGGTCCCGGTGGTCTTCGCGCCGGATGCTGCGGACTTGGTGGCCAACGTGGCCTTCGCCGGCGCGGGCGGCTCGGCCGCCTGGCTCGTCGCGGCTGTCGTGAGGACGAGGGTCAGGGCGGTGAGGACGGTCAGGACCGTCGAGCGGGCGCGTCTTCTTGTGGCGCGCCCGCCAGGTATTCCATGCATGGAGGCAGGAACTTTCCGTGAGATGAGAGGGCAGGGGCGCTGCCTGATTGCGGCGCCCCGGGAGAGAGGACGGGCGGGATCAGGCAGTCAGGCCCCAGATGTCGCTGAGGCCCTTCGTGCTGCCGGAGACCAGGTCCTCGCCGGTGTCTGTGATCTTGCTGACGACGGGCTTGACGAGGCCGCCGCCGAGCGCCTTGTCCGCGGCGCCCCGGATCTCGGTGCCGGTCCCGTAGCGGGCCGTGGAGGCGGCGGCCTTGACGCCCTTGCCGCCGGTCAGCCACGCGCGGACGGCCTTGGCGCGCTCGGTTTCCGGCACCGGCACCGGGCCGGTGCCCGCTGTCTCGGCGGCCGCGGCGGTGGCCGGCCGCAGGACCGAAGAGGTGGCGGCGACAGCGGTCGCGGCCGCGAGCGCGCCGAGGCCGCGGCGTCTGCTCCAGAAAGCTTTCTGCATACGGGACTTGCCCTTCTGCGAGTAATGCGGTGACGTGTCGGATTTCGCGCCGTGGCGGACGGCGGATCCGTGGATCGACGCCCGCTGCAATTCGTGAACAGTACCAACATCCTAGAAATGTGCGGAAGTTGGACCTGTCGAGGTGCCAACGGTGCACTGTGGCATGAAAATTGTTCGAGTAGGCACATTTCCCATGAAAGCATGAGGTCAGATCATGCGGGCGTGACGCAGATCATGGAAAGCTTGCTTCCAATGCCCAGATATGAGCAGTTCACGGCGCTGGGCGTGGATACGTCGCTGTGCTGGGACGCCAGAGCCGATGTCGATCACCGGGGTTCGAACAGTGCGTCGCGGAGGCGCGCCAACGGTGCGCAAGGGGGCCTTTCATTCCGCGTGTGCGGCTTCCCCTGGTCGCGACCGGTTTCACGAGCGGCGGTTTTCAAGCCTGCGCGGTGGTTACGGAATTGGGAACGCGAAGAAGGAAATCAGCGCCGACGTCGCATGGCCACGGAGAATGCGGCTCACGGTACGCACGCTCGCCGGACCGGAACCTCCTGGTGCCTGGTGCCTGGTGCCTGGTGCCCGGCTGTCGGCTCGTCTGCTCGGTCGCCACCTGCCTCATCACCTACAGACATGTCGACGCCTATGTCAGGACCTTCAAGTGTTGGCCGTGAGCGAGTCGGCGGCCGCGAAGAGGGCGGCGTCACGTCCGGAACCAGCCTGCCGCGCCAGTCCGGAACCAGCCTGCCGCGCCAGTCCGGAACCAGCCTGCCGCGCCAGTCCGGAACCAGCCTGGCGCGGCAGATCCGCCGCAGCCGACCTCGCGGCGACCCTCGCCGCGGACTCGCACGACACCGACAGCATCGACACGAGGAGCACGACATGACAGAGCAGGTCGCTGGCCGCAGAGTCGTCACCAACCTGGCCCTCTCCCTCGACGGCCGCTACGCAGCGCCGGACAACCCGCTGGGCATGAGCTGGGTGATGCCGTACGCCGTCTCAGACGTCGCCCGCGACCACCTGACGAGCCTCTGGGAGCCGGCCACGACGGCCCTGCTCGGGCGGGTCAACGCCGAGGGGTTCCTCGGTTTCTGGACCACCGTCATCGGCACGGAGGGCGCCGACCCGCGCGACGAGGGCTTCGCGAGGTGGCTCGTCGACACCGACAAGGTGGTGCTCTCCTCGACCCTCGACGAAGCGCCGTGGGAGCGGGCGACGATCGTCGACAAGCCGGCCGCCGAGGTGGTCGGGGACCTGAAAGCAACCGAAGGCGGTGACATTCTCGTGCTGTCCAGCGCGAGCGTCATCAAGGCGCTGCCGGCGAGCGACAAGGTCGACCGGCTGGCGCTCACGATCTTCCCGGTCTTCCTCGGTGGCGGGCCCCGCCTCTTCGCCGACGGTCTGCCCGCGGGGCAGCGGACACTCGTCAGTCAGGCCGCGGGCGAGCACGGCACGCTGGCCCTCGTCTACGACCGGGTCCGCTGAGCCGACCGATTGGCTCTGCACTGCCCCTCTTGCCCAGCACCGAGTGATCGTCGGCCACCAGTACCTGGCCGGCCGGGCTGCTGCAGCGACTACGGCAGGCCAGCCTGGGGAGTCCAGATAGACCTCGTTGCTGGCAGCGGCGCCGACCGCGTCCTGTACCTCCTGTCCGTGCTGTAGGCACCACCAAGACGCGCCATCACCCGGGGGCCACGGCCATGGGGGAGCGCCTTTCCCCGGCCGCGTACGTGGTGCCGGGGTGGCGAGGCCGCTCGGGCCGGCGGCGGCCGGCTCGGGGCGTCGCAGCGCCACGTCGTGGCGCCACTCGCGCAGCGACCGCTGCCCCTGCCGTTCGCCTGGCGGTGCTGGCCCCCGTCAGTCGCAGATGCCGCGGCCCGCGCCTCCTACGCCCTGCGTTCGCACTGTCCGGGCAGGCGAGCCGGACTTGAAGCAGCTTTCCAGGACGCGGCCATCAGGACCGTGATCGTCGGCTTGCTTGTCTGTCCGGATCCACGAAGTCGACTCCTTGCGCAGCCTTCCGCTTTCGCCGCTCCGTCCGGCATGCGTCAACCATCGTGCTCCGGGGCCGCCCGTTGCGGTGATCTCCGGCCCGATATCCGTCATGGTGATGTGGCCGTCGTCAGACTCGCGCTCATGAGAAGGCCGGCACCGGGAGGGTTCGGTCCCCGCTCGCAGGGTGGGTGCTCGCCCGACACACGACGTGGTAGGCGTAGCGCTGGTCGCCGACTTCGGCGAAGGGATGGCCGCCCGGACCGCGTGGGCGATGGCATACCCGGCCCGTCATCCTGACGACTGCGGGTACGCCATGGCCCACCTGAATGACGAACGTCCCTCTGCCGACCGAGATGGGGTACAGGATCGCAACTGATCTCCCTGCGCGGTATTCGGCCAGGTCCGATGGGTTTGTGCCATTCGGCGGCAACCCGTCTCCAACATCGCTGAGGCGCCGCTACACAGGAAGGCCGGGTGTGGCGTGCTGCCGTCCCAGCAGGGTGATGGCCGGTCGGTGGGGAGGTCTGGACTGTTGTTGACCATCAACGTGGCGGTGTTGCTCGCAGTCGTCGTCGTCTGGCGGCTGCGTCGGCGTACGGAGGCCCGTAGCCGCTTCGACGAGAAGACGACCGTCGTCATCGTCCTGGCGCTGGGCGTCCTGATCGCGCCCACCCCGGCGGGCCAGGGGATCTTGAACATCGTGGGACAGCTTGCGAGCGGCGTCACGCAGGCCGGCCGATGAGTCCCCGCACACGCAGGGGACGGTCGGGGTGCGGGCCACTGGTCGTGGGAACGGGGGAGTGATGGCAGCACGTCGACGGCGCCGGCGTTTGAAGAAGCGGACGCGCAGGCAGTTGCAGGGCTGGGGCGGGCTGGTGGCGCTGGCTGCCGCGGTGTGGGTGGCCGGGCACTGGACGGTGGTGTGGCCCGTCCTGGTGGCCGTGCTCGCCGCGGCCGTGGTGGGCGGGGCCGGATGGGCGCTGCTGCGGGCGCATCGTCGCGCGGTCGGCCAGGACCGCGCGTGGCGGGCCCAGGAGGAGGCCAGGGCAAGGGAGTTGTCGATGGCCGAGGTCGACGCGTTGTCGTGGCAGCAGTTCGAGACCTACGTCGCTGAACTGTGCCGACGGGACGGCTGTACGAAGGTCGTCGTCAGCGGCAGGAGCGGCGACCTGGGCGCGGACGTCGTCGGCTACCTGTCCGACGGCCGCAAGCTGGTCGTCCAGTGCAAGAAGTATGCGCCGCAGCGGAGCGTGTCCTCGCAGGACATGCAGAAGTTCGTCGGTACCGCGCGCCTCGAACACGGCGCCGACGTCGCCTTGTTCGTCACCACCTGCCGCACGTTCACGAAGGCCGCACTGGGCCTGGCGCTGCGCCAGGACATCGTGGCCCTGCACCGGGACCTGCTGGGCTCCTGGGTCAAGGGCGCTCATCTGGAGACCTTGATCCCGCTGAACGGAAGCGGCGACGGCACCCGGCGACGCCCCTCTGCCTGACCGTCAACGACCCGGTGGACCGGCTGACGTCATGGTCGAAATGCCAGGCCGGAGCGGCTTCCCGTCGAGTCCGACGGTGACGGCGGTGCGCAGGCGGCCGACAACCCGGCGGGACTTGGGGCGTCGGGCGCCCATGCGCCACATCGACCAACTGGCCCCCAGATCCTCGGCCCCCGGATCCTCGGCCCCCGGATCCGCGGCCCCCGGATCCGCAGCCCCCGGCTCCTCGGCCCCTGGACCTGCGGCCCCCAGATCCTCGCCCCAGATCCACGGCCCGCCGTCTCTCCCACACGGGCCGCCCGCTGACCTGAGCCCGAGCCTCGGACGACCGACAGCGGCCGCAGCTTCTGCCCCGTTGAAGCCCTCGGCTTCGACCCGGCCGCGTCGGCCTGCCCGCAGCTCAAAGGATGCGCTCGCGCACGTGAAGGTGGCCGTCGAGGGGATATGCGGGCGGTGCCGCGGGCGGGAGGTCGGTCAGTTCGTAGTGGCACTTCTGCGCGTGTTCGTCGGTCGCGTCATCGGGCCGCTCGCGCCCGCAGGGCCTGAACGGACCAGTCGGTCAGTGGTGCCAGGGGCTCGGGGGCCGGCCAGTCATTGATCACTGCGAGCAGGTGGAAGTACCGGTCCTTGCGTGCGCCGTTCGCGGACTCCAGCCGGTGCAACAGCCAGTCCTGCAGCTGAGCGTCGTCGGCGCGGCCGACGGCGAGCGCACACTCCGCGGTGAGCGTCGCGACCACAGGATCGGCCTGCGGTGAGTCGGGGCTGATTCCGGAGCTCACGGCTGCTGCCGCGCGTTCGCGGGTGACCGCGAAGACGTCCGGGCGGGGCGGCGTGCCGACGCCGTCGGGCAGATCGGCCACGTGGTCTGCGACCAGGCCCCGCATGGCGTCACGAAAGCCGGGGTCCAGGGACAGCTCCGCCAGCTCCACCCATGCCTCCACCTGTTCCTGTGTGGGGCTGTCGGGCAGTTCAGGGGTCATGGAACGTCGTACGGCGGCTCTACCGGACATGACGTGCCCGTCGTCGAAGATCGCATCGAGGAATTCGCTGATCAGGCGCCGTCTCTCGGTCCTGGACAGCGTGGCCAGCTGGTGCATGCGCTCCATCTCCTCAAAGGTCGGCTCGCGTCTGGCCGCGGTGGTGAGCACGGCTTGTCGCAGACGCAGGACGCTGATCTGCACGTTCAGGGCGGCGGCGTGCTCGGCGGCGACTTGGGCGAGCGTGAGTTCCTGGTTCGTGACACGCCGGATCACGTCGAGGCCGAGGCCGAGTTCGCGCAGCGTCCGCACGACGGCCAGGCGAACGACGGCCTGCGGGCCGTAGCGGCGGTATCCGGCGGGGGTGCGATCGGCCGGTGTCACGATGCCGCGGTCGGAATAGAACCGGATCTTCTTGACCGTCAGCCCTGTGCGCCGAGCCAGCTCACCGATCGGGTACTGGGTACCGTCGTCCATGTCCCCACCTTCAGGTCTCCCTCCGTGGGAGAGTCAAGTCCTTCCCCAGGGGCACGATGCTGGTTCACCGTCGGTGGTGCTGTCGAGGACGGCGGGAACCATCCTCAGGCTGTGGCGGCGGGGCCGGCCCGGCCGTCTCCACCCTCTCGTCGACCGCGGCAGGCAGCGGCGAGACTCGTCGCGCAGCTCGGGCATCGCGGGCATCGCGGGCGGAGCGGGTGTCATGCCGCGGGGTCGCGTCGCAAGAGCACGAGGACGGCGGAGCATATGGCCACGACGATGGTGGCGACCTGGACCGCGATGCCGGTGCCGAGGTGGGCGGTCCCGGAGGGGTCGAACAGGTGGGTCCAGTCCTGCCAGTAGTGCACGGGCAGGACAACCTGCGCGGTGTGCAGGGCATGCGCGCCGTTGAACAGGCTGGCAGCGATCACGAAGGCCACGGCGGCGCCGAGGGCTTCGACGCCGCGGGGCAGCAGGAGTCCCAGGGCGAAGGTGATCGTCGCGATGCTCAGCATGCACAGCAGGCAGTAGCCGGTCGCCGACAGGACGCGGGTGGCCGTCTCGCCGCCGGTGAGATTCGGAGCGCCGACGATGTGGAACGGGTGCCGGCCGAAGACGGCGACGCCGGCGAGCAGGCCGGCCGCCAGAACACACAGGGTCGCGATCGCGGTCACCACAACCAGAGTTCCGAGCTTCGCCGCCAGCAGGCGTGCTCGGCTCACGGGCGCGACGTACAGGTAGCGCAGGGTTCCCCACTCCCGGTCGGACGAGGCGATCGCGGCGGCCGGCAGAGCCACCATGATCGGGAGGAGCAGCGGTTCGACGAACGCCATGCTCGCCATGGCGTGGTTGAGCGCGGAGTAGGGGGATGCGCCGAACAGGCCCGTCTGGCGGCCGTTGCGATGCCCGGCGTCCGAGGCGTACGAAAGGCCGGACAGTACGGGGACGGCGGCCAGACAGGCGAGCACGAGGAGCGTGCGGATCCGCAGTAGTTGGGTGGACAGTTCAACGCGCAGCATGCTCGCCGGCTCCTTCGGTCATGGTCAGGAACGCTTCTTCCAGGGACTTGCTCTCCTGCTGCACGGACGTGACGCCGATGCCCTCCGTGACCAGCGCGCGGACCAGGTCGCGGGAGTGCACGCCGGGCGCGGTGACGACGATCGCGTCCCGCTGTGTCGTTGCCGTCGCGACGCCTGGCAGTGCGCGCAGCACGGCGGCCCCCTGCTCGGTGTCGTCCACCTGGAGTCGATAGGTGCCGGCGGCGCCGAGCAGTTCGTCCATCGGTCCTGCGGCGATCAGCCGGCCGTGGTTCATCACGACGACGTGGGTCGCCAACTGCTGCACCTCGGCGAGCTGGTGGCTGGAGACGAGTACGGCGGCCCCTCCCCGGGCCATCTCTCCCAGGTACTCGCGCAGGGCCCGGACCTCGCCGGGGTCCAGTCCGTTGGCCGGCTCGTCCAGGATCAGCACATCCGGTTTCCGCATCAGGGCCTGGGCCAGCATCAGCCGCTGCTTCATTCCCATCGAATAGCCCTTGACCTTGCGGTCGAGCGCCTCGCCGAGACCGGCGAGGTCCAGGGCGTCGTCCAGAGCGGGGGGCGGCCATGCCTGTCGTGTCGCCGACCACAGGAGCCGCAGGTTGGCCCGGCCGGTGAGGTGTGGCACGAACGCCGGGCCGTCGATGAGAACGCCGACTGCGCGCAGCACCTCCGCGCCCAGACCGACCGGCTCGCCCAGGAGGCGCGCGGTGCCGGTGTCCGGGGACGAGAGGCCGACCAGCATGCGCATCGTTGAGGTCTTGCCCGCCCCGTTCGGGCCCAGCAGCGCGCAGATCTGACCGGCTTCCACGGTGAAGCTGAGCCTGCTGACGGCCTGCCTGCGTCCGTACCGTTTGGACAGCTCGCGGGCGCGGATCACCGGGTTTGCCTGTTCATGGGATGCGGACGGTCGCATCGTCACGCCTTTCACCGGTGCATGCCTGGGCGTCGGAGGTGGGTGGCGGCCGCGCCGAAGCGGCGGCGCGGGCCGGAGGAGCCGTGCGGGAAACAGGCGAGCAGGAGAGCGGCTGTGACCAGGGACGTGGCCAGACCCGCGCCGAGTGTGAGGACGGCCAGGGCCGGTACGGACGTCAGCGATCCCGTCCCGAACAGCGGCCACAGTGCGTCACGGAACGCCGTGGCCACACTGATCGCGACGCATCCGGCGACGGCCGCTGCCTCGGCGATACGGCGGGGCCGGGTGCGCGGCGGGCGGGCGATGAATCCCGCGACCGCGTTGCTGATCACGCAGAAAGCGAGATTGGAGGTCGCTGCGACGATCAGAAACCAGGCCATGAGCAGCGGATCCGTCCAGCGTTCGCCGATGGCCTGCGCGCCGGTGAGGGCCGCCGCGGCCAGCGAGCTCAGCGTGAGGAACACCGTCATCGCGCGACGGCGCACCCAGACCACCGCGTCCGGACCGAACCAGCGCCGCAGGACGGGAATTTGCCGGCAGAGGAAGACGGCGTCGCCGAGCCAGTCGTTCCGCGGGCCGCCCGCCGAACGGCGCCGGCGGCGACATCGCCGGAGCGAGACCGCTGCCACCATGGTGAGTACGGAGTTGACGACCAGCCCGCCGATCAGCACCGATGCCCATGGCCCCGAGGACGAGGCAGGCGTCCTGATGAAGACCGCGGCCCACTCGGACACCACCGTGAGCCCGACCAGCGTGACCATCGCCCCCGCCGCACGCACCGTCTGCCGCACCCGGTCCGAACCCCCCGGCGCCCGCCACGCGAGCAGCCGCAACGTGATCACCAAGGCGAGCATCGGCACCGCGAACTGAGCCGAGGACACCACCACGTCGTACGGGTCGTCCTGCCACGGGCTGGCCGCCCTGACCGCGTTGTCCTGGGTCGCGAGCACCGTCAACGCCTCGAACACACCGGCAGCGCCGAGGCTCGTCCAGACCACCGCCGAGTAGGCCCGCCCGTTCTCCTTCACGTGTTCCATGGCTCGCTATAGTACGCACCTCGTACTACGTGACAAGTAGTATCGCGGCTCGTATCATGAGGAACCGGAGGCAAGGAGACCCATGCACAGCAACGACGCCCAGATGCTCGTGCTCACCGTCCTCGCGGACGGCCCGCTGCACGGATACGCCATCAACACCGCGATCGAAGAACTCACCGGCCGCAAACTCGGCCCCGGCAGCCTCTACGGAGCACTGTCCCGGCTGGAGGCGCGCGAGCTGATCCAGCCTGCGGACCAGGCGTCGGAAGCCCAAGAACGCCACCGCACCATGCAGATCACCGAAGCGGGCCGCGACCAACTGCGCACCGAACTCCAGCAGATGGCCCGCATCTCCGCCGTCGGCCTGCGCGCACTCGGGATCACCCCGGCATGAACGCGGCCACGCTCCTGACCCGGCTCTACCCGCCGCCCGTGCGCGACCGCTGGGGCGACGACATCAGCCACGAGGTGTCCGCATCGGGAATCCGCTCCTGGCCCGACACCCTCGCGGGCGCCGCGCGGCTGTGGCTGCACCCCGGCGACTGGCCCGAGACGTTCGCCGGCCAGACCCGCCGCGTGCTGACCGTCGCCCTGTTCGCGCTCACCGCGGCCACCGGGCTGCTGCTGCGCTCGGCCGAGCCCTCCACCACCCTCACGGCCGACATCCGTCATCCCGCGACGAGCCTGTGGCTGGCCCCGCTCCTGCTGGGCATCGTCCTCGCCGCACCGCTTCCACCGCTGAGCGGCGCAGCGCTCCGCGACCTGGCGGCCGACGCTCTCCGCACCCTGGCAGCCCCGACCGCCGCGGTCGTCGCCCTGTGCCTGACGGCCTGGAGCGGCATCGCCGAACACCTCACCGGCTTCGCCGACACCGCCGCGGTGGCCTACTACTGGCTCACGCTCGGATTCGTCGCACTCCGCCTGTGTGTCCTCGTCGCCCGCATCTCCAGGACCGCGACCCTGCCGACCACGCGCCGGCTGTCCGCCGCTCTTTGGCACATCGGGACAGCACTGGCCCTCGCCGCGAGCCAGAACCTCCTCGCCGTCGTGCGGACCGCTCTTCGCCCGGGCTCCCTCACCGAGACTCTGGCGCTGGGCCTCCTGGCCATCACGGCCATCAGCATCGGCCACGATCTACGGCAGAAGAGGGCGTAGACCCCAGCCACTGGAGTGCGACCAGCGCTCCACGAACGCCGAGTGCCAAGTGCCGGTACCGCTGAAGCGTTCCCGACCCTTGCCCCAGGATTTGCCGTGGCCGTCGCGCCCCCGAGAGTCGTGGTCGTCGTGCCGACCTGCAACCAGCGGGACGACCTGCCGGTCCTGGCCGGCCTGCCCGCGGACCTGCCGGTGCCGACCCGCCGCCCCAGAAGTCACCCATCCTCGGGGTACCGGGCCGCCTTCTTCATGCCGGCTTCCACCTCGGTGCGCGAGTGCCCCGCCTCGGCATGCCCGGTGACTGCGGCCAGCGGGCGGCCCGTTGCGGCTGAGCAGATTTCATGTCCCCAAGTGAGCTGTCGCACCGCGTCCTGCGACCCCAGCTCGGTGCCCACGCCAAACCGCGGGTTCGAGGTCACGCGTCTCGGCCGGCTTCCTGAGCTGCACGCTCCAGCCGGCTTCGGTGGTTCTTCCACCACGCCGAGTCGCCCGGCGGCATGCTGTCGTTGTTCTTGTTCATCCCGACGGCACCGTCTGTGAACTCCCGGAGGATATCGGCGTGACCGGCGTGCCGGTGCGTATCAGCGATCACTCGCACCACGGCATGATGCAACGACACCTTGTCCCTGCCGTTGGGCCACCACGGCACCCTGCCAGTCGTGTCCAGCGCCAGCGCGTCGATTGTCGCGTCCGCGTGCACCCACGCCCGGCGGTAGAGCTCCACGATGTACTCGCGTGACTCCTCGACGGTGGCCCACATATCCGCGTTGGACTCCGCACCGTCGTCGAGCCAGGGCAGCGGCTCACCGGACGGTCGCCCGAAGGTGTCGCCGAGGCAGCCCAGTCGTGGGGATCGATCCCTCCCCGCCCGTGCTGGCTCAGGCGCGGTGCGCCAACGCTCACCCGGCAGTTCGGTGTCTGGCGGGCACGGCCGAAGCCGATCCCACCGGTTGCGCCCGGTTCGACCTGGCACTGCTGTCCCGGGTCGGCCACCACCTGACCGGACCGGGGCGGCTCATGAGCTGTCCCGGTCCGGGCGTCTTGGCGGGGCGACGGTTGTCGGGACGATGTTCCCGGAACGGCTGGACGCCTCGCCCGGTGAGCGGGGTGGCGGTGAGCGCAGTGGCTCAGGGCCGGGCGAGCAGGGTCAGTAGGGCTATGGTGTCCGACTCGTGGGAAGCGAAGGCGCCGTGGTCGCTGTGCCAGGTGACCGTGTGGGTGGCGCGCTGCGTGAAGCGGCGTTGCAGCTCCGGGTGGATGACCCGGTCGTCGGTGCAGCGGACGTAGGTGCTGGGCCGTGAGTGCCAGGCCGCGGTCGCTGCCGCCTGGTGGCCGGCCGCCATGACCTGTGGGACCAGCTCGGTGACGTGACGCAATCGCCGGTCCGCGTCGAGCCGGCCGTGGAACAGCGCCCCTGCCTGGGCCGGATCGATCGTGGTGGTGCCGGTGATGTCACCGATCATGCACGCGCCCAAGTCGCTCGGCGGTGCCTGGGCGAGCAGCCCGAAGCTGGTCTCGCCGACATCGGGCATCATCGCGGCCAGGTACACGAGATGCGCCACCTTCCGCGGCGGCAGACCACTGATGACGGCGCCGCCGTAGGAGTGGCCGCAGGCGACGACGGGACCGGACTCGGCGATGTCGTCCAGTGCGGCTTCGGCCGCGGCGACGTCCCCCGCCAGTGATCCTCGGTGCAACTCGGCGACGGCCACGGGCACGCCCCGCGCGCGCAGCCCGGCGGCGACGCCGTTCCACGCTCTGCCGCTGTGCCAGGCGCCGTGCACGAGGAGCACGCCTCGGGGCCTGGCCGGGAAGGTGTTCGTGCTCACTCCGGCTCACCCAGCCCCTCACGCACGGCACGGCGGGCGCGGTGCAACCGGGACTTCATCGCCGGCGTACTCAGTCCGAGCGCCGAGGCGACGGTCTTCCCCGGCAGTCCCTGGATGTCCCGCATGATGAGGACGCGGCGCTGATCGTCCGGCAGAGAGGCGATCACTTCGACCAGCCGCTCGATCTCCAGCCGGCCCAGCACGTCGTCCTCGGCCGAGGACACGGCCGTCTCGACGGCCGTTTCCGAGCGGTGCGCGAGGCGCCGCGCGCGCCGCGAGCACTCGCTGTGCACGATCCGGAACATCCATGACGCGAGCGCGGCGGTGGCCCGCAGTGTCCCGATCCGGCGGAACAGGACGATCATCGCCTCCTGTGCCGCGTCCTCGGCGTCCTGACTGCTGGCACACAGCGAGAACGCGAACCGCCGGACATGTGGGTACACGCCGGAGATCAGCACCCCGATCGACGACTCGTCGCCGCGCTGCGCGGCGCTGACGAGCTGGTCACCCGGCCAGGAGCTCCTGGTGAACTGGGCCATGGTCCTCCCACCTTCCTCGACTCTTCGGCCGTACGGCCGCTTACCCATGCGTTCATAAGAGTCGGCGGCCGGTGCGAAGGATTCAGACGAGTCGGGTTCAGCAGCCGTGTCACTGGCCGGAGGCGAAGTCCGGACAGAGGCCCGGGGCGATCCGATCGAAACGACCCGGCGCTCCAGCTGGCGATCGGGAACCGGTGCAGGCCCGGAACTGAGGGGTGCCGGCCGGGCCGTTCGTGGTCCCGGGCGTGCCGACGCGTCGTCGTGGCGAGCGGAGCTGTGGACAGGGTTCGCTCACAGGTCCAGGATGGTCGCCACCAGTTCGCGGCGGCTGCGGACACCGGTCTTCGCGAAGACGCTCTTCAGGTGGTCCTGCACGGTGGCTGCGGTGATCTGGAGTTCCATGGCGATGGCCCGCGAGGGCAGGCCTGCGACGACCCGCGCCAGGACGTCCCGCTCGCGCGGCGTGAGCCCGTACGCGAGCAGCAGCACCTCGGCCACCTCGGCGGCCGGGGCCGGATGCATCGTCACGGCGAGGGGTGCCGGGTACGGGCCACCGCTCAGCGGCGAGGCGTGGACCGAGAGCCACCGGCCCGACCGGCCACGGATCCGCCCGTAGGCGGGCAGCGCCGCGCCTCTCCCTCGCGCGGCGACCTCCATGACCGCGATGGGCAGCTCTGCCCCGGACGAGGCCAGTTCGTCCCGCCAGAGTTTCGCGGCCGGATTCTCCGAGAGCAGCCGCAAGTCCTGATCGAGCAGGAGCACACCCGCCTCGGCCGGGCCGGGAGCGGCGTCGGCAGGTGCCCGGTGGACAGCCCGGCGCAGGGCCGCGGCCACAGGGGCGGACAGCCGCCGCAGAACGTCGACGTCGGCCGGGGTGAAGTCGGGCCGATCCCCGCCGCGGAACAGGGCGATGGCGCCCCAGCACCGGCGGTCCACCACGAAGCTCGCCCGCAGCTCGTGCCGCGCGTCGATCATCGGGAGCACCGCCCGGTACCGGTGGCTGGATTCCGGGTCACCGCCAGTGGCCGCAGCGAGCGTGCCTGCGGACACCTCGGAACGGGCGAGCGCCGCGAACTTCAGTACGTCGTCCACCAGGTACTCGTTGTGCGCGGCGGCCGCGGCCGCGGCCGGTGTGAGCCCGGCACTCACGTCGTCGGTGATCAGCAGCGTTGTGGGGTCGAGCGTGCCGAAACAGTAGGAGTCGGCCGGGACGAGCCGCGTCAGCCGCTCGGCGATCCGGCGTCGCAGCTCCCGGGAGCCGAGGGCGAGACGGCAGATCGCCTCGATGTCACGCACGGTCTCGCGCTGGGCCACCGGGGAACTCACCGAGCGAACGATATCCCAGAAGTGTGGGATGGCCGGCGGCTGCCCCGATGTCTACCTTCGAACCGGAAATCGCAAGGCAAGGCACAGGAGGTGTCGCGGCATGTCCCCGTCCATGCTCACCGTCGGACTTGATCCCGCGCTGGTGGACGACGCGCCCTCGTCACGGGCGGCGTTCCCCGAGATCGACGCCGAAGTGGTCCGGGCCGGCGTGGCCGCCGGGCGGGCCCGGTTGGAGGAGCTGGGCTTCACCGTCGACGTCTGTCTGCTCGACTACGGCCGCACGGCCGAGGCGGTCTACCGCGCCGCGCTGTCCGGTAAGGACTACGACATCGTGGTGATCGGCGCCGGCGTCCGGCTGGACCCGGCGCTGACCCCGCTCTTCGAGGTCTTGGTCGACACCACCCGCGAACTGGCACCCGGTGCGAAGCTCTGTTTCAACGTGAGCCCGTCGACCACCGCCGAGGCAGTCCAGCGGTGGTGGCCCGAACGCGGGCCACTGGTCTGGTAATCCAGCCGGACTTATCCATCAGTGCTGGTCAACGGCTTGCGTGTGGAGAGTGCAGCGGGCTGGGCGAAGACCGGGGCGGCCGTTGTCGGGCGGAACCACGAACGTGTGGCCGCGCTGCTCGCGGTGGCAACGCGTCGGGCAGTCCCTTCCACAGGAGGAGGACGTCCGGCGCCTCCTCCATGGCGCCGCGCTCCGGCCCCCGCGCCGCGACAAGACGGCCCTGTGCGCAGGGGACCAGCGCCTGCGGACCCGTCAACTTCCCGCTGCCGCCATGGGCAGCGTCCGCGCCGGTCGATGGAACGTCCACGACCGGCAGAGTCCGGTAGCGACGGCAGGCGCGGCGGACCGAACAAAGGAGAGGTGCGAACGCATGGGTGCCAGCGGCATCGTCGACGAGACCGGGACGGGAGGGGCCGATCCGGCAGAGCCGTCGGTTCCCGCGTCGGACAGGATCGAGGGGGGTGTCTCGGGGGAGCGCCTGGTGCTGTTCACCGACGCGGTGACCGCGATCTCCATCACCCTGCTGATCCTGCCGTTGGTGGACCTCGTCCCAGAAGCCGCGTCCGCCCACGAGGGCGCCAGCGAGGTGATCACCGGTCACCTCGACCAGGTCTGGAGCTTCCTGCTCAGCTTCGCGGTCGTCGCGAACATCTGGCGGGAGCACCACCGGTCCTTCTCATCGGTCACGAAGCTCACCCGCTCCCTGACGGTATGGAACATGGGGTGGCTGCTCTCCGTCATCGTACTTCCTCTACCGACGGAGATGATCGGCACCTTCGGCCGCGACCGATTCGTGGGGGCGTTCTACTACTCGACCCTCCTGGCCGGCATGGTCTGCCGGTTCGCCATGCTGAGGACCCTGAAAACCACCCCCGCACTCCTCGAGGAGGACGGCCCGGCGGCCCGCCAGAGGACCGAGGACCTGTACACCGAGAGCTACCTCAACGTCCTCGCCCTGATCACCGCCTTCGCCATCGCGCTCGCCGTACCCGTCCTGCAGTACTACAGCCTGCTGCTGCTCGCCGTCCTGCCGAGGCTGGCACGTCTCCGGCGCCGGCGCACCGCCCGCTGACCACTGGAACGGAAGGCCCAGGAGTGTCGAGGTCGGCGCCCAGATCGATGAGGAACTCGTCCGTCTCCATGCCCCGGGCCAGGGTCAGCGAGATGCCGCCGAGCATGCCGGGCACGGCCGATGAAGGAGTGTGGTGGTGTGCGCCTGTCCACGCGAGGCCGTCACGCATGCCGGTCAGCCTGTCGGCCGGTCCTGGCGGCGGTCTTGGTGGTGGCAGCCGGCCAGGCCGGCACCGTCTGCGGGGGCCGTCCTGGCCGGCCAGAACGTCCTCGGGCGCTCGGCCGGCCCTTCCCGCAACAGCCGGTTCGCGGCGCCGGCGGCCTGCCCTTCGCCTGTTCATCGAGATCCGCGACTGAAACGGGGAAACCGTCCCGATCGCCGCGAAGTCCGACAAGTACGCCCGGTTCTGCCAGCGGCAGGAGAGGGACACCAAGAGGGACGCCGACAACGTCGAGAAGCCGGTGTGGCGCACCCGCCGGTCCGCGCCCCCGTCCGAGGAGTACGCGCGGGTCCATCCGCCGGTCCTGCTCTTCTTCGCGCTGGGGCACCGCGGCATCAGGCAGGCCGGCGCCGGTCAGAGGTCACTCGCGTACGCCCGCCAGCTCCACCGCCCTACGGCGCAGGGAGAGGCCGGCCGGAACGACCGCCGAGATCACGGCGAGCACCACGCAGGCACCCAGGGCCACCGCGAGCGTCGCCCACGGGAGCTCGATGGACGTCCACACCGAGAGCAGGCCCGACGCGCCCCACATGCCCACCAGTTCGAGCCCGGCGACCAGCGCTCCCAGCAGTCCGCCGACCACGACCACCAGCACTGCCTCGGCGCCCACCAGCCGCAGCACCTGCCACCTGGTGGCGCCGGCCAGCCGTAGCACCGCCAGCTCGCGGACCCGGTCGGAGGTCGCCATGACCATCGTGTTGGCCAGCGAGATCCCGGTGTAGAGGAGAGCGATCCCGAGGACCGGGAAGAAGCCCATCCGGGTCGTCCGGTCGTCCCCGGGGTACGTTGCCCGCACCCAGCCGTTCCTGGTGAGGACCTTCCCGCCCGACGCCCGCACGGCCTGACGCAGACCGGCGGCCACGGTGCCCGTGTCGGCACCGTTCCCGAGGCGTACGCCGACCCAGGGTCAGCTTGGTCTCGCTCGTCGTCGTCAACTCCGTGTCGCCCACGGTGACCGAGCCCGAGGTGGGCCGGTCCAGGCCCGCGGCGTGGGTGAGTTGCTCCAGCGGATCGCGGCGGCGACGCAGCAACTGGCGCACCACTTCGACCACCGAGTTGTTCCAGCGGGTGGAGGGTGAGTGTGGGCCACGGGCAAGCAAGCAGTGCCCCTCGGCCGGTTCCTGCGGACAGTGCTGCACCAGCGAGCCGGCTGGGGGCGTGCTCTTCGACGCCGAGCCGGGGTGCCGGGAGCGGCCGTTCGCGAGCCCTGACAAATGTCATGGGAGGGTCGTGGGTCAGCTCACTGCCGCAGGAGGGGCTCGCGGGCCGACCCTCGAAGGTATGACCTCACCTGCGGCAGTACCCGAGCCGACATCCGCATCCGACCCGGCGCCGACCGGACGGGCCCTGCGCCCGGTCAAGCGCCTCGTCGGCTGTTACCTCGCCCTCAGCGTCGCGACCCTCGTCGCCGTCTTCCTGCTCCGCGACCACGCCGACGTCGTCGACGACGCGGTGTGGACCCGCACCGTCATCGTCGCCGGGAGTGCGGCCCTCACCTACACCTTCGCCGTCGGCGCCGCGCGCGGCTCGCGCCGCGCCTTCCTTCGGCTGCGCATCGTCACGGCCGTGATGACGGTGGCCGTCGCCGTCATCGTGGCGCTGCCCGGCCTCTTCCCCGTCTGGCTCCGCATCGAGCAGAGCGTGTGCGGACTGCTCCTGCTCGGCGTCGTCCTCGTGGTCAACGGCCGTGAGATGCGTGCCCTGTTCCGGTCCCGATGAGCGCACCGCAGCTCAGGAGCGGTGTTACCGTGCCCGCCATGCAGATGCCAGGAACCCAGGCGGTGAGCCGTGATCCGCAGCGCTGGTCACGGGGGTGGCGGCGGACGCTGCTCGCCACCGGCATGCTGGCCTACCCCGCCGTCACCGCGGTCGGGGTCACCCAGTACAGCACGGGTGGCGCCCGGATCGCCGGGTTCGCCGTCGTGGCCGCGTTCTGCCTCTGCTACGTCCTGGGGACGCTCGCCGCCGGCCGGGGAGCGCCGCGCCACCCGGTCCTGCCGTTCGCCGTGCTGACCGTGCTGTTCGTCGCCACGCTACCGTTCGCCCACGAGTACGCGTTCTTCCTGTGCACGGTGATCGTCGCCTTCGCCGCGCTGCGCCGCCGCCGATACGCCGCCCTCCTGATCGGCACCGGGGCGGTGGCCGCCGTCGTCGTCCCCTGGGCAGTGCGGCCCTGGCACAGCGGCCCCGGCTGGCTGGAGGCAGTCGCCCTCGTCTTCACCGCGCTGACCGTGTCCGCGTTCGGCGAGATCGCCCAGTCGAACCAGGCGCTCGTCGAAGCCCGCGCCGAGGTCGCCCGGCTCGCCCAGCAGACAGAGCGAGACCGGATCGCCCGGGACCTGCACGACCTCCTCGGCCACTCCCTCACGGTCATCACCGTCAAGAGCGGCCTCGCCCGCAAGCTCGCCGTCGCCGGGTCGGAGCGCGCCGTCGACGAGATCACCGAGGTCGAGCAGTTGTCCCGGCAGACCCTCGCCGACGTGCGGGCCGCGGTCTCCGGGTACCGCGAGGTGACCCTCGCCGGTGAACTCGCCCGCGGGCGCGAGCTGTTGCGCGCCGCAGGCGTGGAGGCACGGCTGCCGCTGACGACGGACCCCGTCGGGGCCGAACGGCAGGAGCTGTTCGGGTGGGTCGTGCGGGAGGGACTGACGAACGTGGTGCGGCACGCGCGGGCCACACGGTGCGAGGTGACCTTGACCGCGTCGGCCGTGGAGATCCGGGACGACGGCGCGGGCGGCGGCACCGGGGGAGCGGGGCACGGACTCGTCGGGCTGCGGGAGCGGGTGGCGGAGGCCGGCGGCGTCTTGGAAGCCGGGCCGGTCGCACCGCGCGGCTGGCGGTTACGGGTGGCGCTGTGAGGGGCGGACGCCGGGCACCGGGAACGAGACAGGGAGAGACGACGCGATGACGGCCCACCGCACCATCCGGCTGCTGCTCGCCGACGACCAGGACCTGATCCGCAGCGCGCTGTCCGCCCTGCTCGACCTGGAGGACGACTTCGAGGTCGTCGCCTCCGTCGACCGCGGCGACAAGGTCGTCGACGCCGCGCTCGCCCACGACCCGGACGTCGCCCTGCTCGACATCGAGATGCCCGGACTCGACGGGCTCGCCGCCGCGGCCCAGCTCGCCACACGGGTGCCGCGGTGCCGCGTCGTCGTCCTCACCACCTTCGGCAGGGCCGGCTATCTGCGGCGCGCCATGACCGCCGGTGCCGTCGGCTTCGTGGTGAAGGACGCGCCGCCCGAGGCGCTCGCCGACGCCGTCCGCCGCGTGATGCGCGGAGAGCGCGTCGTCGACCCGGAGCTCGCGGCCGCCACCCTCGCCGCGGGCGAGTCACCGCTGACCCCACGCGAGCGGGACGTGCTGCTGGCCGCCCGGGCGAGCGGTTCCGTGGCCGACATCGCCGGCGCCCTCCACCTCTCCGAGGGCACGGTCCGCAACTATCTGTCGTCCGCCATCGCGAAGACCGGCACGCGCAACCGGATGGAGGCGGTGCGGGTGGCCGACGAACGCGGCTGGCTGTGACCGCTGTAACCCCGGAAACCCACGACCGGGACTCCACCCTGTCCGCGCCCGCCAACTCGAACGCGCAGCACGGCATGTCCGAGTCGCCTGTGGTCGCAGGTGATCCGGTCCACCGACGACGGCTGCCCGAAGCGCCGGAAAACCGGTGGAGTCGGCGGAGTATGTGTCCTCTTCAGGGCCGGTGACCCGGCAGCGCCGGTCTCAGGACCAGGCGATCTCGCCATGGCGGTCGATGAAGCGTCCGGTGTGGGCACCGGGCCCCTCGGTGGCGAGGGCGACGTGACGGCCTACCGGTAGGCGGGCTGCGGGACGGGCGCTGCCGGAACGGCCGCGACCTTGCGGGTCTCGCGCATGAGCAGCAGGCCGTTGACCACCATCAGTGTCGCGGTCAGGCCGTGGACGCCGAGCGCGGTGACCACGGAGCCGTGGTGGACCAGCACGGTGGCCATGTCGCCGTACGCGGCAAGAGCCTCCACCAGCAGCGCCCAGCCCAGCGCCCGGCGATGGCCCGTCACCAGCAGGATGCCCAGGACCAGGGCCAGGACGACGTCGCGGATTCCCTTGATGATCAGGAAGCCGTCGCCGTCGCCGGCCGGCCAGCTCGGCAGACCGAAGCCCGGCGCCGTCGTCTCCGGGCTCAGGATGAACTCTCCTCCGAACCAGAGGATGAAGAGGATGAAGGCGGCGGCCAGGACGGTGTTTATCTTCTTCAGCGACATGGTTCTTCTCCTTGCGAGTCTTCGTCGGCTTGGTGGGCTTCGTGGAGCTTGCTGACTCGTGGGGGCCCGATCAGGCCGCGCGGACGCGGGTGACCGAGGGGGCGCAGTTCGCCGGGATCGCGGTTGTGGGATATGGACATCGGCCGCATTCCCGGATGCCCGGGTGCCGGGATTTCGGTGGCTCGTTGCCACCTGAGGAGTGGGAATTGTGCGTCGCCTGCGCGGCGTCGGCCCGCGGGGTCAGGCGAGGGGGCGTCCAGCTGGGCGAAGGCCGCGATGATGAGGGCGACACGGACGCAGTGGAGCCGGCCCCAGCGGTTCATCTGCTGCTCCCCCTCGGCGGGCCCGTTGTCAGGGGTCGTCGTCTTGCGCCGGTTGTCGATCGAGGCGAGCAGCGGGGGGAGGGGGATCCCCCTGATCACGCTGAGGATCAGCAGCGCGCCTGGGGTGAGAACGAGGCCGGGACGAGCTGGCCGCTGAAGCGCCCGCGGCATCGGCGGCCCGGCTCGGTGCACGGTGGACGACTGCCCGGATGAGGTGGGGGGCTTTTCCGGTTGCCCTCTACTGGCTACAGCTGCCGTCTCATACGTCGATCTGCTCGAAGATGTGCGGGTACGACACGATGTCGTCGGGGAACTCGGCCGCCATGCGCTGGAACTCCGGGCTGCCGAACGCCGTGGCGAGCGCCTCGGTCGACTCCCAGACCGCGATGTTCATCAGGAGTTGGCTGTCCGCCGTTCCCTTGTGCATCTGCAGGGAGACGAAGCCCGGCTGAGCCTTCATGAAATCCGCCTGCCTCCGAAAGAGGATCAGGAATTCCTCGGTCCTCACCTTCGGGACGAAGAAGGTGTTGGCCAGGACGATGGGCCCGGTCTCCGCCATGAACTGCGCGAACATCGGCGTGTTCGCGTCCAGGCTCTGCAGCTTGGCCATCTTGGGTACTTCCTCTCACTGTCGGTTGCCCCACGGCACCGAGGCCGGGCACCGGCATACTCGATCCGGCAACGCGCACGACGCTCGCCTGTCCGTAGGGGTACTGCCATCTGGGTACCGTTCCATCGTCCCGGCGTGAGCGGGCCGTGAAGTCAGCCGCAGTTCCCGTTCCGATGGGCGACTTCGGTCGGACCACGCGCAACCGTGTCAGTCCTGCGGATGACACCGGACCCTGAGGACGCGGGCTCGCGGCCGTCTTGGAGGAACCGCCGCGCGCCATCCCGCCGCCTCACAAGCCGTCAGCACTCTCTTGGAGTTGCTCGCAATCCGTCCGAACCCAACGATGCCCAATGCCCTCTCCCGCCTCCGGCTGATGCACCCCGATATCACCGTCGTGTGAGCCGATCGGGTTTACGCGGGCAAGCTCTTTGCCTGGCCCAAGAAGGCCGCGGGCCGGCTGCTGGGCGGACGGGTATGGGACGTTTTCCCGCGTCCTCGCGCCGAGGCTGGTGCTGTCGGCGCCTGGCCAGGGGCAGCTGCTGCAAGGGTTTCCGGATGGTGTTCTGCTCGGCGGGGACAACAAGCGGCTCTCGCAGCAGCTCTTCGCCACCGGGGCGCGCGGACCGCGGCGCGGGACGTGAGCGCCGCGGTCCACCGCTTCATGGAAGGAACTTCACCTCTGGGAAGGCCGTGCTCGGGCCGTCGAGGAGATGCCCTCGGCGATGCCGCAGATGCAGGTCGAAGAAGGCGAGTGGGTAGGCCTGTTGGATCCGTACCGACCGGGCCGGATCGAGGGTGCCGATCATGTCCTGGATCTGCTGGTCGGTCATGCCGAGGATCTTGCCTGCCTGCGGGATCAGCGTCGCGTTGTCGCCGTAGGAATTGTGGATGGCCCCGGCGGCCTGGATGTCGAGCCGCCAGTCGCGCAGGTGCGTCCAGAACTCGGCGACGTCCGGCATGGCGGCCCGGGTGAACACGGCGGTCATCATCATGAACGGCCGGTCCAGGTCGGCGGTGATGGTCGGCTGCATCGGGCCGTCGATGCTGAGCCCGGCTCTGACGCGCCGGTCGGCGAGCATGGTGAGCGCGGTGGCGGTGCCGCCCTTCGACCAGCCGAATGCGCCGATGCACCGCGGGTCGAGGGCGCCGGGCAAGCCGGGAGGCAGTGGCTTGCCGTCGATGTCGGGGTTGCGGCCGGCGGCGAGCCCCTCCACGCAGTCGAGGAGGAACCGAAGGTCCGCGGCGAAGTCCCTCGGGAACATCGGGACGTCGCCCGGGGTGAGTACCCGGCCGTCGGGGAACTCGGTGAACGTGTCGTAGGTGTGGTCGACGGTGACCACGGCGTAGCCGTGGCTGGCGAGTTCCTGGACCATGATGGTGTGGTCACCGCGGTGGCTGCCCGAGCCGTGCGCGTACACGATGACGGGCAGGCGGTGGCCCGTACGGTGCACGGGAGCGCCCACGTGCCCGGCGGTGAGCGGGCCGAGGGCGGGGTCGAGGGGGAAGCCGGCGTCCGTCAGGAACGCCCGCAACGCGCCCTCGGTCATCCAGGGGGCACGCGGCCGGTCCTCCGCCCCGCGGGCGGGGTACCAGAGGCTGGCCATCAACTCGCGGTGTCGCCCCGGGCCGGCCACGGGATCCGGACGTGCGGTGTCGACGAGGTGGAGCGGCACGGTGCCGACGGGATGCGGTCCGGTAGGCGGAGGCAGCATGAGCTGCGCCGGGCTGGAGGCTGCCGGAGCCGCCCACGCGGGGGATGCGACGCCGAGCGGCACGGCAGTTGCGATTCCGGCGGTCAGCGCTGCCCCGAGCATGCGACGGCGCGTCATCGGATTTCGGCTGTCGGACGCCGTGACGGTCATGAATCCTCCGGGTCTGGGTTTCTTGGTCGGAACCGGGCTCGCAGCCCGTGGTGCCGGTGTGTGGCGGCATCGTCAGGGCCTCGCGTCCGGTCCAGCCCCGGACGCCGATGGCAACGATGACCGGGACCGTCGCGGGCAGTTGGTGTGTCAGCCGTTGCGGGCGGCCTCTGGGCCGGTGATGCGTTTGAGCAGGGGGAGAGTCGAGGCGATGATGCCCAGCGAGGCGACGAGGCCGACAACGACGAGCGCGTAGTACGCCACGCCCGGCGACACCAGGTCGTAGTGCATCTGCGATTTCAGGAACAGGGCCGAGGCGGCGAAGGCCGTGCCGATCGAGATCGCGGACACTGCCAGCAGCGGCAGTGTGCTCTCCAGGCCGATCACCCGCTGCAGCAACCGCAGCGGCGCGCCGGTGAGCCGCAGCAAAGCGAACGGGCGCCGGCGATCCGACAGGCCCGCGACCACGCTCACCGCCAGGCTGCAGCCTGCGATCGGCAGGGTGGTCAGCAGCACCACGTCGGCCAGTTGCCGCCAACCGGCCAGCTCTTGCTGCAAGTCGGTGCCCCAGTCGTCAACCGTGCGGGCCTGCTGGTGCGGGTAGGCGGTGGCGAGCAGGGTCCGTACGCGTTCCATGGCGGCTGTCGACCCGTCGGTGGCCACGTAGACCAGTTGTACGGGCAGCTTGGCGACGGCTGCGGTGCTGATCGCGGCGGCGGGCCACGGCAAGCCCGGGTGTGACTGCAGACTGGCGAACGCGTAGAAGTCGACGGCCGTGACGCTCGCGCCGGCCGGGCAGCGGCCCACCATGGGAGTCTCGGCCAGGTCGGAGCAGGTCACCAGTGCCGGCGCGTCCGGGCGGGGATCACCTGGGTGGACTGTCCGGTTCACCACCTTGCCGACGCCGCCGGGGTTGGCGTGGACGACCGCCGCGCCCCGCACGCCCGGGATCGCGCGCACCTCGGTGAGCAGCCGTGTCGGGATGGCCCCGGCCAGCGGCGCCTGGCCGTCGCTGCCGGCCTCCACCACCGTCCGGGTCTGCCGGTCGCCGTCCAGTGTGCCGCGGTAGTCGTTGATGGTGCCGATGATGCTGACTGTCGCGGTGGTCACGAACAGGGCCAGGATGAGCCCGCTGACCGCGCGGAAGCCGGCCTTCGGGTCGTCGGCGAGCCGCCGCACCGCGATCAGGGCGGCCGGCCGTCGGGTGCGCCGGGCGCCGGCCCGGGCGACGATCATGGTCAGCCACGGCCCGGCGATCACCAGGCCCAGCATCACCACCAGGAAGCCCGGGAGGTAGGCCGCCGTCTGGCCGTTCCCGGTCGCCGGGCGGTGGCCGGCGAAGACGAAGTACGCCAGTTCGGCCAGGCCCGCAAGCAGCGGGATCAGCCGCCAGGCGCGCGGCGGGCGCGGGGGCACCCGGCGGGTCACACCGAGCGGGGAGATGGTGACCCGGCGCAGTGCGAGGCGCGCCGTGATCGCCGCTGCCACCGGCACGCCGACGACGACGCCGAGGGCCTGCGGGGCGCTGAGCGTCAGATCCGAAAGGAAGAACCGCTGCTGCCCGGTGAGCGGAATGGTCGCGACCAGCGGGCGCAGCGCGGCGTAGAGCCCGAAGCCGGCCACCGTCCCGGCGGCCGTCGCCAGCGCGGACTCCACCGCCGAGATCACCGACACCTGCCGGGGAGTGGCGCCGACCAGCCGCATCGCCGCGTACCGCTGTTCGCGCGTGGCGGCGGACAGACGGGTCGCGGTGGCGATGAAGATCAACACCGGGAAGATCAATGCCCCGGCCACCACGGAGGAGATGAGCGTCAGCGCGTCGCCGCGCACCGCCTTGTCCCAGCACGCGTTGGCGCAGGCGGATGGCCGGGTACTGGCGATGGTGGTGACCGCCCTCGCCCCCGGTGCGCCCTTGATCTGGGCCGGGGCACGGCCGATGACGGCGACCAGCGAGTCCGGGGAGGCCAGCGCGGCGTCGCCGATCGTGCCGGTGAGCCGCCCAGGGAAGCGGTCGCCCAGCTGGTCGTCCGGGGTGTCGCGGATCAGCTTCGCCAGCGCGGGCGAGGCGTAGTACTCACCCGGCGCCGGCAGGTGCGTCAGGCCGGGCGGGACGGGCGAGGTCGGGCCGGTCGCGGCGACGTCGACCTCGGTGAGGGACTTGCCGTCGTAGTAGTCGCCGTGCGGCCGCCACCACAACGGGTCCGCGGACGCCTGCTCGGTACGGCTCGCGGCGCCGGTGTCGAGCCACACCTGCCGCTGGTTCGTCCGCTCGACGGCGTTCATGCTGGCGAACGTCGACAGCAGCAGCCCGACGCCGATGGCGACCGCGGCGGCGATCATGGCCAGCCGGGCGAGCGCCTCCCGGCCGCCGCTGACCGCGAGGCGGAGCGCGAAGGCGATCACGAGGCGATCCGTCCGGTCGTGAGCACGCTGGCCTTGCCGTCGCGGACGATGGCCTCCCGGTCGGCATGCGCGGCGACCCGGGGCTCGTGGGTCACCAGGACGATGGTGGTGCCCTCCTCGTGGGCCGCGTCCACCATCAGGTCCATCACCTGCTCGCCGGTCAGCGAGTCCAGCGCCCCGGTCGGCTCGTCGGCGAACAGCACCTTGGGCCGGGCCACCAGACCGCGGGCCAGCGCCACCCGCTGTGCCTGACCCCCCGACAACTCCCCGGAGCGGCGGCGCTCCAGGCCGTCCAGGCCCAGCCGGGCGAACCAGGGCCGGGCCTCGGCGAGCGCGGCCGCCCGGCGCATGCCGGAGAACAGCAGCGGCAGGGCGACGTTCTCCTCGGCGGTCAACTCGGGGACGAGCTGGCCGAACTGGAAGACGAAACCGAAGGTGTCGCGGCGCAGGGCGCTGCGCTCCGCCTCGTTCAGGGTGTCGATGCGGTGTCCGTCGAAGTGCACCTCGCCCGAGTCGGGGGTGAGGATGCCGGCCAGGCAGTGCAGCAGGGTGGACTTGCCCGAGCCGCTCGGGCCCATCACGGCGAAGACCTCGCCGGCCTCGATGGTCAGGCTGGCGCCGCGCAGAGCGGGAGTCTCACCGAAGGAGAGGGTGAGGTCGCGGGCCTCGATCAGGGCGGTCATGGGCGCACCGCCGCTGCCAGCGTATCCATCCGGGCCGTGGTCAGCTCGATCCATCGCAGGTCGGCCTCCAGGTGGAACAGGCCGTGGTCGGCGAGCAGGGCGTCGATGATCGGACCGGTGCGGCGCAGCTTCGTCAGCTCGTGCATCCGCTGCAGGTGGGCGGCCCGCTGGGTGTCGAGGTACTGGTGGGCGTCGCGGCCGAGCATCAGGGCCAGCACGACCTTGGTGAACAGCACGGTCTGCAGATTGGGCTCGGGGGCCACCGGCTCGGTGAGCCAGGTTTCGAACTCCGTCGCCCCCGCCTCGGTGATCACATAGCGCTTGCGCTCGGGGCCGACCCCGGGCTCCGCCTCGCCGGCGATGACCTTCCCGTCCCGCGCCAGCCGGCCGAGGGTCGTGTAGACCTGCCCGTACGGCAGCGGCTTGCCGCGGTTGAAGAAGGCGTCGTAGTCGCGCTTTAGGTCGTAGCCATGACTCGGCTCCCGCTCCAACAGCCCCAACAGGGTGAGAGGAACACTCATGGGAGGACCATACACCGGAGATATACTCTGAGTGTATATCTGCTGAGAGTGCGTTCACTCCTGGAACCTCGTATCCGGTTGCCGGCCTGTCACCGGCGGCCGGCGTGTCGCCCTGAGTCGACTGTCAGGGACGCTGGTTCACAGCTTTGACCGGCTCCCGTTCGACGGCTCGCGCGGCGGCGAGTGGCGGCTTCGTGCGGCGCCGGCGGCGCGGATGAGTTCGGCGGTCTGGACGGTGGCGGTGGTGACGCGCTGACGCGCAGGACCAGTGCGGTCAGGAGCCGGCGGGCGAGGTCGATTTCGGCGTCGGCCGGTCCGGGGTGGGTGACGGCGAGGGTGAAGGAGCGCTGGGTCTGAGAGGTGGCGCGTGCACCGGCGACGGCGTGGTCTTCGGCTTCGGTGCGGGCGGTGGCGTAGGCGTCGGCGGCGCGGTGCATGTCGCCGTGGGGCCACCAGCGGTCTCCTTCGACGCGGTGGCGGCGGCCGGCCCGGCGGAGGGTGGCGGCGGTGGCGAGTGCGGTGGGGAAGTCGCCGGCGAGGCGGGCGAGGTGGGCCAGTCCACGGCGGGCGGCGGGGGCGAGGCTGGCGCGGCGGTCGGCGCGCGGCGGGGCGAGACGGCCGCCGCGGTCGGCGACGTGTGGGCGGATGCTGACAGCGAGGTCTGACAGCGAGGTCTGACAGTGCCCGTCTCGCATGCGCACGTCCGATCGACTTGTCGTACGGCTGTCCGATGCCGGCTTCTTCAACTCGAGGATGCCGAGGTGCCGGTCAGGGCGACAGCGGGTGCACGCGGGCAGCCCTGAGGTGAGCATCCGGCGGGCTTCGTCGCGGGCAATGGGGCGCCGGCCTTCGACGGCGGCGTAGCAGTCGCCGACGTGGACCCGGGTGGGCGGGTTCCCCGCGCCGAAGCCGAGTTCGACGATCCAGTCCGGGACGGGCGGGCGTCGCCGACCACCGTGTTCCTGCTCGGCTTCCCGCTGCCGTGCGACGGCGATCTTGTCGTCGATCCGCTGCGGCCACACGGCGTCCCACACCGGAGCAGCCGCCCCCGGCCCGGTCGCGAGCTTTCCCCCGCCACCGGTCGGTGCAGGTCATGGCAGTCCGGGTCGGTACAGCCGTGGTGGCGAGCGCCGGCGCGCGGTCCGGCCCAGGTCGCGCCGGCGAAGGCCGCCGTAGCCGTGGCCGCCTTGCTGCGGGCCGCTGGTTGCGGGCCGAAGCGTCCGCCGTGTCAGGGCACGGTTCGAGGGAACAGCCGGAGGCGTCGGCACCATCACCGCGCAACAAGTGCGGTTTGGGCGCCCATGCTTCCAGCACGGCGTACTGGGCCGCGGCGCCCCCGTGATCCACGAAGGGGACGAGGCCGAAGACCGCATCTCCCACAGCGGTGCCGCTCACCCCCTCGCCCACCTCGTCGACGACTCCCGCGGCATCCATGCCGGGCATGTGGGGGAAGTCCACGGTGGCGATGTCCCGCAGCATCCCTGAGCGCAGGTACCAGTCAGCAGGGGTGACGCCGGTGGCGCGCACCGCGATGCGGACCTGGCCTGGTCCGGCGTGCGGCTCTTCGACCTCCTCGACGCCGAGGACCTCGGAACCGCCGTAGCGGTGGTACTGCACAGCAAACACGGACAATCTCCATGCACATGGCACGTCGTTCAGCGGGAGAACTCACAGCCGCTCACCTCTGCGGCAGAGAGGTGACCGCGAGGCACCGCGGCACCAGGTCACGCTAAACCGCTAAACGGTCGATCCCTTCCGTTTGTGATCAAGTGGGAGACATGCCTGGCCAACTGTCTCGGAACCCGTCGCCCTCCGCCTCCGAACCGCCCGCCCGGGGGCAGAGAGCCGACGCCCGGCACAACCGCGCCCGGCTCCTGCAGGCCGCCCGCGAGGCGTACGCACTCCACGGCACCGACGTATCTTCCAGCGCAATCGCCCGCAGAGCGGGCGTGGGTGCAGCCAGCCACCCTCTACCGGCACTTCCCGACACGCGGCGCTGATCGCCGCTGCGTTCTCCGAACAACTCGGCCAGTGCATCGCAGCCCTCCACGAGGCCCTTCAGGACGACGATCCCTGGCGCGGACTCCGTAACGTCCTCACCGAGGTGTGCGTGATGCAGGCCCAGGACCGCGGGTTCAGCGCCGCGTTCCTCTCCCGGTTTCCCGACGCGCCCGACGCCCGTCGTGAGCGTGCCCGCGCCGAGGCATGCCTCGCCCAGCTGGTACAGCGCGCGAAGGACACCGGACAGCTACGCGAGGACTTCGACCCCAGCGACGTCACCCTTCTGCTCCTGGCCAACAACAGCGTCCTGCGCGAGCCCCCGGCGGCCTCCATGGCCGCATCCCGCCGCCTGCTCGCCTACTTCCTCCAGTCCTGCCTCCCGACGACCGACGGCACACCCCTGCCCAAGCCCGCGCCACTTCGCCTTGACGACCTCTACAAGCCACCGCATCGAACGGGCTGACCGCCAGGCGTCCGCCAGGGGACACGAGCCCCTGCCACCGCACTGCCGACAATTCCGCTCGTCATCTCGGATGCCTCGTGATCGCCGACCGCCCCCGAAGACCGTCGACAAACGCTGTTCCTGGAAATCAGCGAAGTCGGCCCGTTATCAGCGATCCCCGTTGAAGAACAAGCTCATGCGGCTGTTCCGCGGTGTGCTGCCTCGTCCGGGTCGCCGTGCGGCCGTGTCAGAGCGTCGTCCACCGTCGGCTGACGGCTGCGCTCCGTCTCGTCCAGCTCCCAGTGATGCTCGCATTCCTCACATCGAGGGCCGGCCTCGCCCGGCTCGAACACCTCGCCGTTCGGGCAGTCCGTGCCGTCGCCGCGGCCCACACACGCTTCCCTGTCTTCCCCCATGTGTCGACCGTGGCGTGCCTCCCCAAGGTGTGGGAGAGGGCCTCGGGGGCGCACAGGCGCTTACCACTGGCACGACGCCTCAGAGCACGCCGACAACAACGCCGGATCCTGGCCGAGTTCGCCGGCGGCCACGCGGACCGCACCTGGGACCAGCGCATGCGCGCGAACTCATCCACCCCGACCTGCTCATCCTCGACGACTTCGCCCTGCGCCGGCTGTCCACGCCCCCCAAGCGCCCCGAGAACCTCACCCGACAAGCTGCCGAACACCTGACCCCCCCCGCCCGGTAGCTGCGTTTCCTTCCAGGGACAGCAGCCGATGACCGACTCGTGGCGGGGCACGGCCAACCAGCCCGGCCCGGGTTCACAGCCACCGTTGGGCCGCTTCGACGCTGTCACCGCCGCTGGTGTTGAACGCGACCGCGGCCTTCGGTGCATATCGTCGGACCAGGTTCACGACCTGCTCGAACAGCGGCAGAAGAGGTTCCGGCTTGCGAATCCCGCCACCGATGACGACGACGTCCCACTCGCGTTCGGACAGTGCCGCGATCACCGTGGGCTCCGCCGACTCGTCCAGCGCGATCAGTGTCATGGAGGCATCGATGGCATGGGCACCAAAGCGTGCGAGCTCCTGGTCGAGGGCCGCGCGGATGGCGCCCCCGTCCATACCAGGCACGGTGTTCGGATCGACTCCAAGAATGAGAACGGTGGGCATGGCAGGGAAGACGATCAGCTGCCTGCGCTGGTTCCCCGACACGCAAACCGCCGCCAGAGCGACAGCACCGCCAGGAGGACGGACGGCCACTTGGGCAACTGCATGACCACAACCCCTGGGGGATCACGTGAACGTCGACAGGCTCACCTCTGCCGTCCGTGATGCCAGCGGAGCTGGGTTCGAGGACGGTGGGACTGGCGGTGGTGTGCGTGCTGAGGCTTTCGCCGTCCTGGGTCGCTGAACGGGCTCGCGCAGGGGCACGGAGCTGTTCAGCCGGCCGCCCGAGTTCGGCTGCCGTGGCAGGCGAGGGGTCGTTGAGTCCGCTGTGCACAGCCGTCGGGTTCTTCAGGAAGCGCCGGGGCACGGCCACAAGGAGCCCTTGCGGCAGAGCCCGCAACGCGGCGAACCGCCCGGCACCGCGCTACGCGCGCACCCGGCACCGCGCTACGCGCGCACCCGGCACCGCGCTACGCGCGCACCCGGCACCGCGCTACGCGCGCACCCGGCACCGCGCTACGCGCGCGCCCGGCACGCCTGTCTCCTGGCGCTGAAGGAGCACGGCTTCGACACGGCTCCGGCCCCTGTCGGTCTCACTGCGGACGGCCGCGAGCAGATGACCTTCGGCCCGGGCGACGTGGGTCTACCGCCGTTCCCGGACCGGGCCATGACGAAGACCGCCCTCGAATCGGTGGGGAGTCTGCTGCGGCGCCTGCCCCGGACCGGGATCAGCCCGGGCTTCGGAGCACCCCGGTCTGGCGCCTGCCCCGGGCCATGATCCGCCCGGCCCTCGGCCCACCTTGGGCTTCGGACCGGCGGCCGGGCATGGTCCCGCACCGGAACGGCGTTTCGAGCGGCGGCCGTTGAGCGAGTACGGCCGACTGTGCCCCGTCCGCCCGCCGCCCAGCCCCTGACCTCTCGCTGACAGCGGCCTGACAGGAATCGCAAACCGCTCTGTGAGCATGCGTGCCATGAGACACCACACCCGCGGCATCCTTCTGACCGGTGCCCTGAGCGCCGGCCTCCTCGCTTCGGCCCTTCCCGCCGCGGCCGTCGGCACACCGCTCGCCGGCCTCCGGGCGGAGCAACCAGCCGAAGCCGGCCCGGACCTGCTTTTCCTCCCCAACATCGACGACGACGCAGGCGCGTGCCGGGCCCGAGCCCACTCCCTGGTCGAGCAGGCAGTGGAGCGCGAGGCCGCCAACGACGATGCGCTGTACGAGAAGCAGACCGAACTGGAGAAGGAGCCCGATCGGGAGAAGGCCGAGGCGGAGTGGGCGCAGGCGGTCCGCGACCACCGTAGGGACCAGAACAAGACCGACCGCGACCTCGCGGCCTGCAACGATGCCGCCGACGACATCGTCAACGGCAGAGGCGACGAGGCTGACATCGCCCGGTTCCGCACGCGTTCCTGGGCCGGTGCCCCTGCTTCCGCGAGTGGACGGATCACGATTCCGGCCAAAGACGCCCATCGGATCCGGCTCTTCGTGCACCGGCCCGGCGGCTCGGCACCGCTCGGCTGGGAGACGGTCGGCCCGCAGACCCGTCTGACCGCGCAGGAGCTGCGGCGCGGCGTGGAACTCGGCGTCGAAGGCCTCGACGTGATCAGGGATGCCGCGGACTGGGACGGTCGCACCAGTGTCACGCTCACCGTCACCGCGGACGGTGCCAGCGCGTCGGCACACCTGAGGCTGCGTCAGGCCCCCGTGCTCACCCAGCTCAACACCGCCCCGGTTCAAGAGGTGTTGCGGGCCGCGACTGCCGAAGGCGACACCTACGCCGAGGCCTTCGTCAGGGAGCTGGATGCCGCACTGCCCGACGGCGGGGTGACGTCTGACTCGCGCGCCCTCGACACCAAGGGCGACGCCTGGGCCCAGGACATCTTCGAGCCGGGCTACACCGCGATCCCCGGTCCGGACGGCCGCCCGCACGGTATGCGGGTCCTCATCACCTCGGTCAACGACGACCGGCGCGTCGCCGCCCGCACCGCCTTCACGGAGTTGGCCGGACACGACGTGGCCGCCGTCCACATCTCCCACGTCCCCGACGTGAACGAGAACAGCAGTTACGACTCGATGGGCAACCTGGAAACAGTGCCGCCGAGCCCCGGCAACCCGCACGGCCGCGTCGTGATCGGCGGGAACGGCCTGGCTCCGGGGGAGAGCGGTCCCGCTCCCGAGATGCTGTCCTTCCTGCGCGCTCAGGGAATGCAGGACCCGATTTCCCTGGACACCTCATGGCTGACCATCGGTCACGTCGACGAGTTCGTGCAGTTCCTTCCGGTACCCGGCAGCAGGCTCGGCTGGCGTGCCGTGGTCGCGGACCCGCGTGCCGGTCTCGCCCTCCTGCGCGATGTCCAGAGGAAGGGCCATGGCGGTGACCTCCTGCACGGAGGCCTGCCCAAGCTGGAGTGGCCGTACGACGGACGCATCGACCAGCGCACCATCGACGGCTTTCTTGCCGACACCCAGTTCACCGGCACCAACGAGCGGGCGGCCGAACGGATCGACACCAACATCGCCGTGCTGAGGGCGAAGGCCGGTTTGACCGATGCCGAAATCATCCGCGTCCCGGCCCTCTTCACGGCTCGGTCTCTCGACTACGCGATGCTCGAGGCAGAGATCCGCGGCATGGAGGACGGGCCGGCCAAGGACGTCAAGCAGAAGCAGCTCAAGGCGATGCGGGACAGTGTCGCCGAGATTCCCGGCACCGCCAACGGGCTCGTGCTCAACGGCGGCCGCTATGTCGCCCCCAAGCCATACGGCCCGATCGTGGACGGCAAGGACATCTTCGCCGAGGCGACCACCGCTGCCTTCCGCAGCACCGGCTATCGGGTGAGCTACGTGGACGACCTCATCGATGTACACGTCAGCGAGGGTGAGATCCACTGCGCCACCAACACCCTCCGGGACGTCTTCAGCTCCGGGGCCCGCTGGTGGCGCGACCGCTGAACCGTCCTGGAGGGGCCCGGCTCCGCCGGTCGGCCAACAGCCGCACCCGTACCACGCCGTGCTGCTCTGCCGAGTCGTCGAGCCCGAGCTTGACCCTCCCACGGATCTCGGGTGGTCGAGACGTCGGCTACCGAGGGTTCTCCAGGACTTCGACCGGGGGATGCCGTGCTGGTCCAGGAGCGGCTGGAAAGCGGTCGGCAGTCGTGGTGATGGACTTTCCTCCGCCGGTGGCAGGCCGCCGAGGCGTTCGACGTGCACGGCGATGGCCGTGAGTACGCGTTGGTGGCGGGCATTCTGCTAGGGCGCGTATTGGGTCGTGATCAGCAGAGCCGTGACGAACCGCTATGACGCAACGGCGGCTCGATCCGCGGGCGGACACGGCCAAGAAACGATGTTGCCCCCGCCTGTGATGGTCACTAAGATCGGTCGGGTGACTGCCGGGTCGGCCATGTGCCACGCACGAGTGAGGGTCCCGGCCTCGGCGTGAGCACGAGGCGGGCAAGAGGCCCGCCCCCCTTCTCCGCGTCTTAGCTCCCTGCGCCCGTATACGGCGCCCCATTCCAGCGGATCCCAAGACCGGAGACACACCACTGATGTCCTATGACCAGCAGTACCCGCATGAATCCGAGCTGTCGGCGGCCGGCGTCCAGCTGAACCACACTGCCATCTACGCAAGCGACCGGCACCTGTCTGCCGAGTTCCTCGCCGCGGTCCTGGGCTTGAAGGTCGGCGCCCCGTTTGGGCCGTTCCTGCCCGTCGACCTTGGCAACGGCGTGACGCTCGACTACTACGAGAAGAGGGACGAGCCGATCCAGTCGCAGCACTACGCCTTCCTCGTCCCTGACGAGCAGTTCGACGCCGTTATCGCCCGTCTGGAGGTGGTCGGGGTCACCTACTACGCCGACCCCAGCCACACCGAACCCGGCCAGATCAACCGTCTATTCGGTGGTCGCGGCGCCTACTTCGACGACCCGGACGGTCACAACATGGAGGTCATGACGCGGCCTTACGCCCGCCCTTAGTGGTCGGCGCCGGAAGCCTTCGGGGGTTGATCATGCGGTGAGGCGGAACGAGGATTCTTCCTGTTGATCGGCGGTGTGCCGGTCGAGCCTGGCCAGCAGATCGTCCAGGTCAGAGGTGGTGAACTTCCACTGGAAGGGCTGTGCCGTGGCGTTGTAACGGTCTTCGAAGGCTCGAAGCCGGTCCCCGTCCTGGGCAAGGTCGGTGAAGTCGTTCGGCGAGACGACCTTACGCTGCGCGACGGAGAAGTAGATCTCCACCTGGTTCAACCACGAGGCATGGACCGGGGTGTGGACCATCACCGCGTTCGGGAACGCCACAGCCAGCCGGTCGGCGGCCTACGTGTCGCGGTGGGAGGAGCCGTTGTCGACGATCCACAACACGCGCTCGGCGCTGACGTAGGGTTCAACGCTCATGACCTGGGCGACCAGGTTCATGAACGGGTCGATACCGTTGCGGGGTTCGGTGCGGCCGAACACCTTCGCCTGGTGGACGTCGTAGGCGGCCAGGTAGGCCAGGGCACCGCCGCGGCCGTAGGTGTGGCTCGCCCTCGGTCAGTCGGCTTCGGCTTGGCCGGTCTCTTTTCGGCCCGCGGCGGCGCTTGCACTTCGTGCAGGCCACTTCGTTGGTCCGGTGCAGGACGATGCCGTGCGTGATTTTTGGCGATGCGTTCGCTGCGGGTGGCGACGGCGTCGCGTGCGATTTCGCGGATGAGAATCGACCGGGCTGGGGTGCTGCCGCCGGTGCGGTTGTGGAGGCGGTGGTCTTGCCTTACCAGGCAGGGCTGGTG
This sequence comes from Streptomyces sp. NPDC021356, assembly GCF_040641015.1. Classification (NCBI taxonomy): domain Bacteria; kingdom Bacillati; phylum Actinomycetota; class Actinomycetes; order Kitasatosporales; family Streptomycetaceae; genus Streptomyces; species Streptomyces sp. NPDC021356. The sequence continues at coordinate 17,061 of NZ_JBFACU010000020.1, read as the reverse complement.
ACGAAGTGGGTGTCGTAGCGGTGTTGCTCGGTGAGCAGGCTGTCGCGGCTGGCTTCGCCCCGGCGGATCCTGGCCACCTGCCGAAGGTAGTCGAATCGTTCGATGCCAGGGGTGATCACGATCAGGGCATCGGCGGTGTTCTCCGGGGCGGCGCGGAAGGCGTGGTCACAGCGCGGTGGGATGACCAGGAAGTCACCGGAGCCGGCGGTGATGACCTTCGATCCCACAAGCACCTGGAGCGTTCCGTCGATGACGAAGAACAGCTCGGAGGAGTGGTCGTGCCGGTGTGGGACCGCGCCGTCGGCGCCGCGGGCGAGTCGGATGCGGTGGGCGCTGAGAGCCCCGTTGCTGGCACTGGCGTCAGCCAGTAGGCAGTGGCCGATCTCGGGCAGTTGCTCGGCGTCGCCTGCGCGGACGACAACCGGGTCGTGTGGATCGGCTGCAAAAACAGACATGCTTGATCCTTCCCATGAGGCTAGTATGCTAGCAATCTAGCGAGCTAGTATCGTCCTATGGGTGATACGGAAGTCAAACAGTTCAACGTGTATCTGCCGCTGGGGCTGATCAGGCAGGTCAAGCATCACGCGATCGAGACGGGGATGTCGTTGTCGGCGCTGGTCGCAGACGCCTTGCGTGCCTACCTCGACGACGCCCATGGGCAGCGGCAGTCCTCTTCCGGAAAGGAGTCATGACATGGCAACCGAAGGGTTCGAGGCGGTGTTCGTGGAGACCCACAACTGGGGGAAGAGCGCCAAGTTCTTCCAGGAACTGGGTTACGAGTTGGAGACCTCCACCGGCGACGGCTCCGGCGTGTTCCGCAACGGCGAGGGTCCTTATCTCGTCGTTGTCGAGATCCCCGAGGACCGGGAGCCCGGCGTGCAGGTCGCGCTGAAGGTGTCCGATGCGGACCTGTTCCGTCCCGATCCGGCCGTGGAGGTGGTCACCCCGTTCCAGGACACGCACTACGGGACCCGGGAGATGACCGTCCGGGACCCCGACGGGCGGCTGTGGAGTCTGCAGGCTCCTGCCAAGAGCTGACATTTTCCCTCTCGTCTGGGTGGGCTGATTCACCTCGGCCGATGGTGCCTGCGGTCCGCCCGGTGAATCCTGCGGCAGTGACGGGTTTCGCCCTGCCGGGGCAGTGGCCATTGCGCCCGCAGGAGGTTCAGCAGGGTGCTGCTGAACCTCCTGTTCGTGAGCACAGCCTGATCGAACCGCCGAGGCGAACTCCGAGGAACGGCACCGGCTATGCCATGACGGAGACCGAACGCGACCGGCCATCGAGCCGACGAGCAGCTTCGCGGGCTCCTGGAGCAGCCCGTGCAAGCGCCGTGAGTCGCCGGGGTGCTCGCCTTCCCTGTCAGGCGCTGTCCAGCCTGCCCACAGCCGAGGTCACACGCCTGCGGGCAACGGCGCACGGGAGGGGATCCGTACGCGGGTACCGGGCGAGGACATCTGGAGCAACAAGACGTGTTGGGCCCACACGGTGGCGGCGCTTCCGTCACTGACCGTGGGGATGCGAGGAGCGAAGGATGGGATACGAATGAGCAGATGGCGTGGCAATCCATGGGCGGTACTGCTGACGCTCAGCCTGGGATTCTTCATGACACTGCTGGACCTGACGGCCGTCAACGTCGCCATCCCCAACATGATCGGCGACCTGCACGCGTCGCTGGACGAGGTGTTATGGGTGATCAATGTCTACATCCTCGTCCTCGCCGCACTGCTGATCACGTTCGGCCGACTGGGCGACGTGCGCGGGCCGCGCACCATGTTCATCGGCGGTGTCGCGCTGTTCACCGTGGCATCGGTGCTGTGCGCCCTGGCCCAGGATCCGGCCCAGCTCATCGCCACCCGGGCCGTTCAGGGCCTGGGTGCGGCGGCGCTGATGCCGCAGACGATGACGATCATCATCGGCACGTTCCCGGCCGAGCGCCGGGGCACCGCACTCGGCGTCTGGGGCGGAGTCGCGGGCGTGGCCACGATCGCCGGGCCCACCCTCGGCGGGTTCCTGGTCAGCACCGCCGGCTGGCGGTGGATCTTCTTCGTCAACGTTCCGATCGGCGCGATCGTCCTGGCGATGGCCGTCACGCTCGTGCCCGACATCCGGCACGGCACCCACCGAAAGCTGGACATTGCGGGTGTCATACTCGCCGCGGCGACACTGGTATGCCTCACCTTCGCGCTCACCGAGGGCCAGCGATATGACTGGGACACAGGGATCTGGGCGCTGCTGGGCACGGCTGCCCTGCTGCTGGTGCTGTTCCTGATCCACCAGGGCACCCGGCAGCACGGCGAACCGCTGCTGCCCTTCGTGCTCTTCCGCGACCGCAACTACGCGGTCATGAGCTTCGTGTCCGCGACCGTCCAGGTCGGGATGCTCGGTCTGTTCCTGCCGGTGATGATCTATCTGCAGTCGGTGCTGAACTTCAGCGCCCTCACAGCCGGACTCGTGATGGCGCCGGCGATGGTGGTGTCAGCGGTGCTGTCGCCGGTCGCGGGCCGAATGGCGGACCGGATCGGCGGCAAGTACGTCCTGATGACCGGTCTGACCCTGTTCGCGGCCGGCATGGCCTGGCTCACCTGGGTCACCGATGTCGGCCGCGCGTGGTGGGAGTTCCAGCCCGCCCTGGTCACGGCGGGGGTAGGCATCGGCTGCGTGTTCGGCCCGATGGTCACGGTCGCCATGTACAACGTGGAGCCCACGATGGCCGGGGCGGCCTCTGGCGTGATGAACACGATCCGCCAGATCGGCACAGTGATCGGCAGTGCCGCAGTCGGCGCAGTACTGCAGAACCGCCTGGCCGCCTCGCTGCAAGACGAAGCGGCAAAGCGGGCTGCCGGCCTCCCGGCCGACGTCCGCGGCCAATTCCTGGCCGACTTCCGCAACGCCGCCGAGAGCGGTCAGGAAGTCGGCATCGGGCGGAACGGCGCGGTGGTCCACCCGCCGCAGGGAACACCGACAAGCCTGGCCCATCACATCGATCAGGTGGCGGCGTCCACGTTCGAACACGGGGTCGTCCACGCGATGCGGCCGACCCTGGCAGTGCCCATCATGGTGATCGCGGTCGGCGTCGTCTCGTGCTTCTTGGTACGACGCCGACAGGTCGGCAGCCCGCGCCCCGCTCCCGAACCAGTCGACCTCAGCACCTCGGCCTCAACGCGCCCGGAGTTCCTGGGCTGAGGCCGTCGTCGACCGTGGCTGTGCTGTGGTCAGTCGCTCTTGCCGCCTTTGGGGCGACAGCGTCCGGCGGCGGCTGGCCACCCTCGTGCGTCCGCACAGTCGGCTTGTGCGGCTCGGCGGCGGTGCCCGCCTGTCGGCTGTGCCGGGGTGCCACCCCATCTCGACCCGTCCGGCCGCGACCCGTCGGCGCTGGCCCCGACCTCTGACCGGCGCTCAGACGCATGGTCGGCTCCGCAGTCAACCCCCGAAAGACTTCTGAAGCCGACCGCTCAGGGCGTGACAGGGCTGTGATCAAGGGGTGCCTCGGGTGAGGTCTTTGATCCAGATCATCGAGGCTCGTAGGGGGAGGCCGGCGAGGTAGCTGTCCGGGGCCTTGTCGTATCGGGTGGCGATGCCTCGCCAGGCCTTGAGCTTGTTGACAGGCGCTCGACGGTGTTCCTCTCCTTGGAGAGGGCGGCGTCGTGGCTGACGGGGCGACCGCCCCCGGAGCCCTTCTCCTTCCGGTTGGAGGCTTGGGCCTTCTTCTCGGGGATCACTGCCTTGATGCCGCGTTGACGCAGGTGGGCCCGGTTGTCGCGGGATGAGTAGGCCTTGTCCCCGGCGACCGCGTCCGGCCGGGTGCGGGGGCGGCCGACGGGGCCGCGGACCCGTAACTTCTTGAGCACCGGGATGAACTGCGGACTGTCCGCGGCCTGGCCCGCGGTCAGCACGAACGCCGGCGGGCGGCACTTGCGGTCGGCGGCCAGATGGACCTTGCTGGTCTGCCCGGCCCTGGAGCGTCCGAGGAGAGCGGCCTTCAGGCGGACTCTTCACCGACGCCGGATGCGTCGTCGCTCTCCCGCTCGGGATCTGCTTTGACGTCCTGCCCGTTTTGTTCTTCGAGGCTGCCCCCTTTGACGTGGCCTTCTCCTCCTCGGCGGCAGCCTTCTCCAACACGGTGATGACGTCCTCGCCCGGGTGCATCCCGGCGGCATCGTGGTGTGCCCGCGCGGTGGTGGAGTCGATACTGACCAGGGACAGGTCCATCTCACCCCGCTTCGCCGCTTCCGCGATCAGGCCCTCCAGCAGGGCCTCGCAGACGCCGGCGTCACGCCACTGCCGGAAGCGGTTGTGCACGGTCGACCAGGCGCCGAACTCCTGCGGCATCTCCCGCCACTGCCCGCCGGTCTTGAACCGCCAGATCACACCCTCGAGCTGCTGCCGGAGCCGCTCGGGGTACGGGCCGTACTCGCCGATCGGCAGGTACAGCCCGATGAACTCCCACTCTGCGTCCGTCAGTTGCACTCGCGTCACGCAAGAAGATCTATCGGACCAGCCCCACCGCGAGAGCGAATCGCAGATTGATCACGACTCGATACGCGCCCTAGGTGCGGACGCGGACTTGCAGGTCGCCAGGTCGCCAGGTCGCCAGGTCGCCAGGTCGCCAGGTCGGCAGGTCGGAAGGTCGCGGAGTTCTCGCGGGGAAAAGCCCACCTTTCGGGCACTCTCGCGGTGGTGCACCAGGGGCGGTCAGGACACTGTTTCCCTTCGCGTATGCGGAGACAGCCTACGGTCACACCATCGAAGTGGTCCGCAAGCCGTCCCACCGACTCGGCTTCCGCGGTGTCGTCCGCAGCGCTCCCGGCGTGCTCGCTCAGCCGGTGCGCTGCGCACGCTCGATCTTCAGCGCGATCCCGTCCAAAAACGTCTCCAGTACCAGCCGGAAGACCTCTTCGTCATTGCGGAAGAGCTCGGTCAGCCGAGGTGAACTCTGGTGCAGCAGAGGAAACCGATCGGCCGGCAGCAACCCGTACTTGACGGCCCAGGCGGCGTCGTCCTTGGCCTGGGCCTCCGGGTCCAGGGTGAGGAACGCCGCCGAGGACTGGACGAAGGCCAAGGTCAGGTCGAGCAGCGTCCGGTAGCACTCGGCGGCCTCGATCACCGGCAGTCCGGCGCGGTGGAGGACGTCGATTATCTCCTCGACGCTCTTGGTCTCGGCGGGACTGGCGGTGGTGCGTGTCGCACAGAGGACGGCCAGCGCGGGCCGGGCGAGGTGGACGGTGCGGATGGCGTGTGCGGTGGCGCTCAGCCAGTTGCGCCAATGCCGGTGATCCGGTGCTGAACGTGCGGCAAGTGTCAGCGACTCCTCGATCAGGAGGTCGGTCAACGCCAGTACCAGTTCGTCCTTGTCGCGGAAGTGCCGGTAGACGGCTGTAGGGTCCGCGCCCAGTTCCTTGCCGAGCCGGCTGAACGTCAACAGCCCGCCGCCTTCGGGCGAGCACAGCCGCATGGCCGCCTTCAGGATCGCTTCGCGGCTGAGTACCGCTCGCCGCTTGGATTTGGGGCCGGCTGCCGTGGTGCCCTGCTCCGCCACTGCGGTTCCTTCCGTTCAAGGCCGGGGCCATGCCTCCAGGTGAGTGGATCCGATCGTAACCGCAGCACCTTGTCAACGCCATTGACAGTGCTCGTGTCATCGGCTGTGATGTTCGCTCATCCGGCCGAAACAAGTTCCTTTCGAGCTCTCGCACGGAGGTTCAGTGCCCCGCGATCACCACTTCGCCGACCTCGTCTTCAGCGGCGGACCCGTCTACACGGTCGACCCGGCCCGCTCCTGGGCCGATGCGGTCGCCGTCCGCGATGGGCGCATCGTCGTCGTCGGCAGCGACCATGACGTCGCCCACCTCATCGGCGCCGGCACCGAGGTCGTCGACCTCGCCGGAAAGCTGCTGCTCCCCGGCTTCCAGGACGCCCACGTGCACCCCGTCCTGGCCGGAACGACCATGCGCACCTGCGACCTGCACGATCTAGAGGACGCCCAGGACTACATCGACACCGTCGCCGCCTACGCCGCCGCCAACCCCGACCGCGAGTGGATCACCGGCGGCGGCTGGAGCATGGAGGCGTTTCCCGGCGGCACCCCGCACCGCGCGCTGCTCGACGCCGTGGTCCCCGACCGTCCCGTCGCCCTGCCCAACCGCGACGGCCACGGAGTGTGGGCCAACACCCGCGCCTTGGACATCGCCGGGATCACCCACGCCAGCTCCGACCCGCCCGACGGCCGGATCGAACGCGACGCCGACGGCACGCCCACCGGGATGCTTCAGGAAGGCGCCGCCGAACTGGTGACGCAGCACATCCCGGCTGTCTCCGCAAAGGACTTCTACGAGGGTCTCCTCGCAGGCCAGCGCCACCTGCACAGCTTCGGCATCACTGGCTGGCAGGACGCCGCGGTCGGCCCGGGCTTCGGGCCCGGCGACGTCTACGGCGCCTATCTCGCCGCTGCCACGCAGGGCACTCTCACCGCCAGGGTGCGTGCCGCCCAGTGGTGGGACCGGGAAAGCGGGATGGAGCAGCTTCCGCGGTTCCTCGCCCGGCGTGAGGAGGCACAGACGGGGCGCCTGAGCGCGGGCAGCGTCAAGATGATGCTCGACGGCGTAGCCGAGAACCACACCGCCGCCATGCTGGAGCCCTACCTCGACGGCTGCGGCTGCTCCAGCGGCACGTCCGGCCTGGACTTCATCGACCCCGAAGAACTCGGTGGGTACGTCAGCTCGCTCGACGCGGAAGGTTTCCAGGTCCACTTCCATGCCCTCGGTGACCGCGCGGTGCGGAGCGCTCTCGACGCAGTCGAGGAAGCCCTGCGCCGCAACGGCCCGCGCGGCAACCGTCACCACCTGGCGCACCTGCAGCTCGTCCACCCCGACGACATTCCGCGCTTCCGCGAGCTTGGCGCCACCGCCAACATCCAGCCGCTGTGGGCCATGCACGAACCACAGATGGACGACCTCACCATTCCGTTCCTCGGTGAGCCGCGGGCCGGCCGGCAGTACCCCTTCGGCTCGCTCGTCCGCTCCGGCGCGATGCTCGCGGCCGGCAGCGACTGGTCCGTGAGCACCCCCGACGTGATGCTCGGCGTCCACGTCGCCGTCAACCGCCGCGGCCCCGGCGCCGACGACCGTGTCCTCGCCCCGGCGGAGCGCCTCGACCTCGGCAGCGCCCTTGCCGCTTACACGGCCGGCACCGCACGTGTGAACCACCTCGACACCGACACCGGCTCGGTGGAGACCGGGAAGTACGCCGACCTGGTGGTACTCGACCGCAATCCCTTCGCCGGGCCGGCCGACGCCATCGGCGAGACGCGGGTGCTGCGTACCTACGTCGAGGGCGCGCTCGTCCACGCCGCCCGATAGCCCGGGCCGGCAGCCGTCCGGACGCCCTTCCCGTCGAAGAGAGGCACGATCGTGCACAGAACACTCCTGCGTGCCGCGCCCCTTCTCGTGGCGCTCGCCCTGCTCGCCGGCGCCTGTGGCTCCGGTGGCTCCGGCACCGGAGCCGGGGTCACGAGCAACTTCAGCACAGCGCGGGTCTCCACCCCACCCGGCAAGGGTCCGTTGGACAAGTTGACCTGGTACGGCGACTACCGTGCCCCGTACTCCGAGGACCCGCTCAAGACCGCCGACTATCCCGAGGAAACCGTCCTCGGCAACGTCTGCCGGCCGTTGCTGCGCACCGGCCCCGACTACAGCCTCAACCCCGGCATCGCCAAGAGCTGGTCGCAGCCGGACTCCCGGCACCTGGTCCTCGACCTCGACCCGCGCGCCACGTTCAGCGACGGGCATCCGGTCACCACCACGGATGTCGTGTACAGCCTGCTGCGCAACAAGGACCCCGACGAGGCCAGCAACTACGCCGACTCCTACGCCGACGTCACCTCCGTCAAGGCGACCGGCGCCCGCCAGGTGACCATCAGCTTCAGCAGGCCCGACTACGTGTTCGTGCGCAGCCTCGGCATCCTGGCCGGGGCCGTCGTCGAGAAGGAGTTCGCGGTCAAAGCGGGCCCGAACTTCGGCAACGCCGACACCGGGGTGGTCTGCTCCGGTCCGTACACCATCGCCTCCTTCGACGGCACGAACACCATGGTGCTCAAGCGCGACCCCGCCTACTGGGACCGCGCCCACGCAGGCAAGGCCACCACCCTCACCTTCAGGTTCCTCGCCGACCCCTCGGCGATAGCCAACGCGCTGACATCCGGCAGCCTCGACGGCGCCTTCGACCTCCCTCCCTCCACCATCACCCGGCTGAGGAGGACCGCCAACGGAAAGCTCTACGTCGGCGCGACGGGCTCCACCACCCAGAACATCGACCTGATCGTCTCCCGGTTCACCGGTCCCCTCTCCGACGTCCGGGTACGGCAGGCGCTGTCCATGGCCATCGACCGGGACGGCATCGCGCGAACCCTCTTCAACGGCGCGGCCGACCCGCTCTACACCGTCGCCGGCCCGGGCATGTGGCAGACCAGCCCCGCCAGGTCCGTCTACTCCGCCGCCTACCAGAAGCTGGTGCGGCGCCCTGACACCGGCGCGGCCACCGAGCTGGTCGAGAAAGCCGGGGCCACCGGCAGACAGATCAACATCGGCTACGCCGCCGACAGCCCCGCCCAGGCCCAGATCGCCCAGGTCCTCCAGCAGGCCGGCAACTCGATCGGCCTCAAGACAAAGATCACCGGTCTGCCCGACCAGCAGTACGGCAACCTCTTCATCACACCCAAGGCCCGCGCCCCCTACGACTCCTTCCTCACCATCAACTACCTGGAATACCCCGAGGCCGCGAACATGTACGCAAGCTACGCGACCAAGAACGGCGCGCAGAACTTCAACGGCTACACCGATCCCACCGTCGAGGCCGACCTCTCCAAGGCCCAGGGCACACCGGACCAGCGGATACGCGCCCAGTACGTGACCCGGGCCCAGGCGGTCATCGCCAGGGACCTGCCCTGGATCCCCATCGTGGCGCCCCGCGCCCTGCTGTTCCAGAACAAGGCAGTCACCGGAGCCCCCCTGACCTTCTCCTACATGGACAACGCCTGGGCCGCCTCGATGGGTGCGCCCTGATGGGCCGGCTGTTGCTGAACCGCCTCGGCGGACTGGCCACCACGCTCCTGCTGTCGAGTGTAGTGATCTTCGGAAGCCTCTACCTCGCGCCCGGCAGCCCCGAGGACGTCCTGTTCGGCAGCCGCGCGCCGTCCGCCGCCGCCCGCGCTTCGGTCGCCCACCAACTCCACCTCGACCGGCCGCTGCCGGTCCGCTACTGGGACTGGCTGACCGGCGTGCTCCACGGTGACCTCGGCCATTCCATGGTCACCGGTCAGGCCGTCTCCGGCCGCGTCGGGCATGGACTCGGTGTCACTCTCATGCTCGTCGCCCTCACCATGAGCGTGGTCGTGGTGTTCGGCCTCGGTCTCGGCGCCGCCGCCGCGCTGCGGCCGGGCCCGGTGGACACCGCCGCCAACGCCCTGACCTCGCTCTCCGTCACGGTCCCCCCGTTCGTCACCTCCGCCTTGCTGATCTCGGCCTTCGCCGTCCATCTGGGCTGGTTCCCCGCCTCCGGTCTCGGCACCGGCGCCGGCGGCGAGGTCCGGGGCCTGGTCCTGCCGGCCGCCGCGCTCGCGCTCACCAACTGCGGCTTCCTCGCCCGGATCACACGCAACGCGCTGCGCGAACAACTGGCGAAGGAACACGTCCAGACCGCTCTCGTGCGCGGCCTGCCCCGCTGGGCGGTCCTCCGAGACCACGTGTTCCGCAACGCCCTGCCCCCGATCGTCACCGCCGTCGCGCTGCTCACCTCCGGAACGTTCGCCGCCACCTTGATCGTCGAGACCGCCTTCGCCGTTCCCGGCATGGGACAGCTCACCATCAGCTCCGTGGCCCAGAAGGACTTCCCGGTGGTACAGGCCGTCTCACTCCTCCTGGTCGCGGCCTTCGTCATCTGCAACGCCCTCAGCGACCTCGCCCAAGCCCTGATCGACCCGAGACTGCGCAGCACCGGAAGGACCACATGACCGCCGCACCCACCCGGCCCCCCGACACCGCCCCCGCACGGCCGCCCCGCACACGCCTGACCCGGCTACGGACGCTGCTCGGACCGGCCGGCACCGCCGCCGCGGTCTTCCTCGCCATCGTGCTGGTCATCGCGATCGCCGCCCCGCTGCTCGCCCCCCACGACCCCGACGCCCAGTCCGTGCTCGACCCCTACGCCGCGCCCTCCACCACCCACCTGCTCGGCACCGACGGCCTGGGCCGGGACATCACATCCCGGCTGATGTACGGGTCACGCACCAGCCTGATCGGCCCCGTCCTGGTCGTGGCCGTCGCCCTGCTCGCCGGCATTCCCCTCGCCCTCGCCGCCGCCTGGTCCGGCGGGGCGGTGGCCGCCGTCATCGCCCGCCTCTTCGACCTCGTCTACGCAACTCCCGGCCTGCTGCTGGCGGTCATCGCAGTGGCCCTGTTCGGTCCCGGCCTGGCCCCGGCCGTCGCTGCCCTGTCGATCGCCTACGTCCCCTTCCTGGCCCGCATCGTGCTGGCCGCCGCCCGACAGCAACGGGTCAGCCCCTACGTCGACGCGCTCACCGTCCAGGGCTTCGGCGTGCTGCGGATCACGCTGCGCCACATCCTGCGCAACATCACCCCGGTGGTGCTCGGGCAGACCGCCATCGCGTTCGGCTACGCACTGCTCGACCTCGCCTCCCTGTCCTACCTGGGCCTTGCCGTCCAGGCTCCCACCCCCGACTGGGGCGTCATGGTCAGCGACAGCAACGCCCTGATGGGCGGCTACTGGCTGCCGATCCTCGCGCCCGGGGTGCTCATCGTGCTCTGCGTGCTCTCGCTCACCGTCCTCGGCGCCCGTATCAACGGCGAGCGCCCCCAGCCCTACCTGCGCCGCCGCGCACAGCCCAGGATGCGCAAAGCCCTCACCGGAGCGCTCTCATGACCGCCACACCGCTACTGGAACTCAGTGACTTCACCGTGCGCCTCGCCGGCGACGACCCAGGGGCCGACGCCCACAAGACCGTACTCGACGACATCAACCTCACCCTCGCCCCCGGTGAAGCCCTCGGCCTGGTCGGCGAGTCCGGATCCGGCAAGTCCATGACCGTGCGCGCCATCACCCGGCTGCTGCCGCCGGGCACGCGACTCGACGGCACCATCAGCTTCGACGGCAAGGAGGTCGGCGCGATGGACGCCGGCGCGCTGCGCGGCTACCGCGACAACGGCGTCGGTGTCGTCTTCCAGGACCCTCGCGCACACATCAACCCCACCCGCCGCATCAGCGCCTTCCTCACGGAAGCCCTGGTCCGCAACCGCGGCGTCCGTCGCAAGGAAGCCGAGGCCCGGGCCGCCGCCGTGCTGGCCGAGGTCGGCATCGACGACCCGGTACGGCGGCTGCGGCAGCACCCGCACGAGATCTCCGGCGGCATGCTGCAACGCGTCATGATCGCATCAGTGCTGCTCGCCGAACCCCGGCTCATCCTCGCGGACGAACCCACAACCGCCCTGGACGTCACCATCCAGGCCGAGGTCGTCGGCATCCTCGACCGACTCCGCCGCGAACGCGGCCTCGGGATGGTCTTCATCACCCATGATCTGGACCTGGCCCTCGCGGTCTGCGGCCGGGTCGCCGTGATGTACGCCGGCCAGATCATCGAACTCCGCGAAGCAACCGAACTGCACACCCGCGCTGCCCACCCGTACACCCTGGGGCTCCTCGGCTCGCGCCCCTCGATCGAGCAACGGGCCGAGCGTCTCGATGCCATCACAGGACGCCCGGTGTCGGCCTTCGAGGCCGGGAACGGCTGTGCGTTCGCGCAGCGTTGCGCCCACGTCCAACCAGCGTGCCACGCGGTGCGGCCGCGACTGGAACCTTTCCACGGCGGCCTGGTCCGTTGCCACCGGGTCACCGAGATCAACGCCCGGGAGACAAAGTCATGAGCGCTGACGCGGTATCGGTCACCGGCCTCAGCAAGACCTTCCGCGTTCCGGACGGCATGAGCGGCCACACCCACCACACAGCCGTCGACCAGGTCACATTCGCCATCGAGCCAGGAGGCTCACTGGGCATCGTGGGCGAATCCGGATCGGGCAAGACCACCATCGCCCGCATACTCGTCGGTCTGGAACGGGCCAGCGCCGGCAGCATCGCCGTCCTCGGCCGCGACCGCACGGCCCCAGCCCGGCGCTCGGCGGAACGCGACCGCAGAGCGCGGGAGATGCAAATCGTCTTCCAGGACCCCTACACCTCGCTCGACCCCAGCCAGAGCGCCCAAGCGGCGGTCGACGAGGTACTGCGCCACCACACCAAGCTGACCACCGGCCAACGGGCGGCCCGGCGCGCCGAACTGGTGGACCAGGTCGGCCTGACCGAACGTCAGGCCACGGCCCGCCCACGCGAACTCTCCGGCGGCCAGCGCCAACGCGTCGCCATCGCGCGAGCCCTCGCCGCTGAACCCCGCGTCCTGATCCTGGACGAGGCCGTCTCCGCCCTGGACGTGTCCATCCAGGCGCAGGTCCTCAACCTGCTCGCGGACATCCGCTCAGCGACGGGCATCGCCTACCTTCTGATCTCCCACGACCTCGCGGTGGTACGGCAGTTGTGCGACACCGTGCTGGTGCTGCGCCACGGAAGGGTGGTCGAACACGGTGACTGCGCACAGGTCCTGGACACCCCGGCCGAGGAGTACACACAGGCGCTGCGTGCCGCTGTCCCGGTGGCGGGCTGGCGCCCTGGACCTTCCACCTGACTGCCGGCGCTGCCAGTGACGCGCCGGGTGGGAAGGATGTCGCTGTGCCCAGCCCATATCCCGAGGAGTTCCGCGCGAACGTCGTGCGGGTCGCGAGGAACCGCGGCCCGGGTGTGCCAATCGAGCAGGCGGCCGCCGACTTCGGAGTCGACGCGGTGACGCTGTCGAAGTGGATGCGCCGCGCGGACATCGACGCCGGGGTGAAACCCGGAACGACCACGCAGGAGAACGCAGAACTACGGATCGCGCGTCAGCGGATCAAGCTGCTGGAGCAGGAGAACGAGGTCCTGCGCCGGTCCGGGCCGCAGCTCACCTGTCGCAGACCGATCTGCCGGTACAACCGCTGGTGGAGCGTGTTCGGCAAAAGGCGCGGCAGGTCCAGAAGGACCAGGCAGTGTCTTCAATTGATCTCGGGTGGTGGACCACGGTCATGATACGTCGTCATGAACTGACCGATACGGAGTGGGAGTTCATCTGCTGCGGGCGGCCCGGACTCGGGCGGGCGCGGCCGGTGTCATCGGCTGGCTGGTGTCGGTCGACTCCACCGTCGTCCGGGCCCACCAGCATGTGGCGGGAGCCCGAAAAAGGGGGCTCCGCAGTCCCGGTCTCGGCCGCTCCCGAGGCGGACTGACCAGCAAAACCCACCTGCCCTGCGGGCATGCCCGAGCGGCGCGCCCACGACTATGTGCGCAACGGCTTGACCACCTTGTTCGCCGCGTTCGATGTCGCCACGGGCGAAGTCATCACCGCCTCGCCTCCGTCGGCCGGGCCGCGAGCGCGGCGGAGGCCGTCACGTCGTGGGGCACACAAGATCCAGACCCTGGAAGCAGAGAGCCGGGCATGGTTCAAGGACTGGAATGAGGACCCCGAACCGCTCATCTGGACCAAGACCGCCGAAGAGATCCTCGACTCCCTCGCCCGCTTCTGCCGACGGATCTCCGGCGCAGGACACTGGCCAGGGGTGCGGGCGCCGGTTCTCCCACATGCTTCCGCCCAGTCTCAATCGTCTTCGGTGATGAAGTCGGTCAAAGCGGCAGCGACGGCTTCGGGCTGTTCATCGGGGATGAAGTGTCCTGCGTCCGGCACGACGATCCCGGTGGCGTGGTCGGCCCACGGCCCGATGGAAGCTGCCATGTCGGGGATGGAGCCGTGGCTGCTGGAGATCCCGAGAACCGGGACCGTCAGGCGCTGTTGTTCCAGCGCCTCGTGGTTCTTCTGCGCCGACTCGGCGGCGTCCCGGTAGTAGGCCAGGGATGCACGGAGACCGCCGCCGGCGGCCACGGACGCGGCGTATTGCTCGATTTCGGCGTCGTCGAAGGTGTCAGAGGAAAGGGTCTTGACCTTCAGGAACCAGCCGACGTACTCCCGCTCGCGGCCGGCGAGCAGTGCCTCGGGCAGGTCGGGCACGAGGTGGAAGGCGAAGTGCCAGGTCTTCCACGCCTGCTCGGGGTCGGTCGGAATGGCGTCGGGGAGTGTGATGCCCGGGATCCCGGCGTCGAGCAGTGCCAGGCCACGCAGCTGGCTCTGGTACTTCAAGGCGAGGGAAAAGGCGACCCACGCGCCGATGTCGTGGGCGACCAGCCAGTATGTCGAGACTCCGAGCGCCTTGACCGCGGCGTGGACGTGCGCAGCGACCGTGTGCGTGTCGTAGCTGATGTCCGGGCGTTCGGAGTGGCCCTGGCCCGGCAGGTCGATCGAGATGACTCGGAATCGGTCGGCCAGGTTCGGCATCACCTTGCGCCATGCCCACCAGGTCTGCGGGAACCCGGCGAGCAGCACGACGGCTGGACCGTCCGGCCGGCCGCCCTCGACCGCGTGAAGCCGGACGCCGTCCGCGTCGACCCAACGGTGGGTGAAACCGGCCAGGTCGGGCAGCGGCAGGTCACGGACCGGGTTGCCGGAGACGCGTGGGGTGCTTGCGGGATCATTCATGATTCTCCTCCACTGGTGTGAGGTGTGTGGACGGTCTGCTGAAGGTGTGAGGTGTGTTGGTTGGTTCGGTGCGTCGGCCGAGGGCGAGGCCCACGAGCGCCGTGGACACGACGAGAGCGGCGAGCATGGTGCTGGAGACCCGTGTCCCGACGGCCTGATCGGCGAAACCGAGCAGCAGGACCGGGACGACGAGCCCGGAGTAGAGGAACAAGAAGTAGGTTGCATTGAGCTCGGCTCGATTGCCGGGATCGGACAGTGCGTCGGTGACGCTCAGACCATGTCGGAACAGCGTTCCGACTGCCGCGCCGGCGAAGACAGTGCCGACGATGAAAAGCGGCACGGAGTGGGTCCACAGCGCGGCCTCGATGACGATCATCCCCACGACCAGGAGGGCCGTCCCCATGTCGCGTCGCACAAGGGCCGCAGGCGTGACGATCTGCGCCAGCAGCGCGCTGATGAACAGCGCGCCGACACCCACGCCGATGACGGCGAAGTTCGACACACCCAGGTCATCGCGCAGGAACGCAGGAGCCAGCGAGGAGAAGAACCCGTTGACGCCCGAGGAGGCCGCGACGAGCACGCCGCTGGCGACGAACGACCGCACCCGGCTCGCTCCGTCGGGAAAGACGGGGCGACGGATACGAGGCTGCCGGCACGCCGTTCGGTCTGCGGTCTCTTCTGCGGTCTCGGGGATGACCAGCCAGGAGACGCCGGCGACGGCGCACGTCGCCAGGTAGCACCAGAACACGGTGTGAGTCGGTGCCGTGACGCATTGTGCCAGGACGCCCGCGGCGACGACGCCGAGACCTAGGCCGCCGATGTTGGCCGCGGTGCTCAGCACTGCTGCCGTCCTGCGCCCGCGCACGAGTTCCGCGATCGCCGACGTTGCCGTCGCGGTGATGAGCCCGGTCGCCACGCCGCTCAGCACACGCGAGATCAACAGGACCGTGAGGCCGTCCGCCAGTGCGAATCCCAGAGTGCTCAGCGCCGTGAGGGCGAGCGACAGCGCGAGAACGGGACGGCGGCCAATGGCGTCGGACAGTGAACCGGCCACGAGTAGGGTGCCGACGACTCCGACGACGTAGGCGATGAACACGGCAACGGTGGTGAGCGGTCCGAAGCCGAATTGCGAGGCCCACAGCACGTACAGCGGGATCGTCAGCGTTCCGCCCGCCATGACGACGGTGTAGACGGACGCGATGGCGCCGACCGCGAGCACGCGGTGCGCGTGTCGCTGCGCTGTGCGGTTTGCGGGGTGTCCGGCCTTGATCATGCCTTCACCCTACCCCATCTTGAACTGGTCGGTTCAAGATGAGAGGATGGTCTCCACCAGGAAGGGCAGAGCAAGAGGGAGGTGCGGCATGGCAGGCAAGAAGCAGTTCGACATCGCCACAGCGCTCGATGCCGCGATGATCCAGTTCTGGCGGGCCGGCTACGCGGACACGTCGGTGGACGACCTGTCCCGGGCGACCGGGCTCAACCGCAGCTCCATCTACTCCTCCCTCGGCGACAAGGACACGCTCTTCATGCGCTGCCTGGATCGCTACACCACGCGTTACGGAGACAGGTACGACGCCGCGTTGTCCTGTGCCGCCGACCAGCCCCTGGCAGCCGCGCGGGCGTTCTTCGACATCACCCTGGAACGCATCGCGGACCCCGGTCTGCCCGACGGATGCCTGGTGGCCCAAACTGTCATGGCGACCCCGGTGCTGAGCCCGAGCGTGGCGGCGCATGCACGGGAGGCGATCGGCTTCCAGCACACCCGGCTACGCGCCGCGCTGAAGGCCGGCCGACTGGACGACGAGGCGGCCGAGTCCTTCGCGACCCACCTCGCGGCCGTGAACCAGTCCCTCGCCGTCATGAGCAGAGCCGGAACGAGCACGGAGCAGCTGCGCGCCATCGTCGACGTGACCCTCGACGCACTTGCGCACACTCTCGGCGCGAGCGACTGAGATCTGCCCGGCAAAAGCGCGCCACCGATCCCGACACACATCAGGCCCCGAAACGCCGAAGTCGGTAATCCTGGTCGCTGAGTTCACCTTGTGTCGGTTCACAGTGCGACCACGATTTTGCCGTGCACGTGCCTCTCGGCCTGCGTCGTCACGGCTTCGCGAATCCGCTCGACCGGGAAGGTCGCCGCGATCGGCACCGTGATCTCGCCAGAATGGATTGCGTCGGCGATCCGCTCCAGGGTGCCCGGGGCCGCGTCGAGGGCGCCCAGCTTGCGCACACCGGGCGGCGGGGCGGGGCCGTCGGCCACGACGGTGATCCGCTCGGGTGCCACGCCGAGCTTGAGTGCGGTCTCGGCCACCTCCCTTCCGAACAGGTCGGTTGCGGCGGTGATCCCCTCGGGCGCCAGGGCCCGCACCCGGTCCGCCAGACCAGGACCGTA